>JAYQOO010000084.1:0-18379 GCA_038144855.1 Acidimicrobiia bacterium | reverse complement strand
AGGACCTGGCGTCGCGCCTGTCGTTTTTCCTGTGGGGCACCGTACCCGACGCCGACCTGGTCAAGGCGGCCAGCCTTGGCTCGCTGCGCACGCCCGCCGGCCTCGAGAAGCAGGTGCGCCGCATGCTGGCCGATCGCCGCGCCTCGGCGCTGTCGACGCGCTTTGGCTCCCAGTGGCTGCGCCTGCAGGACCTCGACAAGATCTTCCCGGACTACCTGCTCTATCCGCAGTACGACGAGACGCTCGCCAAGTCGATGAAGAAGGAGACCGAACTCTTCTTCGAATCGATCGTCCGCGAGGATCGCAGCCTGCTGGACCTGATCAACGCCGATTACTCGTTCGTCAACGAGCGGCTCGCGATTCACTACAACATCCCGAACGTGACCGGCAGCGCGTTCCAGCGCGTGACCTTGCCGCCGTACCGCCGCGGCCTGTTGGGCCAGGGCAGCATCCTGACGCTCACCTCGGTCGCCGACCGCACCTCGCCGGTGCAGCGTGGCAAGTGGGTGATGGAGGTGCTGCTGGCGTCGCCACCGCCGCCGCCCCCGCCCAATGTGCCGGCCCTCGACGATTCGGTGAAGGCCAACGAAGGCGGCAAGATGCTCTCGACGCGCGAGCGCATGGAAGAGCACCGCAAGAATCCGTCGTGCACCTCGTGCCATCGCGTGATCGACCCGCTGGGCCTGGCGCTCGAGAACTTCGACGTCACCGGAGCCTGGCGCATCAAGGACAACGAAGTGCCGGTCGACGTCAACGGTGACCTGTATGACGGCACCCGCATGGAAGGCCCGGCTGGCCTGCGCGCCGCGCTGCTGAAGCACCAGGACATGTTCCTGACCGGGTTTACCGAAAGCCTGATGACCTATGCCACCGGCCGTCGCATCGAGTTCAGCGACATGCCGGCGATCCGTGCCATCGTCCGTGACGCGTCGAAAAAGGACAACAAGCTATCGGCGTTTGTCATGGGTGTGGTGAACAGCGCAGCCTTTAAGATGGGGATGGCTGATTCGGGCAAGAACGAACGCCGCGCGACCGACGTCGCGCCGCGGCACTAAGCACTAGAGCAGAGCCGCGTCACGGGCGCGGCTGCCAGAGGGTTTGTAGAGGCGGCCTCGGGTTCGCCTGTAGGGAGCACACATGTATCTGACGCAGAAGCAGTTGTCGCGCCGTACCGTCCTCAAGGGTGGTGCAGTCACCATGGCGTTGCCATTCCTCGAAGCCATGGTTCCGGCCCGCGCGTCGGCCCAGGCCGCGCGTGGCAAGGTGCGGCTTGCCGCCATCGAGATGGTGCACGGCTCGGCCGGCAGCACCGCCTTTGGCATCAAGAAGAACATGTGGGCGCCCGCCGCGGTCGGCAAGGACTTCGACCTGACGCCAAGCAGCCTGCTGCCGCTCGAGGCCTATCGCGATCACATCACCATCATCAGCAACACCGACGTCCGCAACGCCGAAGCGTTCACGGCGCCGGAGATCGGCGGCGACCACTTCCGCTCCAGCGCGGTGTTTCTGACCCAGATGCACCCGAAGCAGACGCAGGGCTCCGACGTCTACGTCGGCACCTCGCTCGACCAGTACTACGCGCAGCGCGCCGGCCAGGACACGGCGATTCCCTCCATGCAGCTGTGCATCGAGAACGTCGACCAGGCGGGCGGATGTTCCTACGGCTACTCCTGCACCTACACGGATTCGATCAGCTGGTCGGCGCCGGATCAGCCGCTGCCGATGATCCGCGACCCGCGCACCGTGTTTGACGCGCTGTTTGGCGTGGGCGCGACCCCGGCCGAACGTTCGGAGCGCCGCGCGGAAGACAAGAGCATCCTGGATTGGCTCAACGGCGCGGTGGCGCGGTTGAACAAGAACCTCGGCGCCTCCGATCGCGCGCGCCTGGCGGACTACCTCGATGACGTGCGCGAGATCGAACGCCGCATTCAACAGGTCGAGGCGGCCAACAGCAAGGGCGAGCCGCGCGAGCTGCCGGGCGCCCCGGTGGGCGTGCCGGACTCGTTCGAAGAGCACGTCAAGCTGATGTTCGACCTGCAGGCGCTGGCGTTTGCCTCGGACACCACGCGCGTGTTTGCCTTTAAGCTCGGACGCGACGCGTCGAACCGCGTCTATGCCGACAGCGGCTACAAGGCCGCGTTCCATTCGGCGTCGCACCACCAGGATCGCGACGATCGCATCACCGACTTTGCGAAGATCAACAAGTACCACGTCGGGATGATTCCCTACTTCCTGAACAAGCTGAAGAACACCAAGGACGGCGATGCGACGCTGCTTGACAACACCTTGATGATCTACGGGTCGCCGATGGGCAACTCGAACGTGCACAATCACAAGCGTTGCCCGCTGTTCCTCGCCGGTCACGCCGGTGGCGCGCTGAAGGGCGGCTTGCACCTGCGCGCCGCCGACGGCACGCCGATGGCCAACGTGATGTTGTCGATCACGCACCTGCTCGGCATGAACGACTTTAAGGCGTTTGGCGACAGCACGTCCGCCTTCGACCTGAACACGGTTCCGGCGGCGACAGCCGCCGCTGAATAAGCGGGCACAGTCCGCCTGAAGGCGGACGCCGCGAGAGATAAGTGAGACGCCGGCTTGGCCGGATGGTCGTGAGAAATCTTGGAGCATCCGGCTTCAGCCGGATTGTTCCAGGCGATAGGTAGCACATGATGCGCAGACTGACGATGGGTCTTCTCTTGGCAGTGATGTCCGTGACGCTCGGCGCCGCCGAGTCGCTCGTGGCGGACGCCGCCGCGCGCGGCGATCGAGACGCGGTCAAGGCGCTGCTCAAGAACGCCGCCGACGTGAATGCGGCCCAGGGTGACGGCATGACCGCGCTGCACTGGGCGGCGATGAACGGCGATGTCGACCTGGCGCAGATGCTGATTGTGGCCGGGGCGAACGTCAAGGCGACGACGCGGCTTGGCAGCTACACGCCGCTCTACCTGGCAAGCCAGCAGGGGCAAGGCGCGATCATCCAGGCGTTGATCAAGGCCGGTGGTGACGTCAAAGCCGGCACGCCAAATGGGACCACGCCGCTGATGGTCGCCGCGGCGTCGGGTGAACTCGACGCCGTGAAGGTGCTGGTCGATGCCGGCTCGGACGTCAATGCCAAAGACGGCGTGCGCCTGCAGACGCCGCTGATGTACGCCGCCGCGTCGAATCGCGCCGCGGTCATTACCTACCTGGCGTCGAAGGGCGCCGACCTGAAGGCCGCCAGCAAGGTATCGGACCTGGCGAACCTGTCGCGTGAGGGCGCGGGTTTCGGTGGCAATCCCCAGGTGCCGGGTGCGCCCGGCGGGCAGGGGGCTGCCGGTGCGCAAGGTGCGCAAGCCGGCGGCAGACGCGGGCCCATGCCGGGCGTCGACCGCAACTACAACCTCAATGAACTGATCGTGGCCCACGGCGGCTTGACGCCGCTGCTGTACGCGGCCCGCCAGGGCTATCTCGAATCGGCCACCGCGCTGCTGTCGGCGGGCGCGGACGTGAATGGCGAATCGGCGGGTGATCGCACCAGCCCGCTGTTGATGGCGATCATCAACGGCCACTTCGATCTTGCCAAGATGCTGCTCGATAAGGGCGCCAATCCGAACGCCGTAAGCGCGCAGGGAGTCAGCCCGCTCTATGGCGTGCTGAACGTTGAATGGGCGCCCAAGGCGCTCTATCCGCAGCCGCAGGCGCACAAGCAGCAGAAGCTGAGCTACCTGGAGCTGATGAAGGCGCTGATCGACAAAGGCGCGGACGTCAATGCCCGAACCAGGATGAAGGTCTGGTATTCGGGTTACAGCTTCGATCTGTCTGGCGTGGACGAGATCGGTGCCAGCGTGTTCTGGCGCGCCGCCTACGCCAGCGACATTGCGGCAATGAAGCTGCTGGTCGCGTCCGGCGCGGATCCGAACGTGCCGACCATGAAGCCCGCGGGCCGCGCCCGCTTCGGCGACATGACCGAGACTCGCGAAGTCGTCGACCAGTCTGGCCTGCCGCCAATTCCGGTGGGCGGTCCATCCGTGACGCCGCTGCACGCCGCTGCCGGCGTCGGCTACGGGGAAGGCTTTGGCGCCAACTCGCACCGCTTCGCCCCAACGGGCATGCTGGCGGCGGTGAAGTTCCTGGTCGAGGAACTCGGGGCGGACGTCAACGCTGCCGATCATGAAGGCAACACCGCGCTGCATCACGCCGCAGCGCGCGGCGACAATGAAATGATCCTCTACCTGGTGTCGAAGGGCGCCAACGTAAAGGCCGTCGATCGTGAAGGGAGAACGACGGTAGATATGGCCAACGGGCCCGTTCAGCGCATTCAACCGTTTCCCGAGACCATCGCCCTTCTCGAAAAGCTCGGAGCAAAGAATAACCATAAGTGCATTTCCTGCTAGTCGCCCTCTTCTTCCTGCTTTCAACCATCTCAGCGTTCGCCCAGGCTTCTGAATCAGAAGCCCGGGCGGGAGCTGTCTCCACGGCGGTGGTGATCGACGGCCCCGCGCCGTCGGATACGCCCAACGTGATGACGCGCGACACCAGCAACGGCAAGTCGACGGTGCGTGCCGTCAAGCTGCGGGCGCCTCTGCAGTTCGACGGCCGGCTCGATGACGATGTCTACGCGCAATACGCCGGTTTCGGCGGGATGGTGCAAGTCGCGCCGCGCTACAACGTGGAGCCCACGGAAAAGACAGAGATCTGGGTGCTGTTCGACGAGGACAACATCTACGTGGCGGCGAAGCTGTACGACTCGGCGCCGCCGGACAAGTGGATCGCCAACGAGCTGCGGCGGGACACCAATCAGATGCGCCAGCAGGACCAGTTCGGCGTCGGCTTCGATACCTTCTACGACCGCCGCAGCGGCTACATGTTCTACGCCAATCCGTTGGGTGGCTTCGCGGACTATTCGGTAATCGACGAGGGGCAGCCGAACACCGACTGGAATCCGGTGTGGAACGTGAAGTCGGGTCGCTTCGACGGCGGCTGGACACTGGAGATGCAGTTTCCCTTCAAGTCGCTGCGCTACAAGTCGGGTAGCGATCAGACGTGGGGGCTGCAGTTCCGGCGCGCAGTGCGGCGGAAGAACGAATGGGCGTACTGGACGCCGATTCCCCGCAACATGGCAGGTCCGCAGGCGCTCAACCGCGTGTCGATGTTTGGCACTCTGGTCGGCCTGGATCTGCCGCAGGCCGGCAAGAACCTTGAACTGAAGCCCTACACGCTTGGCAAGATGTCGACCGATCGATTGGCCAGCCCGCCCACGTCGAATCGACGTGATGGCGAGATCGGCACCGACATCAAGTACGGTGTGACCGCCAACCTCACGGCCGACCTGACGGTGAATACCGATTTTGCGCAGGTGGAGATTGACGAGCAGCAGGTCAACCTGACGCGCTTCAACCTGTTCTTCCCGGAAAAGCGCGAGTTCTTTCTCGAGGGCCGTGGGCTCTTCGACTTTGGCCGCGGCGGCGGTGGCGGCGGCGGATTCGGCGGTGGCGGTGGCGACTTTGGCGGCGGCGGTGGCGGCGACACACCGTCGTTGTTCTACACCCGACGCATTGGCTTGAACAACGGCCGCGTCGTGCCGATCGACGTCGGCGGCCGTCTGACGGGCAAGATCGGCGCCTTTGGTGTCGGCATCATGAACATCCAGGCTGGCGACGCGGCGCAGTCCGCCAGTCCCGCAACCAATTTCACCGTCGTCCGAGTCAAGCGCGACATCCTTCGTCGCAGCACCGTTGGCGCCATCTTCACCAATCGCAATCGCCTGAGTTCGAACCTCCCAGGCGACAACCAGGCGTTTGGCGTGGATGCGGCGTTGGGGTTCTATCAGAACGTCGCCGTCGGGGGCTACTATGCGCGCACCGAGACCACGAACATCACCGGTGACAACGAGAGTTACCAGATGCGGACGTCGTGGGAGCCGGATCGTTACGGGCTGAGTGCCGAACACCTGAAAGTGGGGAAGGCGTTCAATCCGGAGGTGGGCTTCATGCGGCGAACCGATTTCACCAAGACGGTGGCGTCGGCAAGGTTCAGTCCCCGTCCGAGGAACTCGACCCGCGTTCGCAAGATCACCACGAGCATCAGCGGCGAGTATTACGAGAACGGCGCGGGCGATGTGGAGTCGACGCAGGTCACAGCCCGCTTCAATACGGAATTCAGCAACAGCGACTTCTTCAGCATGGAGGGGAATCTCAATTACGATCTCCTGCTGGCGCCGTTTTCTCCGTTGACGGGCCACCCCATTCCCGCCGGCGGGTATCACTACAACGACATGTCCGTGCGCTACAGCATGGGGCAGCAGCGCCGCTTCTCCGGCAATGTCGGCGTGAACATCGGTCAGTACTACAACGGGACGATCCGTTCACTGACGTTTTCGCAGGGACGATACTCGTTCACGAAACAGCTGTCCGTGGAACCGCGCGTCTCGATCAATCATATCGACATCCCAAGCGGCGCGTTTACGACCAAGCAGGTTGGCTTGCGATCTGATTTCGCGTTCTCGCCGCGGATGTTTGCCGGTGCACTGCTGCAATACAGCTCGGCCGATCACACCTTCAGCAGCAACGCGCGGTTTCGGTGGGAATATCGTCCGGGCAGCGAGTTCTTCGTGGTCTGGACCGACGAGCACAATACCAATCCGTTGGATCCCCGCGATCGGCTGTCGCTTCGTAACCGCGCGTTCGTCGTGAAATTTACCAGGCTGTTCCGCTTCTAGACCAAACTACGGGCAATCCACCCCGTTGGATGTACCTGGGGACACGCCTGCACATTTCGGCGCAAGCCCCTATCTAAAAGCCCCGGTTCGGGTTACCTTGGTGTGCCCCCGTGCGCAGTGCGCGGGGTTTCGTTTCTCTCTATCGATCGGCAGGCTCACGTGGCAGCACCAACTTCAGGCACCATCAAGCGAATCGTCAGTGACAAGGGTTTTGGCTTCGTCGCGGCAGACGACGGCCAAGAATACTTCTTCCACAACTCGGCGGTCTCGGGAGCGCGTTTCGACGAACTCCGCGAAGGCCAGAAGGTCACCTTCGAGCGTGGCCAGGGACCGAAGGGTCCGCGCGCCGAGAATCTCCGCCCGGCCTAAACCGGCGCAGCAGGAGGCGGGTCGACGACCCGCCTCCCACTCTTTCTACTTTCCGTCGACCGCCGTCTTCTTGATGCGCTGCAGCATGTTGTTGAGCGGCGGCAACTGACTCGAGATCGTCTTCTCCAGGCGATCGGTTTCCGCCTTCAACTCCGCGATCAAGTCATTGAAGATCGGCTCGACGTTGCCGGTCGGCCGGCCTTCCCCTGACACGGCCACCCGCAGCAGCGACGCCAGGCGGTTGTTGGTCCTGATCGGGAAGTTCAGCGGATCCTGCCCGCTCTGATTCTTCACCTGGTAGATGTCCTGCTCAACGGCCGTAAGTGCGAGCGTGAGTTGTTCGCCGGCCGAGCGCACTTCGGCGGGCGCATCCTTGATCCGATCCGCAATGTCGGTCTTGATCCGGCGAATGCGAATCACCGCGAGGTTGGCCTCGTTCACCTTGTCGCGGATCCGGCTTGCCAGGTTCCACTGGAACTGGAGGTCCGCGTCGCTGACCTGGCGGAGCGGGTGCTTCAAGACCTGGAACGGTTGTGTCTGCGTCACGCCGTCGGCCGTCAGCCTCACCTGGTAGTTGCCCGGCAGAACGGCCGGACCGGCCTGCGTCGCGCCCCACAAGATCATGCCCGGGAAGGTCACGACGCCGGTCGAGTTCAGATCCCAGGTGTAGCGATTCACGCCGGCAGCCATCGGGGCGCCCTGCGGACCGCGAGGCCCGTCCTCATCGCCACCGCCCGCAGCGCCGCCGCGTGGTGGAGCCCCCGTCACTGAGCGCACCACCTGACCCTTGGCGTCGAGGAAATCAATGGTGAGCTGCTTTGGCTGCGACTTCAGGTAGTAGGTGATGATCGGGCGGTCGAGGCCGCGAGTCGAGTTGGCGGGCTTGAAGACCGCCACATCGGTCAACGGCACCTGCCCGAACTGGCGCAACGCCGCGATGTCGTCCATCACGTAAAAGCTGCGGCCGTGCGTGCCGATCGCCAGCGCGTTGTCTTCCACGACCAGGTCGGTGACCGGCACGTCGGGCAGACCGTTGGCGAACTTCATCCATTTTGCGCCGTCGTCAAACGAGATGTAGACGCCGTGCTGGGTGCCGGCATAGAGCAGCCCACGCCGCACAGTGTCTTCGCGGACGGTGTGGACGTAGTCGTCGGCCGGGATGCCGTCGACGATCTTCGTCCAGGTCTTGCCGTAATCGGTGGTCTTGAAGATGTAGGGCGAGCGATCACCGAGCAGCATCTTCTTGACCGCCATATACGCGGTGGCATTGTCGAACGACGAGCCATCGAGCTGGCTGACGCGGCCGAAGTCCGGCATCGCGGCCGGCGTCACGTTGGTCCAGGTCTTGCCCTCGTCACGCGTGACGTGCACCAGGCCATCGTCCGATCCGGCCCACAGCAGGTTGCCGTCCTTCTTGCCGGGCGCCAGCGAGAACACGGTGCCGTAGATTTCCGGGCTGTTCATGTCGTGCGTGATCGGGCCGCCGGAGTCCTGCATGGTCTTGGGATCGTGGCGGCTCAGGTCACCGCTGATCGCCGTCCAGGTGTCGCCGCCGTTGGTGGTCTTCCACACGCGCTGCGAGCTCGTGTAGAGCACGTTGGGGTTCACGTACGAAAAGATGATCGGGTAGGTCCACTGCCAACGTTCGACCACGTCCTTGGACGGCTCGCCCGAGAAGAAGCGGGGGTAAGCTCCGACCTCCTTGAAGTCGCCGGTGCGGCGGTTGAGGCGCGTCAGGAACGAGCCGTTGTTGGTGCCGCCAAAAAACACATCGGGATCCGTCGGGTGCGGCGCCAGGTAACCCGGCTCGCCGCCGCCGGCCTGGTACGGCGCCACCGGCGGCGTGCCGCCAAAGCCGGCACCGGGGGCGTTGGAGTTGCTGGGCACGCAGAGCGTGCTGTTGTCCTGCTGCGATCCGCAGACGTGGAACGGCAGGTGCGCGGTGGTGCTGACGTGGTACCACTGCGCGGTGGGGAAGTCCTGGGCGCTCCAGTTCGGCACGCGCGACGCGATGTCGAAGGTGACGGCGCCACCGCCGTCGTTGCCGTCGATGACGTGGTTCGAGTTGTCCGGATCGATCCAGAGGTCGTGGTGATCACCGTGCGTGTTCTGGCCGACCTGCACGGTCGTCTTGCCGCCGTCGGTCGATCGGAACAGCGACGTGTTCTGCATGTAGACGATGTCCTTGTTGTTGGGATCGCCGAAGACATGGGTGTAGTAGAAGGCGCGCTGACGGATGGCGCGGTTGCCGTTGACCAGCTTCCAGGTCGCGCCGGCATCATCCGAGGAGAACAATCCGCCGTTCTCGTTCTCGACCAGCGCGTAGACGCGGTTGCTGTCGGCGCGGGTGTTGGCCAGGCCGATGCGCCCGACCATCCCAGAGGGCAGGCCGGTGTTGCGGGTGATCTCGGTCCAGGTCTCGCCGCCGTCCGTGGACTTGTACATCCCGCTGCCGGGGCCACCGCTCGACATCTGGTACTCGATTCGGTACGCCTCCCACAGTGCGGCGTAGAGCACGTTCGGGTTGTTGACGTCGATCACGATGTCCACGGCGCCGGTGCGCGCATCCTTGAAGAGCGTGCGCTTCCAGGTCTTGCCGCCGTCCGAGGTCTTGAAGACGCCACGTTCCTCGCTCGGACCGTGATACAGGCCGAACGCAGCCACGTAGACGACGTCGGGGTTGGTGGGGTGAATGCGGATCTTGGAGATCGCGTCGACGTTCTTGAAGCCGACATGCGCCCAGGTCTTGCCGGCGTCGATCGATTTGTAGACGCCGTCACCGGGCATGATGTTGCCGCGGATGCACGATTCGCCCATGCCGATGTAGACGACGTTGGGATTGGCGTCGGCGACCGCGACCGCTCCAACAGACGAGCTGTTGATCTGCCCATCGGTGACCGGTGCCCAGGTGTTGCCGGCATCAATGGTCTTCCACAGACCACCGCCGACGGCGCCGAAGTAGGCCTCGAGCGGGCGCCCCTTCACACCCGCCACAGCGATCGAGCGGCCGCCGCGGTCGGGGCCGATGCTGCGCCACCGATAGGCATTGAGCAGCGCGGGGTCGATCGTCTGCGACTGCGCGAGCATGTTGTTCTGAGCTGATGTCAGGGCGGTCGCGCAGAAAACCAGCGCGGCCATGACAAGGCGCTTCTTGCTGAAACCCATGGAAATCCTCCGGAAAAACGCAGTCTAGCAGTACGGACGTCATGGTACGTCAGCGCATGGAATGCGTGCACCATGGTAGGCCATCCGACTACCCACATCGCGTCATCGGACTACACAACCGCCTGTTTCCTGGCGATTTCGATCCGGCACGGTGCTTGCTATTACGTTGCGCATGGAACGGATGACCCCGCGCTCAATGACGTTTCTCCTAGGCCTCGGCGCTGTCGAGCTGATGCTGACCACGGCGTGCCAGCGCGCCGAAGCGATCGAGCAGATGCCCGCCGGCACCGAAGTCACGGTGATGACGCAGGACGGCACCCTGGTGCGCGGCAAGATCGCCAAGGTCGAACCTGAATTGGTGACGCTGACCGGCGAGCGGCCGAACACGACCACCGAAATTACCCGCACCAGCATTTCGGAAGTGAAGCGGGTCGGGCCGGAGGAGCGCGACGCTGCCGCGCCGCCGGTTGTGCGCACGATCACCGTTCCTGACAACACCGTGCTCGACGTGACGCTGAACACAGCGCTGGCAGCGGACGCCAGCCGCGTGGAGGAGCGTGTGCGCGGCACCGTGGCGTCGCCGGTCGTAATCGACGGCGTGGCGGTGATTCCCGCCGGCGCCAGCCTCAGTGGACACGTCACGCACGTCGACGATTCGGACAAGGTCAAGGGCCGTGCTGAACTGAGCTTCCGATTTACGCGCCTCACTGCCGGGTCGGTGACCTACGACATCGACACCAAGCCCCTGTCGTATGTGGCTGAAGGCACCAAGAAGGAAGATGCCGTGAAGATCGGCACCGGTGCGGCCGCCGGCGCCATCATCGGCGCCATTGCTGGTGGCAAGAAGGGTGCTGTGATCGGCACCGCCATCGGCGCCGGAGCCGGAACGGGCGTCGTGCTCGCCACGGACGGCAAGGAAATTCGGCTTGCAGAAGGTCGCAAGCTCAAGGTCTCGCCTACAAACCCGCTAACTATCCGCACCCAATAGCCCACCTACCGGGGCCGGAATCCTCAGGGATTCCGGCCACTCGCCTGTACGGCCTTTCTGACCGCGCCCAGCGCGGCCGCCCACTGCGCTCGCATGGCATGATGGCGGTGTGAGTCCGTCCGACGAATACGCGTCTCGGAAACGTCAGCGTGAGGCGACCGCTGCCGAACGCGAACGTGCCCATGTCAATCTCGGCAACGCCAAGGTGGCCTTGTTCCTGGCCGCCATCGTCTATGGCGGATACGCCATTGGCAACGACCCGTCGGCAATGGCCTTCAGCGTTGGCGCGGCGCTGTTCATTGCCCTCTCGGTGTGGCACGAGGCCGTGATCCGAGCGCTGGCGCGGGCGCGGGCCGCAGTGGCGTATTACGAGCAGGGTCTGGCTCGTATCGGCGACAGCTGGATGCGTGATGAGCCGAGCGGTGAGCGGTTTCGCGATCGCAATCACCCCTATGCCGACGACCTGGACATCTTCGGGCGGTCGTCGCTGTTCCAGTTGGTCTCGAATTGCCGCACGCCGATGGGGGAGGAGCGCCTGGCCGGTTGGCTGCTGCGCGCCTCACCGGCGGCTGAGATCCGCGACCGGCAGGCGCGGGTTGCGGCGATGCGCCCGCAGGTCGACCTGCGCGAACGCATTGCCGTCGTCAATGCCGGCACGCGTCGCTCGATGGATGCTGCCCGGCTGGTGGCGTGGGCCGAGCAGGCGTCGACGTTGCCGCCGATCCGCCCGGTGATAGCGGCGATGGCCGCCGCGTTCATTGGCGCACTGGCGATCTACATGAACGGTGGGCGTGGCGACTTCCTGGTCATCGTGCCGATCGTCAACCTGGCCGCGATCGGCTGGCTCGGCAAGCGCGCCAACGCCATCGTCGAGGAACTGGCTGCCGCGACGCAGTCCGCGGCGCTGGAGTTGATCTCGAACGTGGTTGGCGCCGTCGAGCAGGAGCCACGGCCTTCGGATGCCGCACTTGCGGCCGTGCTTGCCGCGTTGGATCCGCGCGAGCCTGGGATCCGCACCTCTCGCCGGCTCAAGCAACTGGCGAGAATCTCGGAATGGGCGGACTCTCGACACAACGTGTTCGTCCGCTTGTCGGAGATCCCGCTGCTGTTCACGCTGCAGTTGGCGTATGCCGCTGCCGGGTGGCGCCGGCGTCACGGTAGCGACTTGCGGCGGTGGGTCGACGCCATCGGCGAGATCGAAGCGTTGTCGTCGCTGGCCGGCTATGCCTATGAGCGTCCGCACTATCCCTTTGCGGAAATTGTTGATGACGCCGGCGCGGTGTTCGAGGCGACGGAGATCACCCATCCCCTGTTGCCGGCGACCGCGGTCAGCAACTCCCTTTCGCTCGGCACGTCGCAGGTCCTCATCCTGAGCGGTTCGAACATGGCAGGCAAGAGCACGTTGATGCGTACCGTGGGCATCAACACCGTGCTGGCGCTGGCCGGCGCACCGGTTCGCGCCGCGCGACTGCGTGTCTCGGTGATCCAGGTCGGCACGTGTATTCGCCACACCGACTCACTCCAGGAACATCGCTCGGGTTTCTACACCGAGGCGCTGCGCATTCGCCTGATTTGCGACCTGCTCGATGGTCCGCGTCCGCTGCTGTTCCTGTTCGACGAACTGCTGGCCGGCACCAATTCCAAGGATCGTCGCGTTGCCGCCGAGGGCGTGGTTCGGACCATGATCGGACGCGGCGCGACCGGGATCGTGACCACGCACGATTTGTCACTGACCGAAATCGCCGACCTGTTTCCGGGCCAGGCCCACAACGTCCACCTGCAAGACAAGGTGGAGAACGGCGCCATGGCGTTCGACTACACGTTGCGGCAGGGCGTGATCACGCACAGCAACGCCCTCGAGCTTATGCGTATGATTGGTCTCGATGTTTAGGGTCGTGCTCCTGGTCGGCGCGCTGATGGCGGCGCAGAACAGTCCAAAGGTCGGGCTGCTCGAGCAGGACGGCTGGGCGGCCATCAAGGCCGGCAACCACCAGGCTGCGCTCACCGCATTCCGCGAAGCGATCAAGCTGGACCCCAAGAACGCGTGGTTGCGGCTCGGCGCCGGCACCGCTGAGTTCCTGGCGCGACGCGACGCGGAATCGAAGGCGCACCTCGAACAAGCCCTGGCGCTCGACCCGACGCTGACGCGCGCGCGCGCGCAGCTGGCGCAGGTCTACAAGCGGCAGGGCGATCTCGGTGAAGCCATTCGTCTCTACCAGGCGGTTGCCGCCGATGTCCCGAACGACGAGGGTGTGCGTGACACGCTCGAGCGCTGGACGCGGGAACGCGATCTGCACGACCGCATGCGTCTCGAGGTCGGCGACTTCTTCACGGTCTCCTTCGAGGGGGAGGAGGACGCGGCGCTGGCCGCCCAGGCCATCGAATCGCTGAATCGGGCCTACTGGCGGATCGGCGATGTGTTTGGCGCCTACCCGACCAAGTCGGTTCCGGTCGTCCTGTACACCGGCGAGCAGTTTCAGGATGTGACGCGATCGCCGAAATGGGCGGCCGCGGCTTTCGACGGCATCATTCGCGTGCCGATGCGGGGGGCCGGCGAGAAGGGCGAGGACCTCGATCGGGTGCTCGCGCACGAGTTCACGCACGCGCTGGTGCGGTCGCTGGCGACGAACCAGTTGCCCACGTGGCTGAATGAAGGACTCGCGTCGGTCCTCGAAAGTGACAGCCTCGACTGGGCCACCACCAGGTTGGCCACGGTCGAGCGCGCCCCGTGGCTGAGGATCCTGGCGGCGCCATTTGCCAAGCTCAGCGGCGCGGATGCGCAAGTGGCCTACGCGGCCAGCGCCATGGCCGCCAAGCGCCTGCTCGACGAGGCCGGCGGCGCGGCGATTGCCAACTTGTTGAGGGACATCGGCGCCGGCGTGCCGTTCGAAGACGCGTTCCAGCATCGCATCCAGAAATCGCTCGCGGACTTCGAAGCGTCGCTCGGGCAGTAGGCGTATCACCGGCGCCGCCGGCACGCAGGTGCTAACGGTCAAACTTAACGACTGGCTCGGCCTGTAGGCGATCCGTCCGCAACTCCAGGCGTACGTTCCTCTCGGTCGCAATTGCCGCGGTGGTTTCAAAGAAGTTGCCGCTGCGATGGCCCTGGTGCTCGAACACCTCTCGCAATCCTGCCGCGTCATCCGCATCAGAGTCGGCCACCTCGCAGGCGTGTTGCAGTTCGTGCGCCAGGATCGCCGTCCGTGCCCGGTACGGCAGGTCGACGTTGATGGTGATGCGCAGGTAGCGGAAGCCGCGGCTGGCGACAAAGCGGGTCATGCCGCTCAGTCCCAGCGGCAGTCCGCGCGACGACTGGATGTGCACGATGACGTTCGACGATTCGAGCCTCTCGACCAGCCGGCGCGCCGTGGCCGATTGTTCGACGGCATGCGCGAAGGCCTCGGCGGCAACGGGATCGAGCGTGCGAGGCGTGAGGTGCTGGCCGGCGGAAACCAGCGAAGGCATGAACGCGAATACACAGATAGCGAAATAGCGCATGAAGCCACTCCAACAGACGGCGAATACACGGACATCTCCACGGCGAAACTTCGCCATGAAGGTCGACTTGGCTATGAAAGGGAAGAGCTACTGCTGTCGGGGCTGACAGCTGCGCTGGTACTGCTGCGAGGGAGTGCGCTGGAGGGTCTGTGACGAAACGGCGGACGAAGTGCTCGGCGAACTACTCGGTGTCAACGACCCCTTCGGCTCGTCGACGTGGGACTGTAACCACAACGACACGTTCATGACGACCCATGCTAGGCGTGAGGGGTATTGGATTCAATAGATGCGCTGGCCGCATGGCGCGCGTTCTCGAGAAAAGTGTTCGCCGTCATCAGGGCGTCACGCACGGCCGTGGGATTCAGTACGTCGGTGAGGTCGAGCCGTTGCGTGCGCCCGTCGTTGGCGGTGACTCGCGCGTAGCGTTCACCAATGTCGATGGCCGCAACGTCGGTCCATGCCAGGGACAGGCGTTGGAAGAACCTGCCTGGCAGGCTGATGCCGTCGGTGTCGACCCGCAGCTCCCGGCGTCTGTCGCCGAATGCCGCGATCTTGCCGTGCATCAGCCCGATGGCCACCATGGTCACCGCGAGCAGGATCGTTGGCCGTGGCAGCTTGCCGCTGGCGTGGAACTTCGCGTACGCCTCGACCGCCAGCATCACGCCGATGAACAGGTCGATCCAGTCGACGCCGTGGTGTGCGTGCGTGTCTGCGGCCGGCGCGGCGCGCCGCAGCTGCCTGATCCCTTTGACCACCGACACCATCACGGCCGTGGCGGCGGCGACTTCGAACACGCCCAGCGCCAGCTCGGCACCGCGCGGATTGTGCGAGAGGTGAGCGAGACCGTCGCCCAGGACGACGATCGAGGGCACCGCGTGCTGGAGCTTCTGGATGAACAGCCCGCGCTCGGCGTGCTTGTAGCGAAGGGGAACGGCGATCATGCAGGGGAGAGCGAAGAGTGGTCGGGGCGACTGGATTCGAACCAGCGACATTCCGCTCCCAAAGCGGACGCTCTACCAGGCTGAGCCACGCCCCGAACGCCGTCTATTGTATCGCGTTACCGGCGGACGAAGGAGCCGGCCTCCATCAGCAGGGCCGTTTGCGGGTCGAGCGTCACCGACGCAGGTGCCGCGTCCAGTGGAAACGTGCGCGTCGCCTGCCGGCCGGTCAGTTCGATGGTTTCCACCTTGGGCAGATCGCCGGCCGCAGCGGCAATGCCCACGTCCACCTTGAGTCGGAACGGCTCCGCGGTCTGGGACTGCGTGACGGTCACTTCAACGACCCTCCGGACCGCGTCGTACCTCCACGCGCCTTCGACCTTCGGAACGCCGGGGCGGGTCAGCCACTGGGCGAAGAACCAATCAAGCGGCTTGCCGGACACCTGCTCGAAGATCGCGCGCAGGTCACTGGTTGAGGCGTGGCCGTTGCGATAGCGGCGGTAGTACTCGCGGATCGCGGTCCAGAACTGCTCCGTTCCGACTTCCTGCCGCAGCATATGGAGCACCCAGCCGGCCTTTTGGTAGACCAGGCCGTTGAGCACGCGGCGCATGTCCGACAGGTTACGATGAATCACCGGCGTGTCCGGCAACTTCTGCTCGAGTTGGAGCACCGTGTTGCGCGACTGCTTCAGCCCGGCGACAAACGCATCGCGGCCGGCGTCGTGTTCCGTGAACAGCAACGTGAAGTAGGTAGCAAAGCCTTCGCTGAGCCACACATCGTCCCAGTCTCGCTCGGTGACGGCATTGCCGAACCACTGGTGCGCAATCTCGTGGACCACCGGCCCGTTGCCGTTCGTGACGCCCTTCTCGCCATAGAAGATCGCGCTGGCGTGTTCGGTGCCGCCATTGAGGCCTGCTGCTTCCACGTTGGCGAGCTTTTCGTAGGAGTACGGCCCGATGTGGCTGACGAAGAAATCCATCGCGCGCCGTGACGTGTCCTCGAACAACCGGATGCCGGGCTCGCGATCCTGTGGAAACACCCACGTCTGCAGCGGGACGCCGTTGGTCATGCCGGCTGAGTGAAACGAGAAGCGCGCCACGCCGACCGCATAGAGCCAGGAGGAGATCGGCACCGCCTGCTTCCAGTGCGTGCGGCGCTCGCCGTGTGGCAGGTCGAGTTCTTCGATCAGCAGTCCATTGGCCACGACCTGGTAGTGGTTGGGCGCGGTCACGATGAACTCACCGGTAGCCTTGTCTGACGGGTGGTCGAGCATCGGCAGCCACTGACGCGCGTTGTCGGGCCAGTTCTCGCTGAAGAACGTGCGCTCGCGGTGGATGTTGTCGCCGATGCGCAAGCCACCGCCGGGAATGCCACGGTAGCGCACGGTGAAGGTCAGCTCGTCGCCGGCGCGCGTTTGCGGCGGCAGCACCAGACGAAGCCGGTTGTTGACGTGCGTGAACATGATCGCGTCGGCCGGCGGCCCGGGAGTGTCGGTTGGCGGGCCACGCCGCACGGACTGCACCGTCATTCCCTTTCCCGCGGCGAGCGAGGTGAGGTCGAGCGACAGGTCCGCGATGCGGTCCTGAAGAAATTTCACCGTGACCGTCGCCTCGCCGGTGATCTCGTTGGAGGTGTCGGTCAGGCCAAGGCGGAAGACGTAGTGCAGGACGTCGATGCCGGCCTGGCGCGGATACGTGTCGGCCGACACGAGCGCCGGAATCAGCAGGAAGGCGAGCGCGAAGCGGGAGATCACGGCCGGATTATCGAGTTTTCCGCCAGCAGTTCCAAGGCGCTTGACATGAATCATCGCATCGAAATACATTGATGTAGTCTTGCCTTGCGGCCATCACGGAGCCACGCGCGAGACGGTTTTATCGAGAGTGGCGGAGGGAACGGGCCCGACGATGCCACAGCAACCAGACAACCCTCCGCCGAGGCTTCGGCGGACCAGGGACGCTGTCAAGGTGCTAACTCCCGCCCCGACAGGGGAGAGATAAGCGATTGCCGTGACGCCTCAACGTCACCGTCAGCACTCTCCAGAAGTTCATGCGTTCGTCGTTGCGCGCGGTGCGACAGCATCAGCGCGAAGAGGGTGTCGTCGTCATGGCAGTTGAGACAGTTGAGACAAGCAAGGGTACGGCCTGGCCGCTGAGGGTGCGGGCGCAGAAGCCGTCGATCAGTCCCTCGGTGCGGACCATTCGCATTGGCGTGCTGGGTTTGGGCAACGTCGGCCAGGCGGTTGCGAGACTCGCCGGAGACCGATCGGCAACCGCCCAGGCCGGGTTTCGGTTTCAGATCGAACAGGCGCTGGTCCGAGACGTAACGAAGCCGCGGCGGTGCAGCAAACCTGGGCGGCTCACATCAAATCCATCTGCGTTCCTGCGTGGTCACTACGACGTCGTCATCGACGCGCTCGATCGGGTCGAGCCGGCGCGCACGCTCGTGGCGCGGTTGCTGGGCCGCGGCACATCCGTGGTCACGGCCAACAAAGCGCTGGTCGTCGAGCACGGTGCGCAGCTCGAGGCGATCGCGGCCGCGCGCGGTGCCGCGTTTCGGTATGAAGCGACTGCGCTGTCGGCGGTGCCGTTTCTTGGGACGCTCGCCGCGCGACCGCTGGTGGCCTCCGTCGATCGTGTGCTGGCGATCGTCAACGGCACCTCCAACTTCCTGCTGTCGTCGATTGCCGATTCTGGCGTGTCGCTCGACCGCGCGCTGGCTCGCGC
>JAYQOO010000083.1:7208-18467 GCA_038144855.1 Acidimicrobiia bacterium | reverse complement strand
TTCCAGGCCTCGGCCTACTGCAAGGGCGAGACAACCGCGTCTGGCGTCGGCGTTCGTACCGGCATTGCCGCCGCCGATCCGGCGATCCTGCCGGTCGGCAGCGTCGTACGGCTCGAGACTCCCAACCCGAAGTACAGCGGCGTCTGGACCGTCATGGATACGGGCCCCGCCGTTCGCGGCCGAACCGTGGATCTGTACCTGTGGAGTTGCAAGGACGCCCAGCAATTCGGCCGCCGCAAGGTCCGGCTCACGGTGTTGCGCCTTGGCTGGAGTCCTGAAAACAGCATTCCCGGCATGGTGGACACGCTGTTCCGCAAACGCGAGGCTGAATCCAGGAAGCCGGCCCCACCGCCGCCCCTCCCCTCGGCCGGCGCAGCCACCCCCTCGCCCGAAGCGCCAAGATAATTAATTACCTATTCGGCCATTGGCCTATTGGCCCATTGGCCTGTAATATTCCCAACCTATGCATGCACTGTATGTAGTGCTCCCGGCTTTAGGCATTCTTGCAATTGCGTACCGGTACTACAGCGCGTTCCTCGCCACCAAGGTGTGGATGCTCGACGATGCGCGCAAGACCCCGGCCCATACCAAGTATGACGGCGCCAACTACTACCCGACCAGTAAGTGGGTCATGTTCGGCCACCACTTCGCGGCAATCACGGGCGCCGGTCCGCTGGTCGGCCCGATGCTTGCCGCCCAGTTCGGCTACGCGCCTGGACTGATCTGGCTGGTGGCGGGCTGCTGTATCGCCGGCGCCGTCCACGACGGCATGGTGCTCTGGGCATCCACCCGCCGCGGCGGCAAGTCCCTGCCTGACATCGTCAAGCAGGAGATCAGCCCGGCGATGGGCTTCATCGCTGCGATCGTGATCATCCTGATCCTGGTCGTCGCGCTCGCCGGACTCGGCGTGGCCTTCGTCAACGCGCTGGCCGACAGCGTGTGGGGCACGTTCACCGTCGCCATGACCATCCCGCTGGGCATGTTCATGGGCATGTGGATGTACGTGTGGCGCAAGGGCAAGACCACCGAAGCCACGGTCATCGGCGTGATCGGCCTGCTCCTCGCGCTCTGGGCCGGTGAACCGATCAGCCACTCGGATTCGTGGTTTGCGAGCCTGTTCCACCTGTCGCGCAACCAGATCGTGGTGGCGCTCGGCGTGTACGGCTTCGCGGCATCGATGATGCCGGTGTGGCTGCTGCTCTCGCCGCGCGGCTACCTCAGCTCCTTCACCAAGATCGGCACGATCTTCCTGCTGGCCCTGGGTGTGGTGATCGTCAATCCGGAATTCAAGATGCCGGCCCTGAGCGAGTTCGCGGGCGGCGGCGGCCCGATCGTGCCTGGTCCGCTCTTCCCGTTCTGCTTCATCACGATCGCCTGCGGCGCCATCTCGGGCTTCCACGCCTTGATCAGTTCGGGCACCACGCCGAAGATGATCGACAAGGAAAGTGACATTCGCCCGGTTGGGTACGGCGCGATGCTGGTGGAAGGCGTTGTCGGCTTGATGGCGCTGACGGCGGCGGCGTCGATGGCGCCTGGCGACTACTTCGCAATCAACACGTCGCCGGCCGTCTATGCCAACCTCACCTTCGAAGGCCAGACGCTGACACCCGTCAACGTGCCGGCCATCGAGGCCGCGGTCGGCGAGCACGTCATGGGCCGAACGGGTGGCGCGGTGTCGCTGGCGGTGGGCATGGCGCAGATCTTTGCGGCGCTGCCAGGCATGTCGGCCCTGCTGGCCTACTGGTACCACTTCGCGATCATGTTCGAGGCGCTGTTCATCCTGACCACGGTGGACTCGGGCACGCGCGTCGGCCGCTTCCTCCTCCAGGAATTCATGGGCCGCGCCTACAAGCCATGGGCCCGCCACGACAACTTCGTCGCCGGTTCGATCGCGACGCTGATCATGGTGCTGTCGTGGGGGTACTTCATCTACACGGGACAGGTGACCACCATCTGGCCGCTGTTTGCGGTCGGTAACCAGCTGCTCGCCTCGGTCGCACTTGCGGTGTGCACCAGCATCCTGATCAACCTGGGCCGCTCGAAGTACATCTGGGTCACGCTGGTACCGCTGGTGTTCCTCGGCACCAACACGCTGTATGGTGGCTACCTGAACATCACCACCAACTACTACCCGCTCGCCGTGGGCGCCAACGCCGCCCGCAACGTCGAAGGCTGGATTCTGACGATCTGCACGGTCGTGATGATGGTCCTGGCGGTCATCATCCTCGGCGCCGCAGCCAAGAGCTGGGTGTCGGTGATGAATGGCGGTCCCGTGCCGGCGACGGCGGAGACGACCTAATGACGAATTTCGCGGACACCGTTCGAGCCTTCATCGGCGGTGTCCGCGATCTCTTCCGTGAGCTCTACCGCACGCCGCCCGGCTGTTGAGGGATGGACGTGCGCGGCCTGGATGGCCGCAAAGACAGCTGGGGCATACGGCCCGATCACAACAAGGACTACTAGCCCGCCCGATCGCAGCTACACTAAATGGCATGCGAATGACTGCCCTTCGTGTCTATGCGATTGTGATGCTCGGGTTGCTGGGACTGGCGGCCACTCCCGGCACGGCGGCCGCACAGTACCGTCCGCGGGCCGCGGCCGCACCGGCGGTTGGCGAGGACTACCGCATCGAGGCGTCGTACGGCTGGTGGAATGCGGAGCCGTCGCTGATCGTCAATTCCGAGGCGCTTGGGATTCTCGGCACCGACGTGGATCTCATCTCAGATCTCGGCATTGAGAAGCGCCGTCTCGGCAAGCTGAACATCGTCCTCAAGCCGGGCAAGAAACATCGCCTTCGCTACGAGCACCTGCCCATCACCTACGAGACGGATGCCTTCCCGGTGGCGCGGGCGTTCATCTTCAACGGACAGCGCTACAACGTCGGCCTGCCGGTCACCACAGTGGCCAACCTGACGCAGGACACGTTCGGCTACGAGTGGGACATGTTCTATTTCCCGCGTGGCTTCTTCGGCGCCGGGGTCAACGTGATGCTCGCCAATATCGACGTCAACCTCCTGAGCCCGATTGGCGAGGAATTCATCGCGCAGGCGGCGCCGATCCCGGCCTTCAACTTTTCCGGCCGCGCCTATGCGACGAAGAACCTGGCGCTAAATGGCGAGATCAAGTTCTTCCGGATTCCGGAAAGCATCGAGAAGAAGATCGAAGGCGACGGCAGCTATACCGACATCGACATCCACGCTACCTACAACGTCACGAGGAACGTCGGCCTGCAGATGGGATGGCGGAAGTCGGCGATCTTCTACTTGGCTGATACCGATGAAGGCGACCTGAAGTTCAAGGGGCTCTACTTCAGCGGCGTCGTGCGCTACTAGAACACCTCGACCCAGAGGCCCAGACGTCTCAGGTCATTCGCCGCCGGGTCGACATCGATCGGGCGAAATCCCGCCCCCGGCCGTATGGTGACTTTCCAGGCACCGGCGCTGGCGGGTGGGATCACAATCTCATGGCGCTGGCGCGGCGCGAATGACAACTGCTGCCACGCGCCATCAATCAACACCTCGGCGGTGGTGGACACCGGGCCGGCCTGTAGCCTCACCCCAAGATTGCCGGACGGATCATCTCGGTCCATGATCACGGTCGTCTCGGCTTCCGCCTGCGTCCAGAACCCGGTCGGCTCCGGGTAGGCGCGCTGATCCATGAAGAACACCCGCACCTCGCCAAGACGCGCGGCGTGAAAGGCCGGCTCGATTGGCTCATCTACCCCAATGCGCACGTCCGTCGTGTCCATTCGATGCAGAATGCCCGGCTGCCAGCGGCTCACAAACGACAACATCGAGGCGGTTGGCGTCGGCGCGCCGGAGGTGACCGACGCGCTCGGCGACATCCACGTGAAGATCGGGTTGCTGCCGGTTTCCGGGTTGAACGTGTAGGCCCCGCCGGCGACGACGACCTTGGCAGACAGCAGGAGAATGCCGGTGACCACCGCGGTCGCCGTGAGTCGGCCAAGCGCCGCGCTTCTGGACTCCATCCACGCAATCGGTGGAAGCAGCAGCGGCAACGCCGCGACCAGGTAGCGAGCCGGAGCGCCCTGACCGCCCCACCATGTCTCGTAGGCGGCGACGCTGGCCGTCAGCGGAATCAGGATCAGCGCCAGTTCGATCGCCAGGCGCGGCTTGCGCCGAAGCATGACGAGCCACCCGATGAAGGCAAAGGCGTATCCCGGCGCTGGCAGCAACAGGCCGGCTTGAGGATCAAACAGCAGGCCCCACACTCCGCGCGGGATCCACTCGATGCGCGAGGTGATCCCGGTGCCCCACGGCGCCGTCGGGCTCGGCGATCCCCATATCCACCAGAAGAACGCGAACCACAACACGGCTGACACGGCAGGGATCGCGAGGAACAGCGCGACACGACGCCATCCAGCGGCCAGCAGGCGGAGGGCGATCGCCACGCCAAGTCCGCCGGCCAGCAGCGCGAACCGTGTGTGGAGCCACGGCAGCCACGCCAGCAGTGCGCCCACGATCAGCACCGTGCGGTCGCTGAGCGGCTTACGCCCATCGAGCGCAATCAGCATCCACACACCGGCCACGACCGGCAGCACCCCGACCGCGTCGGGAAACACCGTGACGGCCTGCAGGAACACGGGCGCGGAAAGAAACAGCGCCGCCCACGCGATCCAGGCCGCCGCCACCTGGGCGGTCAAAAGCCACGCGGCATGCCAGGCAATCGCCGACGCAACCGCCACGCAGGCCATGACCGTCGCCACACCGCCGTAGTAGCCGAAGATGGCGAACATCGGCAGCACGAGCACGGATACGCCGGGGTTGTGAACCGAATAGATCTGGCCGTCGGTGCCGCGCGTCAGGTAGTGCGGCGGAATATCAAATTTCATGAACGGCGCGTAGTCGCGATTGGTGTGGTTGTTCTCGATCTGCAGGTCGCCGTCTTTGATAAGGCTCTGCGTGATCATCAGGTAGTGCGGTTCATCGCCAATCGGCAGATGATCGCGAAGCGCGTATGCCGCGGCGCCGTAGGCCAGGGCGGCGATCAGGGCCGCGGTGATCGGCGCAAGCCCCGGATGCTCGCTCGGCGCCTTGGAAATCCCTGTCGTCCTGAGCCTCGCCTGCCCGACCAGCCAAAACGCGACCAGCGTCCACACGCCAATCTCGATCGGCCCCTCAAAGACCAGCAGCCAGGCGGGAATTGAACCAGGGACAAACGGCAGCCACAACACCAACGTCAGCAGCAGCGGCCGCAGCCGGCTGGGTGACACCTTCGCAGCAACCGCGAGGGTGACCGCAAGCAGCACCGCAACCGCCAGCAGCCAGAACGGCGCCAGCGCGATCACACGCTGCTGCGTGTCGGCGCCGACAACCGCGACCATCCCCATCGACCACCATGCGGAGACGCCGGCGAGGGCCGCGATCGCAATCGAGACTAGGCTTTGCGCGCCAGACACATCAGTGAGCTGCCAATCGGCATGTTGACGAAACGAAGCGCGAACGCTTCGAGGGAGACCAGAGCCGTCAGCGCGGCATTGAGCGGCGCGGCCGGGACGGTAATCTCGCTTTCTCCGGCTGCGACGACGCCGTCGGCCGCCGTCATGCGATGCCACACCCTGACGGGCAGCATGAGCGGCAACAGCGAGCAATGATCGTAGGTCAGCCGCTCGATCGTGAACCCCGCCCCCTCAACCAGCGTCCGCAGTGACGCCCGCGTGTAGCGGCGCTGCTCCTCAGACAAGACCGAGTGTTTGCCGTGCAGGACTTCAAGGGCCGCCACGTGGAGCAGGAGCCAGCCGCCCGGCTTCAACACCCTGGACATCTCGACGATCGCGGCCTGCTCGACCGCGTCGGGCAGCACCTGGAACACATCGAACGACGTCACCAGGTCGAAGGTGCCGCTCGTGAACGGGATGTCGCTGATGCTGGCCTGCGCGACCTTGTGGCCGTGCGACCTGGCGAACTCTGTGCCGATGCGGGTGAGGTCGAAGCCGGCCGCGCGCCCGAACGGTTTCAGCATCTCGAGGTTCGAGCCCGTACCGCAGCCACAGTCGAGGATCCGCGCGTGTGGCGTGCCTGTCGTCGCCCGCGCGATGGCCGGGATCACGTACTGTCGGAAGCCGCGAAACCAGAAGTGCGATTGCTCGGCGCGACAGGTCAGTTCAAGTAGGCGATCCACAAGGCGATTTCCGAACCGCAAAAAGCGGCCATCAGGATGCTAACATACGGTCACACATGCGCTTACGAGGATCCGTCGAGGCCACGGCAGTCGTGGTCGGCGCCTTCCTGCTTGCCTGTGTCTTCACCCTTCCCTACATCGTCCAGTTCAACAACGCCGGACGCCTCGACACCAACGACGGGCGCTGGAGCATCTGGGTCGTGGCCTGGGTGTCGCACGCGCTGACGACGGATCCGTCGCAGTTGTTCCGCGCGAACATCTTCTACCCGCACACCAACGCGCTCGCGTTCTCAGAGGGGAACATTGTCGAAGGCGTGATCGGTGCGCCGGTCTGGGCGCTGACCGCTAACCCGTATACGACCCACAACTTCGTCTTCCTGTTTGCGTTCGCCCAGTCATTCATCGCGACCTATTACCTGGTTCGCCGGCTGACCGGGGACCGCAGGGCCGCCATCGTCTGCGGCGTGCTGTATGCCTACTGTCCGTTCGCCTTTGCGCGCCAGGCGCACATTCAGCTCCTGCTGATTGGTTTCCTGCCGTGGGTCATGCTGGCGTGGCATCGATTCCTCGAACGCACCAGCGTGCCGCGCGCGATCGAACTCGGCGCGGTGATGTGGCTGACCGGACTGGCCTGCGCGTATTACGGCATCTTTGCCGGCGGCATCATTTCCATGGCGGCCATCTGGTTTGCCGTGTCACGAGGCCGGTGGAAGGATCCCGGCTACTGGGGGCCCGTCGCGGTCGCCGCGGCGGTGTGCATTGGCCTGACGGCGCCGTTCTTCCTGCCGTACCTGCAGATGCAGGACGCCACCGGCTTCGAACGATCGATCAGCGGCCAGTACTCCGCCAACGTCGGCGCGTGGCTGGTCTCGTCGGCGTGGGCACATCGCTGGTGGGCCTCATATCTGTATCAACCCTCCGAGGTGCTCTTCCCTGGAATCCTCGCACTTGCGCTCGGCTGCTGGGGAGCGACCTTCGTGCACGAGCGCGACGGCGTTGGCCTGAAGCGCGACGAAGCGCGCTTCTACATCTTCCTCACGCTGTTCACCTTCTGGCTCACCTTTGGGCCGAAGGCGGGTCTTTACACCGCGCTGTACTACACGGTGCCGGTGTTCTCTTTCCTCCGTGCTCCGTCGCGCGCCGGCATCGTCGTGACCATGTGCCTGGTCGTGCTGGCCGCACCCGCGATCGTCGTGATGCTTCGCCGCCAGAAGGCCAACATCGCGTTTGCGATCATCTTGGTCCTGGCCGTGGCCGACACCTATCGCGCGCCGCTGCGGATGCGCCAGGCGCCGCCGCTGCCGGCCGCCTACACCTCCCTGGCCGGCCTGCCCAAGGCGCCCACGATCGAATTGCCATACTGGGCGACGCCACCGGAGTTTCATCGCCACGCGGAGTACATGCTGTCGTCGACCGCCCATTGGCAGCCGCTGATCAACGGCTACAGCGATCACATCCCGCAGGACTTTCGCGACAACGCCCCGGCACTGAACACCTTTCCCAGCCGTGAAGCGTTTGCGCTGCTCGAACCCCTCCAGGCGCGTTATGCGGTGGTGCACCTCAACCTGATGAACGGCGAGACGCGCGAGCGCGTCGTCCGCCGGCTCGATGTCGACTATGTCGATTACCTCCGGCCGATCGTGAAGGACGGCGACGTGTGGCTCTACGAAATCACCGGCTGGCCGCGTTAGTCCTCTTTGCGGCGCTGGCGGTCCTGCACTCGTGGCCGCTTGCCTCCGATCCGGCAGGACTCGCCCGCCTGGACAACAACGACGCGCAACTGAACACGTGGATCATTGCGTGGGTGCCCCACGCGCTGGCCACCAACCCCTTCGACCTGTTCGAAGCGCCGATCTTTTATCCCGAGCATCGTTCGCTCGCTTTCTCCGAGCACATGCTGGTGCCCTCACTCCTCGGCGCGCCGCTGATCTGGGCCGGCCTGTCCCCGATCCTGGTCTACAACCTGCTGATCATGCTTGGTTTCACGCTGTCGGCCTTTGCCATGTACTGGGTCATGGCCGCCTGGACCGGCAGTCCGGGCGCGGCATTGATTGCCGCCCTCGCCTACGCCTTCAACGCGCACGTGCTGACGCGGTTCGCGCACCTGCAGGCCATGCACGTCGAGTTCTTCCCGATCGCTCTCTACGCGTTTGATCGCGTGCTGACCGGGAAGCGTGTCCGTGATGGGTTGCTGCTATCGGCGGCGTTCGTGCTGCAGGCGCTCTGCAGCAACTACCTGATGGTGTTCACCACCTACGCACTGGTGGCCTGCGCGGTGGTGCGATTCCGCGAACTGCCGCTCAAGCCACTGCTGATCGCCGGTGGCATCGCCGCGCTCGTCCTCGCGCCGTTCCTGTGGCCGTACTACGAGGTCGACCAGCAGTATGGCCTGGCCCGCTCGGTCGACGTGGTCACGCAGTACAACGCCGGCTGGCGCGACTACCTGGTCACCGGCGGCCGGCTGCACTACGCCTGGTGGAGCAACACGCTGTATGCCGGTCGGACGGCACTCTTCCCCGGCATTACGGTGGCCGTGCTTGCTTGCTTCGCGCTGGTGGCCGGCCGCGGCCTCCGTGATCCGCGCGTCCGCATGGCGTTGGCGATCGGCATCGTCGGCGTGGCCTTCTCGCGCGGCACGGCGCTTCCCGGCTATGCGCTGCTGCACCAGTCGCTGCCGCTCCTGAGCGGCTTGCGCAACGTCGCACGCTGGGGCTGGCTGCTGCTGGCGGCCGTGTCGATCCTTGCCGGCTTTGCCGCGGCCTCGCTCGAGCGACGGAAGCTGGCACGATGGCCGCTGATGGCGTTCGGGCTCTGCGCGCTGATCACCGTGGAGGCCCTGCGCACGCCGATTGGCTACACGCCAGTGACGCCCATCCCGACGATCTACGATCGTTTCGCGGGACAGCCTGTGGTGCTCGCGGAGTTCCCGTTCTACTCGGGCGCAAGCGTCGCCGAGAACGGTCAGTACGTGCTGGCCAACACGCGCTATTTCAAGCCGCTGATGAATGGATACAGCGGCTTCCATCCCGAACCGTTTCTCGCCAGGGCACGCGCACTCAATTCATTCCCCAGCGAACAGGCGCTCGCGGAATTACATGTGGCGGGCGTCACCGACGTGCTGGTGCACGTGGCCGCGTTCCGCGATCGCTATCGCGACGCGGCGCTGAAGGCCATCGACACGGTCACCGCGCTTGAGTTGGTCGGTGAAGAAGACGGCATCCGCCACTACCGGCTGAGACCGCCGGTCGCACCGTAAGCGGCCCTAGGCCGGAGGCGCCGGCAGCCGCGCGAGCCGGCGGTCGGCTTCAAACAGCGTTTCGTCCCGCTTCGAAAAGCAGAACCGCACGGTCTGTGGCGCCGTCGACGGATCGCTGTAAAAGCTGCTGCCTGGAATGGTCGCCACGCCGATGTCCTTCACCAGGTACTGCGCAAAATCGGAATCGGAGCTGAAGCCAAAACGGCTGACATCAACCATCGTGTAGTACGCCCCGCCTGGTGAGTAGGCCGTGAACCCATGGCGTCCGAGAATGTCCATCATCACGTCGCGCTTGGCCTGATAGTCCGCGACCAGCCTGGTATAGAACCCCTCCTCCATCGACAGCGCGGCCACCGCCGCATCGTGGAACGGCGTGGGAGCGGCAATGGTGAGGAAGTCATGAATCTTGCGGATGCCGCCGGTCAACGACGGCGGGGAGATCGCCCAGCCAATGCGCCAGCCGGTCACGCTGTAGGTCTTGGACAGGCCGCTGATCGTGATCGTGCGGTCGGCCATGCCGGGCAGCGACGAAATCGGCACGTGCGCGTACCCGGAATACACGATCCGTTCATAGATCTCGTCGGAAATCGCGAGCACGTCGTACTTCACGCAGAGGTCGGCAATCTGCAGCAGTTCGTCACGCGAGAACACCTTGCCGGTCGGATTGTTCGGCGAATTGATCACGATCGCGCGCGTGCGATTGTTGAACGCCTTCGTCAACTCGTCCGGATCAAATCGCCAGTCGGGCTCTCGCAGCCGCACGTACTTCGGCTCGGCGCCGGCGAGAATGGCGTCCGGGCCGTAGTTCTCGTAGAACGGCTCGAACACGATCACCTCGTCGCCCGGATCGAGGCACGACAGCATCGACGACATCATGGCTTCCGTCGAGCCGCAGCACACCGTCACCTGCTCATCAGCCACCAGCGGCACGGCGTAGCGCCGCGAAAAGTCCGAGGCGATGGCATCACGAAGCGCCTTGGTCCCGTACGGGGGCGCATATTGGTTCTGCTCGGCCTGGATCGCGGCGCAGGCCGCATCCTTGATGACCTGTGGCGCCTCGAAGTCAGGAAACCCCTGCGACAGATTGACGGCGTTATGCAGCCTGGCCAGCCGCGTCATCTCGCCGAACACGGAGTCGGCGATCGACGCGAGTCTCTTTGCGCTACGGATTCTGCTCACTACTGAGAACTATATAAGTACCGGTAGTCCTCTGCAGTGCCCAGAATACGCTTCACATAGTTCTGGGTCTCGGGGAACGGAATATCGTCGATGAACTCGTCCTGCGGCAGCCCCGGTTTCTCCCGTTGCCAGCGCACGACGCGGCTGCCGCCGGCGTTGTAGGCGGCCAGCGCGAAGTGCACGCCGCCAAACTTCCTGATGTCGTCGGCGAAGATCTGCGTGCCGAGGCGCACGTTGACTTCGGCCTCCTTGAGGCGGCGCGTCGTGAACGGGCGAACCCCAAGCTTGCGGGCGTAACTGCGGCCGGTGCTCGGCAGGATCTGCATCAGCCCCCACGCGTTGGCATGTGACACCACGTCCGGATCGAAATTGGACTCCTGTGCGACCAGGGCCGCGACCGTAAACGGATCGAGCCCTCGATCCTTCGAGTACTTCTGCAGCAACGGCCAGAAGTCGACCGGGAAGATCACCTGGAGGATCTCCGATGGCATCGTCTCGCCACCGGCCGCAAGGTACTGCGGATACGCGCGCTTCATCGCGTTGATGCCCGCACGGACGTTGCCGAGACGGCGGTGCGTGACGGCCACGGTGGCCTGCAACGCCGGTGAGTCGCCCCACATCCGCTGCGCGTACTGCAATTCGTTCATGGCCTCGCGATTCAGGCCGAGCGACAGGAGCGAGGC
>JAYQOO010000083.1:0-7198 GCA_038144855.1 Acidimicrobiia bacterium | reverse complement strand
AACGCGGGGGCGGCGCCCCCCATCGGCGGGCCGTACGGCAATCCGTCCAGGGCCGCGCGATGCCGGCCGAGCGACCGGCGCGAGGCAATCCGGCCCGCCGTTGGAACGGCCGGCGCCGCCGCCGGCTGGCGCTGCAGCGTCGGCGCAATCGCGCCGCCACGCTCGCCTTGCAGCCGCTTCACCGCAAGACGGCCGTAGTAGGAGTTGTGATAATCCGTCGCGGCAAGACGCAGTCGCGCGATGCCGGTCTCGACCTGGCCCGTTTGCTGGGCCGCGCGTCCGGCCCAATAGAGCCACGATGGCCGGTAGTCCGAGCGCGGGAACTGCGCCGAGCCCTGGTCGAACAGTTGCAGCGCCTCGGCAAAGCGGCCCTGCCGATACGCCCACCAACCTGACTTCCAGGCTGCGCGCTCGGCAAACCGGCCAGCCGGGTAGCGCTCGAGCACTTCGCGGAACACCACGTCGGCGTCAGCATCCTGATCATCGATGATGTAGGCCGATGCCAGGTTGTTGAGAACCTCTTCGGCAAACGGACTGGCCGGGAATTTCTCGACGAAGGCGCGCGCCAGCGTGCGATGCTCCTCGGCCTGTTTCAAGCCGCGGGCGGCATTGACGGTGTGAAAACTGGCTTCCTCGGCGAGCGGCCCCGTCAGGTACGGACGAAGCGCGTCCTTACCTTCCCGATATCGGCCAAGGTTCACGTCGGCGGCCGCGATGCGCACCATCACGCGGTCTCGTTCGGTGCCGGTCACGAACGACTTCACGCGATCGTAGGACGCCTTTGCGTGTGTCCATCGCCGGGCCGTGAAGAGCAGGTCGGCCCGCGTCAGTTCCTTCGACGCAAACGCCGCTTCGAGTTCCACGTCCTGCTTGTCGAGCGCATCGCCAGCCTGGTCCGACTCCGCGGTCGACGGGTAGTCGTAGTACGCGCGCTGCAGGGCTTCAACCGACCGCATCGGCAGTCCGGCCTGGTTCGCGGCCAGTCCAAGACGCAGCCAGGCCACGTGCGGTTGTGCGAGCTTGCGCGCGACCAGTGCCTCGTACGCCGTCACCGCGCCCCGATAGTCCTTCTGTGCCTCTCGTACTTCGGCCAGCTTGAACCAGGCGTCCTCGGGAAGATGGCCCTCGATCTGTCGAGATGCCAGATCAGCAAACACCTTGTCGGCCTCGGCATACCGTTCGAGCTTCATCAGGGCCAGACCGGTGTAGTAGCGAGCGTAGTCGGCCACCGGCGTCGTTGACAGCGCGCCATCGCGAAGCAACGGCAAGGCGGCCGCGGCACGATCGTCCTCTTCGAGCAAGCGGACACCGCGAACAAAGTTCGCGAGCGCCGGGCTGAGTCTCGCCCCCTGCTGGGGCACCAGCCACATCGACGACAGGTCGGAGGGCACGGGGGGATGCGCGGTGGCCGAGAGCCTGGTTGGCGCCGCGGGCCCGCCCGTACGACCAGGTACGACCAACTGGGCCGACAGCGTGACGCTTGCCAGCACGGCAACGCCAAGGACGACGGGGGGAATCTTTGTGGTCAAACCAGTTGGCCTACCTTGCCAAGCCCAAGAGGCTGGCGTCTCCGCCTGCCAAAGTCCGAATCAGTTCCTGGTGGAAGTAGTCCGTATGCGATCGCACCCCAAGCGGCACTTGATTGTCATACGCCAGCCGGGCCTTTGCTATTTCAGGCGCGAGTCGCGACAGCAGATTGCCCTGCTTCCGCCCTTCCGACACCGCGGGCTCGTGGAACAGACGGATCTCGGCCACCAACAGCCGGGCGGTCCTGCGCGCGGCCGCCTGCACCCCGTCGGTAATCTGCATCATCGCCGACGGGCCGGTTGACGGCGTGCTCGAGGCGCCGGACGCGGGCTGCGCGCCGCCGGCCCCCTGGGCACCGGGCGGGTTTGTCGCTCCGGTCGAAATGCGGGGCGCGGTCTTCTGCGAGGTCAGCGCCTCGAGGCAGCGGCCTGCATGACGCGCGAGTACTTCGATCAGCTCGGGCCAGCCGCTTGGAACAGGTCTTTCGTGCTGACCGTTGATCGACACGGCGTCGGCATACACCACCGCGACCACGCGGCCACCGACGATCACCGGCACGGCAAGGCCCATCTTGTCGCTCGGCAGCGTCTCGAAGCCAGGCCCGATCGCCGCCGACTGGCTATCGCGCGTCGTCACCGCGCGCGCCGAGCCAACGGCCAGGCCGATGACACCGGAATCTGCGAGCGCCAGGTCGATCGACTTCGGTTGTGCGTCGCGTGGACCAAAGCCCGACATGCGCCAGCCTTGAATGCGATCGGCACGAAGCACCACCACGGCTGCGCGGGCTGCTTCGCGCGCCGCCGCCAGCGCGAGCGCGTCCAGCACTTCACTGAGCGACGTTGCGCCATCAAGGCCGCGGATGCTCTCGAGCAAGCGGCTGATCGCGGCCATCTCGATCTCGCGTTCCTTGACGCAGGCAGCGGCCACGGCCGCCTTCAACGCCTCGGCCGCCTTGGCTTCGCCGTCGGCCAGCGCCATCCGCATGCGGTTCTCCGCGGCTTCGAGCGCGTGATGCATCTTTTCGTTCGATTCGCCTTCGATCTGGCGGCGGATTTCGCGGGACGCGACTTCGCGGTCTTCTGCGAGCGCCTGCGCGACCTTCGTGTCGATCTCAGCGCGGACGCGCGCCTCGGCATCGGAGATGCGCGCTTGCGCCGCCTGCTCAGCTTCGTCAAAAAAGGTGATCTTGGCGGCGCGAATGGCCTCTTCTCGTTCGGCAGTTGCCTCATCGAGCACCTGCTGCACGAGCGTACCCAGCGCCTGATCGACCTTGGATCGAATGCGGTCGTCGAACGACATTGTCTAAATCTCGGCCGGGAAACGAGAGAACGTTTCCGCTGGTTTGGGGACTCAGGCAGCGGCTGGGGAGCGCGCTATTGTCCGGATTTGCCCCCAATTATGGGGAGTGGCGGTACGCGAAGTCAACAACAGATCGCACGCAAACGATTGCAGGGCAACCAGTTGAGGGCTCGACCGGCTGCCCCGTTTGCGTCATTCGGGACGGATGAAGCGCTAGCGGTGGGTGCCGGGTTCTGGCAGGGCAAGCGGTGTCGAGAACATGACCCGCCCGCTGGTCAGCTCGTAGTACGCCCCGACGATGGTGATTTCTTTTTCGTCGTAGAGGTGCCGCAGGATCTTGCTGTCGTGCACCATCTGCACCATTGAATCCTCGACGTTGGCGAGAATCGCGGCTTTCAGTCGCCCAGCCTCCTTGGCGTTGGCCGTGGCCGTAACCGCGGGCTGGATGGCGCCGACCAGGAAGTCGCGGGTTGGCCCGCGCGAGGTCCCGGCAGGGGTCTCCATCGCTGCCTTGACCGCGCCGCAGAACTCGTGGCCCATGACCACGATCAACGGCACGTGCAGATGCTCGGCGCCGTATTCAATGCTGGCGAGCACCGAGTGATCGAGCACTTCTCCAGCCGCGCGAACCACGAACAGCTCGCCCAGGCCGGCGCGAAACACCACTTCCGGCGGAACGCGCGAGTCGGCGCACGACAGCACCGTGGCAAAGGGCGTCTGGCCCTTCGTGACGGCATTGCGCTGGCTCAGGGTCACGGGCAACGCTTCTTCCGGATGGGCGACAAAGGCCGCATTGCCGGCTTTGAGGCGCTGCAGGGAGTCGGTCGGCGTCGCTGGGCCCGCCGCTACCGCAAAATCAAATACCGCAGCCGCGAGGAGGGTCACAAGGGCGCATCGAGCAACGACAGTCTGCTTCATGGACGGATAATCGGCCGCCCACCCTCGGGCTTCAATCCTGGTGCGCCGATACCGTGGGCCGCGCGGCACCGCTTCGCGATAAAATGGCAGCGCCATGGCCAAGAGCGATACCCCCTTCAACTGGAGCGACCCGCTCCTCCTCGAGCAGCAACTCACCCACGAAGAAAAGATGGCGCGCGACACGGCGCGCTCGTACGCGCAGGACAAGCTGGTCCCGCGTGTGCTCGAGATGTTCCGGCACGAAAAGACCGACCCGACCATCTTCCGAGAAATGGGCGCGCTCGACCTGCTGGGCATCGTGATTCCCGAACAGTACGGCGGCGCCGGCATGAACTACGTCAGCTACGGGCTGATCGCGCGCGAGATCGAACGGGTGGATTCCGGCTTCCGCTCGATGATGAGCGTCCAGGGCTCGCTCGTCATGGTCCCAATCAACGAGTTCGGCACCGAGGCCCAGAAGCAGAAGTTCCTGCCGAAGCTGGCCACCGGCGAATTCATTGGCTGCTTTGGCCTGACGGAACCTGGCCATGGCTCCGATCCCGGCGGCATGCTGACGCGCGCCAAGAAGGTGGACGGCGGGTACGCGCTGACCGGCACCAAGTCGTGGATCAGCAACAGCCCGATCGCCGATGTGTTCATCATCTGGGCCAAGGACGACCACGACAAGATTCGCGGCTTCATCCTCGAAAAAGGTATGAAGGGCCTGAGCGCGCCACCGATCCACGGCAAGGTCGGCCTCCGCACCAGCCTCACCGGCGAAGTGGTGATGGACAACGTGTTCTGCCCCGAAGAGAACGCGTTCCCCGACGTGCGCGGACTGCGCGGGCCCTTCACCTGCTTGAACAGCGCCCGCTACGGGATCTGCTGGGGCGCGCTCGGCGCCGCAGAAGACTGCTGGCACCGCGCCCGCACCTACGTCATGGATCGCAAGCAGTTCGGCCGGCCGCTTGCGGCCAATCAGTTGATCCAGAAGAAGCTGGCTGACATGCAGACCGAAATCGCGCTCGGTCTGAACGCCGTGCTGCGCCTGGGCCACATGAAGGACCAGGGCACGGCGGCCCCCGAGATCACCTCGATGCTGAAGCGCAACTCATGCGGCAAGGCGCTGGCGATTGCGCGCGACGCCCGCGACATGCTGGGCGGCAACGGCATCGTCGACGAGTTCGGCGTGATTCGCCACCTCGTGAATCTCGAAGTGGTGAATACGTATGAGGGCACGCATGACGTGCATGCTCTCATTCTCGGTCGCGCGCAGACGGGTATTCCCGCCTTCGTGAACTAGCGCCAACGACAAGACCGAAGTGGCGCTAGTCCTGCTCGATATCGATCACTACAAGCTGTTCAACGATGCCTACGGGCACCTGGCCGGCGACGACTGCCTGAAGCAAGTTGCCACGGCGCTCAGGGCGACCATTCACCGCCCCACCGACTTGCTGGCGCGATTTGGCGGCGAGGAATTCGCGCTGGTGCTGGGAGGCACCGACTTTGCAGGGGCGTTCAAGGTCGCCGAGATGGCGCTCTGGAGGGTGAACGCGCTGAACATTCCGCACCGCGCATCGCCAACCAGCACGCGCGTCACGATCAGCGCGGGAATCGCCACCACCATCCCGACGACGGCAGCGTCCGAGGCTGAATTCATCAAGGCCGCTGACCAGGCTCTGTATCAAGCCAAGGCCAGCGGCCGTAATCGCATCGTTTCCGCCGCTCCAACGTAGCGGACGGCCTACCGCGCAATCGGTGCGATCTCGTTGTTGATCGCGTCAAAGACGTTCTTGGCCAGCTCTTGTGTGGCCTTCGACTGTCCGTACCACACCGTGCCACCGGCGTTCGAGACCGCGGTTTGCGCGAGCAGCAGCTCGCTGACCGTCAACGCCGTCGCGCCCCCGAACGCAGCCGAGGCCGTGCCGGTCTCGATGCGAACCGAGCCAACCGACACGGGAGCGCCAAGGGCGTTGCCGCCGAGCGCCGCGTCACTGAAGAACACATCCAGCGAGGTCGCCAGCATTTGCGCCTTCAGCATCGCGTTCATCGCCGCGCCGGCGGCACTTGCGTTCTTGATCACCGTAGTCGCATAGCTTGCCACCGTCTTGCAGCTGGCGTTGGCGGCAAGATCCTGGAACGGCGCGAAGCGGCGCAGCCAGGTGGCCACCGCGCAGACGCCCGACACGGTGGGCGACGCCGTGATGATGCCCTGGCCATTCTTGTTCTGCCAGAAGCCAATGGTGCGCGCGCCGGTCGTGGTGTTGCAGGCGTAGGCGGCGGCATCTGACGACTGCGCGCGACCAAGGATCGAGGCGGTGTTGGTATACGCCTGGCAGGTGCCGGCCGGCGCGTTGGGAACCGACTTGGCATAGGCATAGCTGGTCGACGCGGCAGGCGTGGCAATCACACCCAGCGTTTGCGCGGCACCGCCATTGAAGACATCCACCACGGTCAGCGCCTCGAAGGCCGTCGTCGCCGACACCGCATTGGCTCCAGTCGGCGTCGACGCGATGGCCGAATCCCATGAGACGGAGGCATTGGCTTCCACGCTCGCCGCCGGTGCGGACGCAAATGTGCAGGTGTATGGCACGACGATGCTGGACGAGGCCGCGAGCGTCACCGCCGCAGGCGCGCCGCAGGCGGCGCCAGCCACCGTCGCCGCGACCTGCGCCACGACGTCCTGCCAATCGTTGGGGTTGGTGACGCTGATCTGACCGTTGACGATCCATCCGGCTTCGGTCACGACGATCTTGTAGTTGAATGCCGCCGAACCGCCCTGCTGCTGCACAACGGCGCGGTCGACCGCCTTCGTGATGCTCGACTGGAACGTCGTCGCCGCCGAGACCGCCGCCGACAGGTCAGCGCCAACGCAGATGCGAACGGCCTGCGACGCGCTTTGCGTGAGCGCATTGGTACTGGTGACCAGGATGGCGGTGTTGTTCACGGTGGTGCAGGTGCCGGCAACCCCGGCGATCGTGCGCGAGTAGCTGAATTCCGTTGGGCTGGGCGCAGCGGCAGTGAGCTGTCCGAGGTCGCCAACCATGCTGTCGTTGATGGTGACCTGGTCGTCCGCCACATGCACGGCGGCGGCGGTGAAGTCGAACGGTGCGGTCGCAGACAGCGAACCGCCGTCAAACGTGCCCTGAATGGTCACCACACCCGCTGAAGGCGCGGACGGGAACACGCAGCGGTAAGAGAAGTCCCGGTGGCTGCCCGCGGCAACCGCGGTGCCCTGCGCGTCGCTCACGGTGCAGGCAGCAGCGTCAGCAGACGCGGTCAGCGTCACGGCCGCAAGCGCCCGTGCGCTCGGGTTCGCGACCCGAATCGCTCCGGCAAGCGACCAGTCCGAATCGGTGCCGTTGTCGTGTTCGACGCTGACGGTGTAGGTGGCCGTCGCCTGCTCCGCCGTAGTCGTGATCACTGTGCGGTCGGCGCGCTTGGCAATGGCCCAGCCGATGGTGCGGGTCAGGCT
>JAYQOO010000082.1:0-18589 GCA_038144855.1 Acidimicrobiia bacterium | reverse complement strand
GACGAAGACCAGGCGGCCGCCCTTGCGCAACGCCTTGGCGCACATGTCGGCGCCAAGCGCGATCCGATCGCGCTCCTTCTGGACGGCCGCGATCATGCGGCGGTCCTCGCTGAGCATCAGGTCAACGATGCCACCGGCGTCGAGCTTGTCTACAGCAAGTGAAGCGGGATTGATGGCTTCAGTGGGGAGCGATTGCCATCTGGATTTCGTTGCAGCCACCTGTGTCTACCTACGGCCTGTCTCTTTCTTACGTGCCCGGGGAAAAGCTGATGCTAGTCCTCGTGGGACCCCCTGTCAATGGCCGGACTTGTTAGACTCTGATGGACGTGAGCGGTTTTGTCGACGCGTATTTGACGCACCTGGCGGTGGAACGGAGGCTGTCGGCCAACACCGTTGAGAGCTATGGACGCGACCTGTCCCAGCTTTCTGCCGCCGCGGCGGCGCTGGAGCGGCCGGTCGACGCGCTCGATCGTCGCGCGCTCGAGCAGTTCGTGCGCCAGTTGATGGGGGAGGGCCGCTCGCCAAAGTCGGTGGCGCGGGCGGTGGCGTGCTATCGCGGCTTCTACCGGTTCCTCGTGGTCTCTGGACACCGCCAGGACAATCCCGCGGTCGACGTCATCGCGCCTCGCGCCTGGAAAACACTGCCGAAGTTCCTGTCGATGGATGAGGTCGATCGGCTGATCGGCACCCCCGACACGTCGCAGCCGCGCGGACTGCGCGACCGCGCGCTGATTGAGTTGCTGTATGCGACCGGCCTGCGCGTGTCAGAGATGGTCAACCTGCGCCAGCAGGACCTGAACCTTGAAAGCGGCTACCTGACGTGCTTTGGCAAGGGCCGCAAACAGCGGCTCGTGCCGATCGGCGACGAAGCCGCCGCCTGGTTGAAGCGCTACATCAAGGACGGCCGGCCGGCGCTGCTGAACAAGCGCTCGTCGCCGCGCTTGTTCGTCAACGCGCGTGGCGGAGCAGGCCTGACCAGGGTGGGCTTCTGGAAGATCCTGAAAGAACACGGCAAGCAGGCCGGGTTGGCTCGCAACCTGAGTCCGCATGTCTTGCGACACTCCTTTGCCACTCACTTGCTGGAGCGCGGCGCCGACCTGCGCGCCATCCAGATGATGCTCGGACACAGCGACCTGTCGACGACGCAGATCTATACCCACATCCTCGACGCGCGGTTGCGCGCGGTCTACGACAAGTTCCACCCGAGAAACTGATGCGGCGCCGTTACCTCGTTCCGCTGATCCCGCTGGTGGTCGTCGCGCTGATCGTGTTTGCGATCTTGCCGCCGGCAACCCGGCTGACCGAACCACCGCCGTCATCAACCGTGCGCGGCGCATTCCACATTCACTCGGACCGCTCCGATGGCAGCGGATCGGTCACGACGATTGCCGAGGCGGCCGCACGGGCCGGCTTGCAGTTCATCATCCTGACCGACCACGGCGACGGCACGCGCGCGCCGGATCCCCCAACCTACCGCAGCGGCGTGTTGGTGCTGGATGGTGTCGAGTTGAACACCTCCGCCGGCCACTATGCGGTGATCGATCTTCCCGCGTCGCCGTTCCCACTGGCCGGTTCGGCCAACGACGTGCTGGAAGACGTGCAGCGGCTGGGCGGGTTTGGATTTGCCGCGCACCCGGGCTCGCCGCGGCCGTCGCTGAGCTGGCAGGGGTGGGACGCCAGGATCGACGGGCTGGAGTGGATCAACGCCGACAGCGAGTGGCGCGATGAGTTGCGGATGCCGATTGCGCGGGCACTGGTCACGTACTTGTTCCGCGCCCCGCAATCCATTGCGACGTTGCTCGACCGGCCGAGCGCGGTGCTCGATCGCTGGGACGGCCTGTCTCGATCGCGCAAGGTCGTCGGCATTGCGGGTGCCGACGCGCACGCGCGACTGGGGTTCCAGCGCAGCGATCCGGACTACTCGGCCGTGCATCTCCCGCTGCCTGGATACGAGGCGTCGTTTCGCGCCTTCTCCAACCACGTGGTCCTCGATGCACCGTTGGCAAACGACGCGGCGTCCGACGGGCGCCGGCTAAGCGCAGCGATCCGTGCGGGACGCGTCTACAGCGTGATCGATGCGTTGGCGTCGCCGGGCGCGCTGCAGTTCACCGCGACGAGTGGCGCCCGGTCGGCGATCCTCGGCGACGCGCTGCCGATCGATGGCGACGTGCTGTTGAGTGCGCGCGCGAGCGCGCCTCCGGGCACGACGTTGGTGTTGTTCAGGGACGGCCTGCGGGTGCACGAGGTCACGGACGGTCCGCTCGAGATGAACGGCGGCCGGGAGCCGGCGGTCTATCGAATCGAGGCCTACACGGCGAATGCGCCTGGCGGCCCCTCGGCGCCCTGGATCGTCTCGAATCCGATCTACGCCGGCATCGTGCACGAGTCGTCCGCGCAGACCGTGCCGCCCGAGCCTACGTCACGTATTCCCGCCAGGACCAGCGAAGTTGCCGCAGAGACGGGGCCCAACGACACGAGCCGGGTATTCGCCGCGCCGCTCAACGATCCGCGGGCCAGAACTTTCGCGGGCGATCCCGCGATCCAGTGGACGTTTGCACTCGCACCGGGCAGCGCGACCGGCCAGTTCGCCGCCGTCGCCATTCCGGTCACCGGCGGGCTGGCGTCATTCGATCGCATTCGGTTCAGGGCCTCGGCGGCTGCGCCGATGCGCGTCTGGGTGCAACTCCGTGCGCCGGTGGGGAACACCGAACGCTGGGGGGCGACGTTCTTCGTCGGCAGGGAGCAGGGGCTCGTCGATATTCCGTTTGCGCGTTTCAGGGCAATCGGTCAGACATCCAGCCCGCTCGCGCCGCTCGATCGCGTCGACTCCATCCTGTTTGTCGTCGACACGTTGAACACGCGTCCCGGCACGACGGGACAGCTGACCATTGCCGACGTCGGCCTGGTCAAGTAAACGACGGCAGGACGGTCAGTGCCGTACGTTGTGCCTGACGCTGAGCTCCCAGATCAGCAGCACGATACCAAGCCCCAGCAATCCGCCGCCGGCGCCCAGCCAGACCAGCGCCAGCGTGTTGCTCGACGTGCCGTAGCCGCCACTTTCGAGCGAACGAACCATGAACACGAACCCGGTGAGAATCGTCACCATCGAGGCGATCAGGGACATCAGTGCGGCGATATACCGGACTTGGGAGCCGCGCTGCGGCCCTTTGGCTGTCATCACGTCCTCACTGTCAACAACAGATAGGCTGCCGCGGCGCCAAACACCAGGTTTGGTGCCCAGGCTGCCAGCACCGGGTCGATCAGGCCGCCCTGGCCGAACGCCGCGAACACACTGATCATCGTCCAGTAGACCAGGGCCAGCACGATGCCAACGCCGATGCCGTACATCGCGCCGCGCCGTCCGGTGGTGACGGCGAAGGGCACCGCGATCAGCGTCATCACCAGCGTCACAAAGGGGAACGCGATCTTGCGATGCAGCCCGACCTGGTGTTCGAGCACGTTGTAGCCGCTGGCCTGCAGCTCGGTGATGTAGCGGCGCAGTTGCCCGAAGTTCATCAGGTCAGGCTCACGGGCCTCGGTCACGAAGTAATCCGGCGGTTCGAACGGCCGCGTCCAGCCTTCGTACCGTTCGTAGCTGCCAATGCCGTTGGGATCGAACGTGCGATTCCAGCCCTCGTCCAGGTACCAGTACTGGCGCTGGTCGTTGAATCGGGCGCGTTCTGCAAACAGCCGGGAGGCGAGCCGGTTCGATTGTGGATCGAACTGGAACACTGAGAGGTTGTTGAGCTCGCGATTCTTCGGATCGTAGTACTGGTAGTGGAAGACCTCGCCATTGTTGCCGGCAATCCACTTGCGGTTCAGCACGCCAAATGTCTTCGGGTTCCCGGTGCGGATTTCGTAACGCAGCCGCTCGGCCCGCTGGTTCGCGACCGCGAGGACGTTCTCTTCCATCAGGAACAGCACCGCACTGCCGCCCAGGGCAAAGGCGATCATCGGCAGCGCCGTGCGATACAGACTGACGCCGCAGGCGCGCATCACGATCAGTTCGCTGTTCTTGGTCAGCAGGCCGACCGTGACCAGCGCCGACAACATCACCGACAACGCGATGATGTACGACAGGAACTGCGGCGTGGACCACATCAGGAACTCGCCGATCCGGAGCAGCGTGGTCTGGCCCTTGAACAACTTGTCTGACAAGTCGATGAACGTCGAGATGTAGAACAGCCCGAGCATCCCGACCATTGTCATGCCGAGGATCTTGAGATACTGCTTGGACACGTAGGTGTCGAGTACGGTGGGACGCGGCAGCTCGAAGTTGGGGACGCGCAATTTGACGAGCGGCCTGGAGCCGGAGGGCTCTGGTTGCGAAGCCTGACCGGCCCTGGCGCCACGGCGCGAGACGAACGCCGGCATCGGGAATCGAATGGGCTGATCCGCCGATCGGGCGCGCGACCACAACAGCACGACGCCGGCGATCCCAAGGACGATGTCGGGGATCCATGTCGACAGCCAGGCGGGGATCCAGAATCCCTTGGTCAGCGACTGCGTCGTGATCATGATCACGTAGTACGCGAAGATCACGCCGATGCCGAGGACAAACGAGGCCAGCTTGCCGTCCTTGCGCGCGCTGGCCCCCAGCGCCAGGCCCAGGAACGCGAACACGAAGCAGGAGACCGGCAAGGAGAACTTGCGATGGACCTCCATGATGGTGTTGTGGGCTGAAATGCCTTGCGCCTCGAGCTCCTTGGCGCGGGCGATCAGTTCCTCGACGCGCATCTCCCGCTCGCCGCGCGCCGGCCCGGTTCGCGGGAACACCGTCTCCGGGTTGAGTGACAGGATCGTCCGTTCGAACTTGGCTACCTCGTACGAATACGGGTCCTCGTACTTGCTGCTGTGACGCGTCCCGTTCTCCAGCACCATGTCGATGGTGCGGGCTTCCCGGTCAACCACCATCCGGCCGCGGTCAGCGAGGAAGATGACCGGTGAGGCGGGGTTTGACGTGTCGGCGGCCAGCACGCCAAGCCAGCCCTGGCCGTCCTTGGGCACCTCGCGCACGTAGAGGACGACGTTGGGGAAGTCCTCGAAGAACACGCGCGGCCGCACTTCGCCTTCCGCGCGATCCATGACGACCCGTTCGCGGATTTCGCGGAAGGCCTGGTTGGCGTCGGGCATGGCCTCGAGCAGCACCCACGACGTGGCGCCCCAGCAGATCACCGCGAAGACCAGGATCGGCTGCAGGAGCCGGAACGGGCTGACGCCGCAGGCCATCAGCACGACGAACTCTCGATCGGCTGACAGCCGGCCGAGCCCGACCAGCAGGCCGATCAGCATGGCCATCGGGATGGTCAGTGCCAACGCCTGGGGGATCAAGGTGACGGCGAGTTGCAGGATGGTTCCGGCAGGTACGCCCTTGGCAATGAGCTGCTCGGCAAGTTCGATGATGAAGGGGATAATCAGGACGAACGTGAACACGAGCAGCGCAAGCAGGAACGGCGGGATGACTTCCCGAAGCACGTACCGGTCGATGATGCGCGGCATCACTGTCTATTATGCCTTCCCAGGCGCGGGTCGAGCGTGACGGTTAAACTCGCCATTTTGTGGCACATGCACCAGCCGTACTACGAGGACCTGGCGACCGGGGAACACATCCTCCCGTGGGTGCGCCTGCATGCCATCAAGGATTACTGGGGGATGGTGGCCATGCTCGACGAATTCCCCTCCGTTCGTGTCACGTTCAACCTGGTCCCGTCACTGGTTCGGCAGATCCAGGCGTTTGCGGATGACACGGCCAGGGATCGGCACCTGGAGATCGGCCTGAAGCCGGCCGACCAGCTCACCGCCGACGAAGCACGCTGGATGATCGCCAACGGCTTTCACGCGCTGTATCACCGCATGATTGGGCCGTATCCTCGATACGCCGAACTGCATGCCCGGAGGCTGGAAGGCCAGCCATTTGGCCTTGATGCGTTGCGCGACCTTCAGGTCTGGCACAAGCTGGCGTGGATGGATCCGGACCTGCTGGTCCGGGACGATCGGCTCGCCGGCCTGGTCGCCAGGGAACGCAGTTTCAGTGAGCACGACAAAGCGCTGCTGCGCGCGGTCGAGCTCGAGATCATCGGTCAGGTGTTACCGGCGTATCGTGAAGCCCGCGCGCGCGGGCAGGTCGAACTGTCCACGTCGCCTTATTACCATCCGATCCTGCCGTTGCTGTGTGATTCGGACATGCATCTTCACGCGCATCCGGCTTCGCCTCGACCCCGTCATCATTTCCGCCGGCCCGAGGATGCGCGGTTGCAGATCTCGCGGGCCATCGACTTTCACACGGCGGTGTTTGGTGAGCGGCCCCGCGGCATGTGGCCGTCGGAAGGGTCTGTCTCGGACGAAGCGATCGCCCTGATGGGGGCTGCCGGCATCCAGTGGATGGCGACCGACGAAGACATTCTGGCGAGGTCGATCCAAACGCCCCTGGCCGATCGCCCCGACCTTCTATACCGTCCGTACCGGCTTGGCGACGCTGGTCCTGCCGTGCTGTTTCGCGACCACGGCTTGTCGGATCGCATCGGGTTCCACTACCAATCCTGGAGCCCTGAAGCCGCAGCCGCCGACTTTCTGGAACATGTCCGGACGGCCGGCCGCAGGTTTGCCGACCGGACGGATGGGGAAGTCGCCACGGTTTCGGCGATCCTCGACGGTGAGAACGCCTGGGAGCATTTTGAGGGCGGCGGCCGTCCGTTCCTCCGGGCCTTGTACTCGGCGCTGGCGTCGGCTGATGACATCGAGACTGTCACCATGACCCAGGCCGCGATGACCAAATCGGCGAAGCTCGATTCGGTGTTCCCCGGCTCCTGGATCAACGGCGACTTCTATATCTGGATGGGACATCGAGACGACCACCGTGCCTGGGACCAACTGTCCGAGGCCCGCGCGGCGTTCGATCGGTCGTCCGGCGGTGTCGGGCCCGACGCCCGTGACCGGGCCCTCGAAGAGTTGCTGATCGCCGAGGGTAGCGACTGGTTCTGGTGGTACGGGGACGACCACTCGTCCGACCATGACGCCGATTTCGATGACTTGTTCCGCCGGCATCTTCGCAACGCGTACTCGGCGCTTGGTCTCCCGATTCCTGACGCGCTGTTTGCGACCAACATCAGCACCGGTTCCGGCCCGGCCCGGCTGGCGCCGTCCGGACCACTTTCGGTGACCATCGACGGCCAGGACACCTCGTTCCTTGAATGGGTGGGTGCCGCCGTCGCGCCCCTGGGCAAGCCCGGCGGCGCGATGCACGAGGTCGCGTCTGCGCCTCCGCTGATTGGCGATGTCCGTGCCGGATGGTCCGCCCGCGGCCTGTGCCTTCGAATCGCCGGCGCTGGACTCGCTGATTTGATCGGTTCGGGCGGCGCCTCCATTTCGTTGGCCCTTGCCGGTTCGGACGTTCGGCTGGTTCCGGTCGAGCGGTCCTGGCTCGCCGCTGCCGCGATCGTCGAAATCCAGATCCCGTTTGATCGCCTGGTGCCGGGCGCGACTTCCGATTGGCCTGTGGATTTTGCGGCCGGCGATGTGTCGTTCTCGATCCAGGTTCGCGATCCCGCGGATCGGATTCTTGAGGCGGCTCCGCACGGCGGGTTTTGGACGATCGCGCTTCCTGATTCGAGCCAGGTTCGCGCCGACTGGCAAGCCTAGGTCAGCAGCCCTCACAACAAGCATCCGAAATTCATCCACAGGCCTTTTCTTGCTTGATTTGCTCAAAGTCTGATAATACATGTTATGTTAACCTTAGCATCCGCGCAGGGGGCCGAGAAGCAAGAAACCCCGTTGGGTTGCCTTGCTTCCGGTGCCTGTTGGTTGTGTGGATGAACTACTTCGACTTCTTGAGATCTCTGATGATCTCTTCAAGCGCGGAAATCACTTCGTCCTTGCTGGCGTTGCGCTTGTTGAACTGCAGGCGGAGGTTGAAGGCTTTCGTCGCCGGTCTGAACGCAAACACGAACGACTTCGGCCGGCCGGCCTTTGGCTTTTGTGTGTCGGCGTCCTTGCGCAGTTGCTCGCGCGTGACGCCCTGGCTGGTGATCTTTTCCACCAGTGCGAGCATCTTCTGCGTGTCGCCCTGACGCACGATCTGCAGTAACAGCGATCGGTTCGTGATGCCGGCCAGGCGGCACACCTTGCGGACCTCTGGCGGGATGTCATTCAGCGACAAGGCTTCGGTGATCGTCGTCCTGGACTTGCCAAGTCTCTTGGCCAGATCTTCGTGGGTGTAGCCGAATTTCTGCGCCAGGCCACCCATGGCCTCGGATTCTTCGAACGGCGTCAGGTCTTTGCGCTGGATGTTCTCGATCAGCGCCAGCTCCATCATTTCGCCGTCGTCGACGTCGCGGATGACGACCGGCAGCTCGGTCAGCTTGGCCTGGATGCCGGCCTGGTAGCGCCGTTCGCCGGCGATGATCTGATACCGGGCTCCACGCTGACGCACGATCAGCGGTTCGATGACGCCTTTCTCCGTGATCGAGGCAATCAACTCGGCCAGGTCGCCCATGGTCTGGCGCGGCTGGTCCGGGTTGGGGTCGATCGCGTCGATCGGGATCATCCGGCCGATCGGCGTGCCGGAAGGCGCGGCTAGCGTTTCGACGTAATGCGCGTCGTGCCGCATGCGGAGGTTGTCTGGGAGTCCTCTGGGTTTAGGCACGGTCGATCACCTCTTCACACAGGCTGTAGTACTCCGCCGCGCCGGTGGAATCTGGCGCGAAGGTAAAGATGGATTCGCGATACGCCGGGCTTTCCTCGAGGCGCACGCTCTTGCTGATCACGGTGCGGAAGACCTTGTCGCCAAACACCTTGCGGATCTGCTCCTGGATGTCGCGGGCCAGCGCGGTGCGTTTGTCGTGCATGGTGATCACGACCCCCAGGATCTGCAGCTCGGGGTTGGGCCGCTGCCGCACCTTTTCGATCGTCTCGAGGAGGTCGTCGGTGCCCTCCAATGCAAAGTACGACGACTGGATCGGGATCAGCAGGTGCGTCGAGGCCACCAGCGCGTTGACCGTCAGCAGGCCCAGGGCCGGCGGGCAGTCGATCACGACGTTGGGATACTGGCCGTTCAGCGCCGCCAGTTCATCCTTCAGCCGGAACGGCGCGTCGAGCTCCCCGGTCATCCGCGACTCGAGTTTGGCGAGCGAGATGCGCGCCGGCGCGATCGACAGGTTCGGCAAGGTGGCCGCCGGCACGATCACGTCGGCAAGATGCACGTCCTTGTCTACGAACACGTCGTACATGCTTTTCTCGGCCGCGCGGATGTCGATGTAGGACATCGAGCTGTTGCCTTGCGGATCGAGGTCGATGAGCAGCGTGGGCTTGCCGCGCATCGCAAGCGCGGCGGCGAGGTTGATGGCGGTCGTGGTCTTGCCGACGCCGCCTTTCTGATTGGCGATGCTAAGAATCATTCAGCGCGAGTGTGCGGGTCGGATATCCGCCTTCGCGCGGCGCGCAGCGGCGGGACAGCAGCATTATGAGAGCCGATGTCGGCCGAGTCAAATGGCCTGGAAATGGGCGCGGCTAAGTGTTGTATTTGCGTGACTTGCGGTATTTGTCGGCCGGCCGACTTCGCAATCGTCAATCAAGAGTCGGCGGTTAAGAGTTCAGCTGTTCACTGTCGACTGTTGGCTGGTGACTGTTACATCTTGTACTTGCCCATGTCGTCCGGGTCGAGCTGTTCGAGCCATTGCTGCAGGCGATCTGAATCCTGCTTCTCGTTCGACAGGTCCACGGTCTTGGCGTGGTCGATCACTTTCTCGTCGACCAGGATCGGTGCGCGCGTGCGTAGCGCCAGGGCGATCGCGTCGCTTGGCCGCGCGTCAATCGCCACCGGGCCGGCCGGCGTCTGCAAGTGAATCAGCGCGTAGAAGGTGTTCTCCTTCAGGTCGCACACCACGATCTTGTCGACGGTCGCCTGCAGGTCCTGGATGATGTTGCGCAGCAGGTCATGCGTCATCGGGCGCGGCGTCTGGATGTTTTCGATCTGCAGGGCGATGGCGTTGGCTTCGAACACGCCAACCCAGATCGGCAGGACCTTCTGCCCTTCACTGTCCCGGAGGATGATGATGGGCATGTTGGTGATGGGATCGACCATCAAGCCCTTGATGTTCATCTCGATCATTGCGCGCCCCGTGCGTTCCGACATCCGTTCGACGATCATGTGCCTCAACCGTTCGACGATTGATTGGCGGGTTCTCCCCACACCGAATTGGGGCCCGCCTTCTTAATCGTCACGTCCACGAACTGCCCCAGCCATTCCGGCGGTCCTGGGAAATTGACCACCGTGTTGCCGCTGGTGCGGCCCGTCAGTTCCCACTCGCGGCGACGGCTGGTCGCGTCGACCAGGACCTGGTGCGTCGATCCGATCGACCGCTGGAAGAGGTCCGATTGGATCGACCGTTGCCGCTCTTGCAGCGCCACGATCCGCCGCGTCTTTTCCTCGTCCGTCACGTCGTCGGTCATGCGCTTCGACGCCAGCGTGTTCGGACGTTCCGAATACTTGAAGGAGAACATGCTGTGGTACCGCACCGCGCTGGTGAGCGACAGCGTCTCCTCGAAGTCGGCCTCGGTCTCGCCTGGGAAGCCAACGATCATATCGGTCGATAGCTGCACGTTCGGGATAGCCTCGCGAATCCGTGCAACCAGGTCCAGGTACTGCTCCCGCGTGTGCCGCCGCCGCATCAATCCGAGCACGCGCGAGGAGCCGGATTGCACGGGGAGATGCAGATGCTTACAGACCTTCGAGAGGTCGCGGACCGCGGCGATGAGCCGGTCGCTGGTGTGGCGCGGGTGCGGACTCGCGAAGCGAATGCGATCGATGCCGGAAATTTTCTGGACCTCTTCGAGCAACGCTGGGAAATCGCACGACGGGTCGTCCGGCGCCTGGTAGTGATTGACGATCTGGCCGAGCAGCTGGACCTCGCGCCGGCCGCTGTCGGCGGCCTCCTTGACGTCGGCCAGGATCTCCGCCTTGGCGCGCATCCGTTCGTGGCCCCGCGTGTAGGGCACGACGCAGAAGGCGCAGAAGTCGTTGCAGCCTTCAATAATGGTCACGTAGGCGCGCACCGGATCGCTCCGTCGAGCCACCCCCAGCGGAAACGACGGCTCTTCGTACGGGTTGTCGATCGCAACCCGCTCGGTTCGCCACCGGCTGTCGAAGCCGGCGTCGCGCTCGTTGAATGCCTGGCTGGCCAGCATTGGCAGCATCTTGACCTGCTGCGTGCCGATCACGACATCGACCAGGCCTTCGGACCTGGCAATCAGCTTGTTGCCTTCCTGTTGCGCCACGCAGCCGGTGACCGCGACGATCGGGTCGCGGCCAAGTTCGCGCGCCATCTCCTTGATGTAGCCCAGCCGGGTGTAGAGCTGGCCTTCGGCGCGTTCACGCACTGAGCAGGTGTTGATGACCACGAGATCGGCGTCCGTGTCGACTTCCGTGCGGTCGTAGCCGGCTGACTCGAGGAGGCCGGCCATGCGCTCCGAGTCGTGGACGCTCATCTGGCAGCCGTAGGTTTTGATGAAGTACTTCAAGGTGACTTTCGCTTTCGCCTTTCGCTTTCGCCTTTCGCCTTCGTAGTATCGAGCAGTTCGCGGGCGCTCACCAGTGCCTTCTCGCCTGCTGCCGATCCACCCATCATCCGGGCGATTTCCGCCACCCGATCTTCGCCGGTCAAACGCGCCACGCTGGTGACCGTGCGGCGCCCCTGGATGCGCTTGTCGATCAGGAAGTGGCTGCGCCCGCAGGCGGCAATCTGCGGCAGGTGCGTGATGCACAAGACCTGGAACCGCTCGCCGAGCGAGGCCAGCTTCTGCCCCACCACGGTCGCCACCCGGCCGCCGATGCCCGCGTCGACCTCGTCGAAGATCAGGGTCTTGGTAAAGCCGGTCTGGCCGTGCGTCTGTGCGTGCGCCCGCGCCGAGGCTTCGGCGGAGAGGGTCTTGAGCGCCAGCATGATGCGCGACAGCTCGCCGCCGGAGACGATCTTGGCGAGCGGCCGCACATCTTCGCCAACGTTGGGCGACAGGAAGAACTCTCCGGCGTCGATGCCGGCCTCCGTCCACTGCCCTTCTGCCTCCGAGGTCGCCAGCCGGACTTCAAACGTGGTCTTGGCCATCGCCAGCTCGGCCAGCTCCCCTTCGATCTGCTTGCTGAACTTCGGGGCGGCATCCCTGCGGCTGGCGGACAGCGATCGCGCGTGCGTTAGGAACAGTTTGCCGGCACCTGCGAGCTGCTGCTCGATCTCATCCACCGAGGACTGGCCACCCGTGAGCGCCGCGTGCTCGGCGGCGAGCCGATCCCGGTGCGCGATGGCGTCCTCGAGCGTGCCGCCGTGTTTGCGCTTGAGCCGTTCGATGAGCGCCAGCCGGTCCTCGACTTCCTGCAGGCGTCCAGGCGATGCATCGATGCCCTCGGCGAAGTCGCGAAGCGTAAACGCCAGGTCTTCGAGCTGCGCCTTGATGCCGTCCTTGGCGTCGAGATAGGGCGCGAAGCGCGGGTCGATCGCCGCCAGCTCGCCTACCCGTTTCCAGATATGACCGAGCTGCACGAGCGCGGCATGCTCGCCGTCGTAGAGCTCACCGTAGCTCTCGCCGCAGAGTCGCTGGATCGTGTCGGCACAGCGCAGCAACTGACGCTCCGCAGCCAGCGTTTCGTCCTCGCCGCCTTGCAGGTTGGCCTTGCGCAATTCGCCGAGCTGGAACTCCACGAGATCAAGCCGCGCCGCTCGTTCACGGTCGTCCATGCGCAAGCGATCGAGCTGTTCGCGCAACGCGCGCACCGTCGCAAACGACTCGGCGGCCCTGCTGCGCGTGGCCTCCAGGCCGGCCCAGCCGTCCAGTAGCGCCAGGTGCTGCGTGGGATCGAGGAGCTGCTGGTGCTCGTGCTGGCCATGCAGCTCGACGAGGCGGTTGGAGAGGTCCTTCAGCGCGGCGGCAGTGGCCAGGGAGCCGTTGACGAACGCGCGGCTGCGTCCTTGCGAGGTGATCTCGCGCCTGACGATCAGCTCGCTGCCGTCTTCGGTTTCGAAAATCGCTTCGACGGTGGCGACGTCTTCACCGGTGCGAATCAGGTCCTGCGTGGCGCGGCCGCCGAGCAATAGTCCAACGGCTTCAACCAGGATCGATTTGCCCGCGCCGGTCTCGCCGGTCAGCGTGTTGAACGATTGTTCAAAATCGACCGCAACCGACTCGATCACCGCGAGGTTGCGGATAGCCAGATAGCGAATCATGGGGATGACCTTCGGCGAGCGCCTATCGCGCAGGAAGGTTCGCGAAGGCGGAGAACTCTCATCGTATCACCGCTTTGCATAATTTCGCACGGCGTGCTACGGTGGCACAGATACCCGCGCTCTCCCAGCAGCGCATCCCCTGACAACCCCGCTGACCGTGGTGGGGCTAGTTTTTCGGAGGCTTTGACGGGATGCCGGCTGCCCAAAGTACGACACAGGATTTTTCGAAACTCATTCTCGACGCCAGTCCCATCGTGCAGTTTGTGATGGCGCTTCTGGTGCTCTTTTCCGTCATCTCGTGGGGCATCACCCTGTTCAAGTGGTGGACGTTCCGAGGCATCGAGAAGCAGTCGGCGACCTTCATCGACGTGTTCCGCAAGAGTGCCAAGTTCTCTGAAGTCCAGGCGGTCTGCCCGTCTCTGGCCGAGAGCCCGCTGGTCGGGATGTTCCAGGCGGGCTATGCGGAACTCACGGCGCAGTTAAGACTGTCGCAACCGGCCGCGGCCACGCCCGGAGCTCCCGCTCCCCGCCCGACTCTCAAGAGTCTCGCGGCCGTCGACCGTGCGCTGTTGCGGGCCTCGTCCATCGAGGTCAACAAGCTCGAAAAGCGCGTCACCTTCCTCGCGACCACCGCGAGCATCACGCCGTTCATCGGCCTGTTTGGCACGGTGTGGGGCATCATGAACGCTTTCATGAACATCGGCCAGCAGGGCTCCACCGACCTGGCCGTCGTCAGCACGCCGATCGCCGAAGCGCTGATCGCCACCGCCCTCGGCCTGGCGGCCGCCATTCCGGCGGTCTACTTCTACAACCACTTCACCTCGAAGGTGAAAACCTACGCGTCGGAAATGGACGACTTTGCGCTCGAGTTCCTGAACATCTCCGAAAGGAACTTCACTTAGGCCATGCCGAAAGTCATGGCTCAGCCCGACGCGAATACCGGCCGCCGGCGCGGCCGCCGCGTCACAACATCGCTCTCCGAGATCAACGTCATTCCGCTCGTCGACGTCATGCTCGTGCTGCTGATCATTTTCATGGTCGCGGCCCCGATGTTGCAAAAGGGCGTCGAAGTGAATCTTCCGGTGTCGCGGCGGGCCGACAAGCTGACCAACGCCAAGCCGCTCTACGTGACGATTCCGACCACCTATCGTCAAGACAGCCGCGTCTATATCGATGACGAGGGCATGCCCATTGATGTGCTGGCGGAGCGGATGCGTCAATCGATGCTGAATCGCGAAGACAAGCAGGTCTACCTGCGTGCCGACGCGACCGTCCAGGTGCAGGACATGATGGACGTGTTCGGCCGATTGAAGGAAGCCGGCGTCCAAAAGATTGGCGTCGTCGCGCAGGAGCGCCGCGCCGGCAAATAGCCAATGGATGCCGTAAGCGAAGTACTGAGCGCGCGAGCGCCTAAAACCGACGGCCTGAGTTCAATGCTCGGCGCATCGGTGCTGGGCCACGTGCTGATCATCGGCGTGATGATGTTCATGCCGGCGTGGTGGTTTGCGGATGAGCGCGTTCCGGAGAACGTCCTCGAGATCAGCCTCGGCGGCCCGGTCGGGCCAGACACAAGCGGCCTGACGTCGATGACCAGTCGAACGATTCAGCAGGTTGCGACGGAGTTGCCGAAGGCCGTGGAGCCGATTCGCCCGCCTCAGGCAGAAACGCCGGAGATGATCGAGCCGACAAAGGCGCCTCCCAAGAAGACGACGCCGAACAAGGTCGACGCCAAGGACCCTCGCAGCAACCGGCCGACCAAGGGCGAAGAAATTCGGAAGGGCTCCTCGATTGCCGACAACAAGGCGCGCGGCCAGGGGTTTGGCGGGCTGTCGTCAGGCGGTGGCGGCACCGGAGCGCAGGTCGAGGTCTCGAACTTCTGCTGCCCGGAATATCTGGCGACCATGACGGCGCTGATCAAGGCGAATTTCAACGGCCACCAGAATGCCAGCGGCTTGACGCAGATGCGCTGGGTGATCCGGCGTGACGGTGCCATCGTCGACATCACGGTGCTGCGGTCGAGCGGGGTCGAGGCCCTCGACTTTTACGCCGAGCGCGCGTTGCGGCTGACCAAGTTGCCGCCGCTGCCGGCCGCCTATCCCGACAGCACCCTGCCGGTGCGTCTCGGGTTCGAGTTCACACGTTGAGTAGACACATGACCCATTCATCACGGATCCGAAACTGGCTCGGTGCGATGGTGCTGGCGGCCTCCGCCGTCGTGGCGGCGCAGCAACCCGCCCCGCAGCAGCCGCCGACGACGATCGACCTCGGCAAGATCGGCCTGGAGCCAGGCACTCCCCCGCGCCTGGCGGTGCCCGAACTGATTGCCCTGTCATCCGACAAGGAGACGCAGGATGCAGCCCGGGTGATCAGCGAGGTGCTGTGGGACGACCTGAACTACGAGCGCGAGTTCTACATGATCCCGCGCGATACCTATAAGTCCATTCCGCGGGTTGCCTCGATGGATGAGGTGCCGTACGAGCGGTGGCGCGAACTCGGCGCCGACATTGTCGTGGTGGGCGTGGTGCAGCGCGCCAGTGCCGGCATCCGGGTGGAACTGCGCTTGTATAGCGTGCGCGCACGGCAGTCCGTCTACGCCCGTGAATACACCGGATCGGTGGCGAATCCGCGGCTCTACGCGCATACCTTTTCCGATGAAGCGCACCTTGCGCTGCGTAACCTCCGGGGCGTGGCGCGGACGAGGCTCACCTTCTCATCGGATCGCAATCGCGAGGCGGTCGTCGCCACAGTCGAGAAGCGTGACGTGAAAGAGGTCTACGTCGCCGATTACGATGGTGCCAATCCGCGTCGCATCACCATCAACCGCACGCTGAACATCACCCCGAACTGGGCGCCTGACGGGCGATCGATTGCCTACACGTCGTATCGCACCGGGGTGCCGGACGTGCTGATCTCGAACATTTATGCCGGCACCATGGAGCAACCGACCAAGGGCGTCGGCCAGAACTGGCTGCCGGTGTTCTCGCCGGACGGCAGGCGCATCGCGTTTGTGTCGAACCGGGACGGCAACTCGGAGATCTACGTCGCCAATCGCGACGGTTCGAATCTCACGCGGCTGACCAACAATCAGGCGATCGAGTCCACGCCGACCTGGTCGCCGGCCGGCACGCAGATCGCCTTTACCTCGGAGCGTTCCGGCACGCCGCAGATCTACGTCGTCAATGTCGATGGCTCCGGCCTTCGCAAGATCACGTCGGAGTCCTACGCCGATCGCGCGACCTGGTCGCCGGCGCCGTTCAACGAGATTGCCTTCACGGCCCGCACCGGCCCCGGCTTCGACATCAAGATTCTCGCGATCGGCACGGGTGAGACGCGGCAGATCACCTTCGGCGAGGGCACCAACGAGAGCCCCGCCTGGTCCCCCAACGGCCGGCACCTCGCGTTCATGTCGACGCGAGCAGGCCGCAGCCAGATCTTCACGGTCGATCGCGACGGCAGGAATCTCCGCCAGCTTACGCGCGATGGCAACAACACCACGCCGCACTGGTCACAGTAAGAGAGAGACGCATATGAGACGAGATTCGAAACTCCTGGTTGTTCTGGTCCTGTTGCTCGCTGTCACCGTGGGCGCGTGCAAGGGGAAGGCGAAGCCGCCGGTCGCCCGTCCACAGCCGCCGGTGCCGGTCGCCGATGAGGTTCCCCCGCCGCCAGCGCCACCCGAGCCGCCCAGACCTGTGGTCGAGCAGCCGGTGAGCGTGCCGACGCTGCCGCCCGGCGACCTGACCGCGCGGAGCATTGATGACCTGAACCGCGACTCTCCCCTGCGCCCGCTGTTCTTCGAACTCGACAGCAACGAGGTCAGCACCGCGGGCCAGAAGGTGCTGCAGGACAACGCCACGGTGCTCAAGAAGTACCCCAACATGCAGGTCACGATCGAGGGGCACTGCGACGAGCGTGGCACCGCCGAATACAACCTGGCGCTCGGGGAACGCCGCGCCCTCGCGGCGCGCAATTACCTCGTCTCGCTCGGCATTCCGGGGGACCGCATCAAGACGGTCAGCTACGGCAAGGAGTTTCCGTTCGACGCCGGTCACGATGAGAGCGCCTGGCAGAACAATCGCCGCGCGCATTTCGTGATTACGGCAAAGTAAGATTGGATCTATGAGGCGAACCACACTTGGGATTGGCGTCATGCTGGCGGCTGTGCTGCTGGCATCCCCCGCGGCGGCGCAATCGCAGCGCGAGCGCCAGATGATGGCCGACCTGCGCATGCTCCAGGAGCAGACGCAGCTGCTGCAGCAGCAATTGACCGCGGCCATCGAGCAGCTGACGGCGACGCTGAAGACGATCAACGGCCGGATCGATGACCAGGCCGCCACGATGCGGAAGTCGTTTGCCGACCAGAAGCTGGCCGTGGATCAGTTTGGCAGCGACCTGCGCGTGGTTCGCGAGCGCATCGACGAGAACACGGTTCGCATCACGACCCTCTCCCAGGAGGTGGAAGCGCTGCGCCTCGCGATCCCGGAGTTCCCGGCCGCGCCCGCCGTGCCCATCGATCCGTCGGCGGTTCCGCCCGGCGCACCGATCGATCCGGCGGCCGCCCCGGTGCCTGCGGCCCAGCCGCGGGCGCTCGCCCCCGGGATGACGCCGCAGCGTTTGTTCAATACGTCACTGGAAGATTTCACGGCCGGTCAGTGGGCGCTGTGCATCGACGGCTTCGGCAGCTACCTGACCAACTTCTCGCGCACCGATCTTGCCGACGACGCGCAGTGGTATATCGGCGAGTGTTACCAGCAGTCGGGCAAGTTTGCCGAGGCGGTGGACGCCTACAATCGCGTGATCGCGAATTATCCCAAGGGAGATCGCGTGCCGGATGCGTATTACAAGCGCGGCATCGCGCTCAGCGCCATGGGGCAGGCCGATCGGGCCCGGGAGTCCTTTGAGACGCTGATGAAGAACTACCCCGAACACGACATGGCCCGCATGGCCAAGCAACAGGTCGATCGCCTGAACCAGGGAAAACCTCGCGGATAAATCGCCCCGGACCTTACCTGTCACGGCACAATAGTGAAGTAGGATCTACGCGGTCGTAGGCGGCGCGCAAGCGCCGTTCATTGAATTCGGCGCGCCTCAGCAACGGACATAGCGCCGTAGAGAAACAGGTGACGTGACATGGGTAGCGTAAACAAGGTAATTCTCGTTGGAAATCTCGGCAAAGACGCGGAAGTGCGTGTGACGCCGGGCGGACAGTCGGTCGCAAGCTTCAGCATTGCCACCACCGAAAACTGGACTTCTCGCGAAGGTGAGAAGAAGGAACAGACCGAGTGGCACCGCATTGTCCTGTGGGGCAAGGCGGCAGATTCCCTCCAGCCCTATCTGGTAAAGGGGAAGCAGATCTATCTCGAAGGCCGGCTCCAGAC
>JAYQOO010000081.1:3498-18660 GCA_038144855.1 Acidimicrobiia bacterium | reverse complement strand
ACCGGCAAAGGATAAATTGACTTCCTCGATACCGAACTGTTCGGGGCAGGCGCCGAAGGCGTCTTCGGCGCCGACGGCGCCGCCGCTGAACAGGATGACGTCTTCGCGCTTCATCGCGGGAGTCCGTCCTTCTTTCGCCCGGCCCCAGGCCGGGCGGTTAGGTGATGGCGGCTATTCCTTGTTGTCGTCGCCGCCGCCGCCGTCGTCCGTGTCGACTTCCGGCTCCTCGTGCTTCATGAAGTCCGGCGTGATGTCGATTGAATCATCGTCATCGGTGTCGTCGAGATCGAATGTGCGGCCGGTGAACTTGGTCGGGATCGGGCCGCGCGGTTTTTCTTCGTTCTTCTTGAACGGCTTTTTCTTGTCCTTCGGTGGCGCCGGAGGGCCAAAGTTCTGCTGGCGCGCGTGGCTGGCGTTGTTGCCGCCGCCATACGAGCCCCCGCCTCCGCCGCCGCTGAAGCCACCGCCACCGGGCCGCGGACCACCGTAGCCACCGCCGCCACTGAATCCGCCACCGCCGCCACTGAATCCGCCGCCGGGGCGTGGGCCACCGTAGCCACCGCCGGGCCGCGGCGGGCCACCGGGACCGCGATCTTCGCGGGCGCGCGCTTCGCTGACCGCGAGCGGACGGCCCATGAAGAGCTGGCCGTCGAACTGCTTGACGGCCGCTTCCGCTTCGCTGCGCTCCGCGTACTCGACGAACGCGAAGCCGCGGGCGCGACCGGTTTCACGGTCGAGCGGACGGACGATTTGGGTTGGCTTGCCGACCTGGGCGAAATGCGTACGCAGGTCTTCTTCGGTTGCTTGGTAGGGCAGGTTGCCCACGAACAATCTGACTGGTGGCACGGTTGAACTCTAACGTTGAGCGGCTACTGGAATTGGGAAGTGGAAAGGGTCCCGAGAGGATGTGGAAATAGAAGTGGCAAGTATCCGCTGCCGGCAGAGCTTAGCAAATCTGTAAGGGCGTCACAAGTCCCGGATTTGGGCCCTGATTGCGTCGAGCCGCAGCTTGAGCATTTCCCGGTGCGCCGGGCGGCACGCGGCCGTCATCTCGGCCTGGGTCTGTGCGAGTGCCAATTCGAGCACACCCTGCCTGGCCTGCCGAGCCTTCTCCTCGTCGGTGAGGGCCGGCTTCAGCGTCCGGACGCGCTGGGCTTCCTCCTGTTGGGACTCCACCGACTTGCTGTCGAACCCGCGGGCCATGAAACGACCTTAGCAGAAAAAGCTGCTAACATCTGGACGCTCCTCGCGGGGGGATAGTCATGCGGCGACTGCCGCGTGCCACCAGATTCTGCCTCTACTCGGCGATCCCGTCCTCGCAGATCGCTGTGGGAGGTCACGCGAGCCTGGCCAGGAGTGTCTCCGATGACCCGTTTTTCCTCCGTCACCCCCAACCTCATCGTCCGCGACGTCAAGAAGAGCACCGAGTTCTATCGGGATGTGCTCGGATTCGAGGTCAAGCAGACCGTTCCGGATGCCGAGCCGTTCGTCTTTGTGTAACTCGAGCGAGACGGCGTGCCCGTGTTCCTGAATGCGGTCGCCGCCGTGGCGCACGACTATCCGGGCGCCGAGCGGCTGGCGCAGGGGGGAACTGCGACGCTGTTCTTTATCGTGAGCGCCGTCGATGACTACCACGCCATCGTCGCGCCGCGCGCCAACGTGATCATGCCGCTCAAGACGCAGTTTTACGGCATGCGCGAGTTTGCGATCACCGATCCGGACGGCCACATCATCACGTTTGCGGAGCGCGTCGCACCGGCCGAATGATCGTTCTTCCGCTGATTGTGTTTCTCCAGGTGGCGGGCACGCCGGTGCCCGTCGCCATACCCGCGCCCCGCGCGTCCGAATGGCAGGTCGCGGCCGGCATCGCGAAAAGCGTCAACCTGTTTCAGTCGGCCTCGGGCAGGGCCTATGCCGTGCAGACGGTTGGATGGTCGCGCGAACTGACCGGCGATCTCAACATCGCTGGCATCCGTGGCCGCTTTGCCTGGGGCGTGGAGGCGATGCCGGTGTTTGCGCAGTTCGAACCGAAGGCGATGTATGGGATCGGCATTGCGCCGGTGGTATGGCGCTGGAACTTTCCGCCGCGCCCGACGTGGTCCGCCTATGCCGAACTTTCGATGGGTGGGATGTGGTCGAGCGCGCCGCTGCCTGAAAACACCAGCCGGTGGAATTTCACGGCGCACTGGGGCGGCGGGGTGCGCATACGTCCACGCGGCACGCACGCGTGGCTGGTCGGCTATCGCTTTCAGCACTTCTCGAACGGCAACCAACTCGGCTCAAATCCCGGCGTGAACAGTCACGTCGTGATTGCCGGGTGGACTCACCGCTCGTAGCAATCCGCCTGAAGGCGGATGCTGCGGAGAAGCCCGTGGCCGCGACTTATCCGGCGACGTTCCGGCATCCGGCGGCGTACGGCCTCGGCTGCAACTGTTCTGAGCCGGCGGCGTCCCGCTTTAGCCGGACTGTTCCTTATCGCTCGTAACTTTCCCGCTTGGCTGAAGCGGACAGCTTCACCAGATACTTCATCGGATCGGCCCTGAACATCTGCCGTAGTTCGGCCAGGCTGCCGGCCCCGCCGTAGCTGATCGACGAGCACAAATGCTTAAAGATGTCCTGGACGATCGGGCGTACCGAGCCGCGAGCGGGCACGCTCACTTCCGTCCCTTCGGCGCCGATCGATTCCAGGTCGACCTCTTCATCGTCTTCGACATCGAGGCGGTCGCGGATCGCCTGGATGGAGGCCATGCCGCGCAGCACCTTGAACGGCACCTTCACGGCGCGCTGCTGGTCGGGGAGCAGCACCGACTTTTGCACCACCTCTCCCGGCGTCTCCTCGGTGCCGGCAAACATGCTGCCAAGCATCACGGTGTCGCCGCCAAACAGCAGGGCTTCGAGGATGGCGCCGTGGCGCTTGATGCCGCCATCGGCAATCAGCGGCACGCGGCTGGCTGACTGGCCGCACTCGTAGAGCGCCTGCAGTTGCGGTACGCCAAAGCTGGTGGTGATGCGCGTGGTGCAGCCGCCGCCGGGACCGATGCCGACCTTGATGGCGTTGACGCCACGTTCGGCGAGGAACCGCACGCCTTCGGCTGTGGCCACGTTCCCGGCCACGAGTTCCGCGTTGGGGAAGTGCTTCCTGAAGCCGTCGATCGCCGTCGCCATCACGACGGAGTGGCCGTGGGCGATGTCGATGACGATCACGTCGACGTGCGCCTTGACGAGTTCGGCAGCGCGCTCGATGAAGTCGCCGGTGGCGCCAATCGCCGCGCCGACCCTGAGGCGCCCGTGCGCGTCGCGCGTGGCGAACGGGAGTTGTTCCTGGCGATGGATATCCTTCGCGGTGATCAGGCCGATCAACGCCCCATTCCTGTCGACGAGCGGCAGTTTCTTGACCTTGCGCCGCACCATCATCTGCGCGGCGTCGGCCAGGGAGAGTTCGCCTTGCCCGGTCACGAGCGATTCCACCGGCGTCATGCGCGTCGCGACGTTACCCTCCCGGTGGTCGACAAATCTGAGGTCTCGTTCGGTGAGCAATCCCTTGAGCGTCCGGTGCCCATCGACCACCACCAGCGTCCCGGCGTGGCGCCGGCGCATCAGTGCGGCCGCTTCAGCGAGCGGCGTCTCCGGCGTCACCGAGTAGGGATCATGGATGATGATGTGCTGCATCCGCTTGACCTTGGCGACTTCGCGCACCTGCGGTTCGATGTCGCCATTGCGGAAGCCGCGATCGATGATGCCGAGACCGCCTTTTCCGCCTGAACGATGGCCATCGGGGCGCGGGTGACGGTGTCCATGTTCGCGGAGACGAGCGGCCGCTTCAGCGTGATGTTGGTCGAGAAGCGGCACGACAGGTCAATGACGGCCGGATCACGCCGCGCGATCACGCTGTACTGCGGGCGCAGCAGGAAGTCGTCGAAGGTGGTGCCGCGCAGCAGCTCGGTCAGCCCGTCGAAGGTCATTGCCGCAATGGTATCGTTATCGCTACGCCGTTTCATGCAATTGCCCCTTGAACTCGCGCCGCAGGAGCCAGCCCGCCGGGGCCCAGGGAAGGGCGGGATGGTGTTTGTGCGGCACCGTTGGGCCAGACGCTACATCCTCCGCGTCCTGGACGATGGCCGGGTCCGGGTCACCTTGCCGCGCTGGGGTTCGAAGCGCGACGCGCTCGCCTTTGTGGAGCGAAGCGGCGACTGGATTGCCACGCAACTGCTCAAGCGATCCGCGCGTCCGGCCGTTGTGCACCCGGATGAAGCGGCCCTGCGCCAGCGCGCGAAGCGGGAGGTGCCTCCGCAGTTGATGGCGCTGGCCGCCCTGCACGGTATTGCCGTGTCCCGCGTGTCGATCCGCAATCAGCGCTCGCGTTGGGGCGCGTGCTCGTCGACCGGCTCCATCACCTTGAACTGGCGCTTGATTCTCGTGCCGGATTTCGTGCGCGAGTACGTCATGATTCATGAGCTGATGCACCGCCGTGAGTTGAATCATTCGAAACGATTCTGGAGACACGTGGCCGCCGCGTGCCCGCGCGTCACGGAGGCGCGCGCGTGGCTGCGCACCTACGGCCAGGCTTTATTCGGTAGAGGCGAATCCTGATATGAGGCGATTGGTGGTGTGGGCCCTCGCGGCCGTGGCGCTGAGCGCTGGTGATGCGCGCGCGCAGTTGTCGATGGGCTCGTTCCAGGGATATCTCACGGGACACGTTGGGACGATCGGTGGTCCGGACCTGTCGGAACGCAAGGTCACCGGCGGTGGGGCGGTGTCGGTCCAGGAGAGCAACGGGTGGGGCGCCGAGTTTGACTTCGGTATCGCCTCAGACGTGGCCGCCGGCCGACAGGTGCTCGATGTCTCGACCTACATGTTCAACGGATCCTGGATCAAGCCGGGCGGCCTCGTCCGTCCGTTTGCGGTTGCGGGCGGCGGCGTCATGCAGGTCAACGGCTGCGATGCGCCCTGCACGCGGCCGGCGCGCACCTACGACTTCGGGCTGAGCGCCGGCGGCGGCGCGTACCTGGCCCTGCACGACATCTTCGGCATCCGCGCGGACGCGCGCTATTTCTATTCGTCGGCTGACCATGCGGATCTTCGACGCCCGGAGAATATGTCGTTCTGGCGGGTTTCGATTGGCGCAACCTTTCTCTGGTCCATCGCGCCCTAGCAGGTTCACGACACGCCGAGCTGTCCTCCCGTCGCGCCACAGCACAGGTGGTGCGCCGCCAACCGTCCGTTAATCAGAGCGTTTCCAGCACACAGAGGCTGGCACAGGCCTTGGAGTCTGGAACGCTAAACGGAGGGTTCGGATCATGATGAACACAGTGGTGGGATCGGCAATTGGTGGACTCGTCGCCGGCGCGGTTGCCCTGGGGGCCGCAGCGGCAATGAAACCGTCACCGGCGACGGCCTATGCCCCTGATCCGGCTGGTGCGTATGCCATGACCGTGGCCAACACCGCAGCGCTGAACAATCCCGCTTCGCTGCAGTGCCAGCCCCATGAGGAGGCGGTGTTGCGCCGCGCCGTCATGAACGGGCGCGAGGTGACCGACGTCACCTGCATCACGCGCATGAATAGCGCGGCAGTGGCCTACAGCCAGGCCGCGTCTGCGCAGCCGGTCTATTCATCACAGCCGCAGGTGGTGACGCGACCGGTCGTGCGCACCGTGCAGCAGCCCGCCCGGCAACGGGTCGTCACGCGCGAGGACGTGAAGCGTGAGTCAGACCGTTCCTGGGGCAAAACCGCGATGATTAATCGGCGGCTCGTCCGGCGCCGGAGCCGGCATCGGCGGGCTGATCGGCGGCAAGAAAGGCGCGCTGATTGGTGCCGCAATTGGCGGCGGCGCCGCGACCATCTACGAGTCGACGAAGCGCTAAGTAGACATTAAATTACCGGGACCGCCGGCGGCGCGAGGGGCAAATGTCCTCCGCGTCGCTTGTTGTCCGTTTGCCCTAATCGTCGAGGTTGCTAAAATGCAGCCCTCGAAATGTCGCCGGGACCAGATACGGAGCCTTTGCCAAACGTGCCGATCATCCATCGCCCCGGCGATGTGAGCGGCGCAGCGCTGCGTCGTGCACCGCTCGAGGTGCGCAAGCGATTGATGGTCGTGGACGACGAGGTGCCGATCCTGCGGCTCGTCACGCGGATCCTGGCGACGGACAACTACGAGATCGTGTCTGCGAACTCCGGCGAGGAGGCGGCGCAGATGGTCTCGAGTCCCGATTGCCCGGGCGTTGACCTGCTGGTGACCGATCTGCTGATGCCGGGCATGAATGGCCGCGAGTTGGCCACGATTGTTCGCGGCAAGTTTCCCAAGACGCGCGTTCTGTACGTCACCGGATTTGCCGACACGCTGTTCAAGGACCTTGCCGAGCTTGGCGAGGGCGAGTCGTTTATCGAGAAGCCGTTTCGTACCGACGGACTGCTGGAAGAGACGCGCCTGCTGATGTTCGGTCATATCGGCGACGGGGACATTCCCGAGGACAAGCACGACAAGCTCGAGGAGTGGTCCGACGAGCGCCTGCGCACGAAGGTCGTCCGCCTGCTGAAGCGTCTGCGCTTCGCCTGATTCACGAATTACTTCCGGGACGTCAGCCTGCGTTTGCCCCTGGCGTGGCATCCAGGTCGTCGAAGATCGACTTGGTGCGGGCGGCGCCTGCGCCGTCCTTGGTCTTCTTCTCAGGTGCTGTCACATGGACGCGATTCTGCGCGCGTCCGCGCGCGGCGAGTGCCTGCAGGGCTTCGTCTGCGGTGGCGAATCGTTGTTCGAGCGCATCGGCCGGCAGCGGCTCGCCTTGCTGCCAGTTGAACGGCACTTCCACCAATTTCACGTCGCCACTCGGTGTGGCGTAGAGCACGACTTTGGTCAGCACGAAACCACTCCAATCGGGGAGCAGGGAGCGAATTGATTGTAGGTGAAAACCAGGCGGAGATGGGACGAGTGAATCAAATGGTGCCGGAGGAGGGGGTCGAACCCACACTCTCGCAAGGAGAACGGGATTTTGAGTCCCGCGCGTCTGCCAGTTCCGCCACTCCGGCCGGAGTCATTGAGGATACTTCAGAGACGCCGGAACCCCAAATTCAGGCTTGCTGAACGGGGGCGGCTCGTCTCGCGCCGCTATTCCGCGCGCGGTCGGCGGCCTTGTCCATCCAGATATCCCACGTCACGTCACCAGTCAGCTCGTCATCCAGGGCGTGGCCGTTCTGCTTCAGCACCAACTTGATCTGACCGTGGTGGTAGCCCTCGTGCCAGATGAAGTGCTGCAGTAACAGGATCGGGTGGTCGTAGTGCCGATCCATCGCGCGGCCAGACGCGAGGCGCGTCCGCACGGCTTCGCGCACTGCGACGGCGCTCTCGTTGAGCTTCTGAATCAAGCGCTCGCGATCCGGCTCCACCGCATATTCGCCCGTTGGTTCGACGGGTACGATCTCCGGCGCATCTTCGAAGACGGAGACCAGCCGGCAGTAGTGCATGTGTGTGAACAGCTGCGCGATCGAGTGGCTGGAATCCGTGCCACGAAGATCCATGAGGTTCTGGGGAATCAGCCGCAGCAGGTTCGTGAGAATCGTGTTGTTGCGATCCCACGAATCGAGGATCGCACCAAGTAGCGGATCGAGCAGCGAATCGTGCGAGTCAGGCATGTCCGTCGTCTCTGATCAGGGGAGGAATTACTGCCGCGACCCGCTCCATGTGCCGGAGCATCCACCACCCGAGAAGGTGCCCGACAGCGACCGTCGATCGCTGCTGAGCGTCGCGAGGAACGTGTAGAGCGTATCGATCTGCACGCCAAAGGAGATGTTGCTGCCGTTGAACGTGATCGGCAGCACCTGGTTGACCACCAGGAGCGACGGGATCGAGATCACCAGCTCGGTGGTCGCGAGCGATGTGCGGCGGAACGTGCCGGTCCATTCCACCGACGACGGCAATGACGCTGGGCAGCCGGTCCCCTTGCTAATCGTGCCGCGCCAGTTGCCGAACAGCGGATCGCCGGACGCCTGGGTGATCGACACGGTCTGGCCGGCCACCGTGAGCGTGCCCGTACGCGTGTCGCCGCTGTTCTCGCTGACCGAAAAGCTCACGGTGCCAGGTCCGGTCTTCGGACTGCTCGAGGACACGGTGACGAACGACTGGTTATTGTTCAGGGTGGTCCACGAACACGTGCTGCCGGTCGTGACTGACAGAGTGGCGCTTGCGCCGGCCCCTGCGAGGCTGAAGCTGCTTGTCGAGAAGGTATAGGTGCAGGTCGATTGCGTCGGTGAGGTGGGACTCGACTGACTCGAGGTGCCAGAACAGCCCAGCGCTGTTGCCGAGAGCAATAGCACTGCAGTGATACGCGTCAACGTCATCTCGTCCATTATGCGAGAGGAGCAGGCGTCGTGCCGATGGTCCAGGCGCGTTCAGAACGTCAGCGTCGCGCGGATGCGGCCGACCACTTCGTTGCGGGTGTTCGCCAGCTCTGGCGTTTCATACCGCCGAAGGCGCTCCAGTACATCGCTCCCGATCGCGCCGATCTTGTGCAGCACCGCAAGCAGTGCCGGCTCGGCCGCGCGCTTGGAGCCGTCTTCCACTTTCAGCGCGAGGCCGATGCGCATCGTCGGGATCGCGGCCGTATAGAATCCCTCGGCGCCAATCTTGGCAAATAGCGTCGCGCCGGCCGCGCGCATCAGGTCGGTATCGAGCCGGTCCGTGCCGGCGACGAATTCTGGATGCGCCACCATGGCCTTGAAGATCGTCGCTGGCGCTGGATCGCCGTCGGCCACGGCGGCAGCAAACTTCGCGCAGCCCGTTGCGACGGCATCCAGTGGCACGACGAACGTCGGGAGTCCGCACCCGTCAATGCCGCTTTCAAGGTCGTTTGCATCGACCCGCATCCAGCGCGCCAGCGTGGAGACGACGCGTTGCTGCATTGGATGCGTGGCCTTGTGGTAGCCGTTGGTGACCCACTGCTGCTGCACGCAATGCGCGAGCATGCCGGCGTGCTTGCCTGAACAGTTGTTGTGCACGCGGCCGGGGGCCTCGCCGGCGCGAACCATGGCGTTCGCCGTGGCCTCATGCATCGGAAGGTGGGCGCCACACGCCAGCGCGGCCTCAGTCACCCTGGCTTTGGCGAGGATGGATCGTGTGGTCGCCACGTGGAAAGGTTCGCCGCCGTGTGACGCGGTACACAAGGCCAGTTCTTCGCTCGTGAGCTGGAAGCGTGCAACGCCGCCAGCCTTCACAAACGGCAGCACCTGGAACATCTTGATCGACGAACGCACGAAACTCATGTGCGCTGGATTGCCGGCGCTGGCGACCAAGCCATCTTCCGCATGCGCCACGGCGACGTGGACGCGGTGGACCGATTCAACGATGCCGCCGCGAAGTGCCTCGACGACACAACGGCCAGGCACCATCAGGCTGGAACCCACACGAGCGTGACGAGCTGCACCGAGATGCCGCCGCGTTTGGGCTTGACCAGCACCCGCTCGAACGGCTCGTTGGCCAGCTCCCAGTCGGCTGTCACCGCCTGGATATCAGCCTGCATATCGGCTTCGATCTGGGCGAGCTGGTCCTTCAGCGCGTTGACGTTCTCGGTGGCGCGGGTCACGTCCTGTGACTCCTTGCCGATCTTGCTGACACCTCGCGCGGCACTGCTGGCTCGACCGATGTTGGCGGCGCTGATGGTCTTGCGTCCGAGCAGTGCGCCGAAGATCGCCGCGCCGGCTGACAGCGCCGCGCCCATCTTCGCGCTCGAGGCCTGTTCGGCCTGCACCTGCACGGCCTGCTCGGCCCGCCGGATCCGATCCTGCATCGTCGTCAGTTTCGTGGCGTATTTGTCGCGGACCTTGGCGACGGCTGCATCGCGGGCTTCGCGCGCCTCGCCCTGCAGTCGAATCCGGAAATCGCGCTCGGATTCGTCGGGTTGCGACACCAGCTTGGCGCGGCTGCTCTTGAACAGTTCCACGGACTGCGACTGTCCCACCCACTTCGAGAAGTCTTTCTCCCAGGTCGAGTAGTTCTTCGTCTTGGCCACGGGCGGCGGCACGTCGGTAAACGAAGCTCCGGTGGGTGGCGTCTTCAGCAGGTCGTCGATGGAGAAGTCGGCGATCTCGGCGCGCTCCCAGTCAACCGCGACCGCCCCATCGGTGATGGCCGTGACGACGGCGATCGCCCTGGTTTCATCGAGCCCCAGCTTTGCGTCGGAGTACGAGACCTTCGCAACCCCCAGCAGCATCGGCGCATACGCGGTTGCGCTGGGGACGAACAGTTGCGTGATTGCCGGGTCGACGACAGGCGGCGTTGCAGCCGCTGGGGCCACCTCCCGAACATTGCTGCTGCGTTGGGGGGCGGGTCGCACTTGTTCCCCCGTGGCGGTCAGCTTCTTGATTTCGTCGCGGCCGAGGGGGCCTCGCAAGTACGACAGGGTCCAGCGAGTCTCGAACACGACGGGTGCTTTCTCGTGCACGTTGTGGAGCAGGAACTGACGTTTGCCAAGCCCCGACAGCAGGTTGTCGATGTGCGACCGATCGAGTGACGCGCCGGCGGCCGCGCCCTCGAGACCATCGAGCACGCGTGCCTTGTCGCGCTCGGTCTGGAGGCGGCCCAACATCCACGTTCCCGCGTTGGCGAGTGCCTTGTAATCCAGGTCGACCGGATTCTGCGTCGCAACCACAAGACCCATGCCGAACGCGCGCGCCTGTTTCAGGATCGTCAGCAGCGGCGCCTTCGAGGGCGGATTGGCAACCGGAGGCAGGAAGCCGAAGATCTCGTCGAAATAGATCAACGCCCGCAGGCTCGAGGTGCCACGCTGGCTGCGCATCCAGCCGACGATTTCGTTGAGCAGCAGCGACACGAAGAACATTCGTTCCTGGTCGTCAAGATGAGCGATCGAGATGATGCTGATGCGCGGCCGGCCGCTGTCGGTGTACAGCAGGCGGCTGACGTCGAGTGGTTCGCCTTCCAGCCAGGCGGCAAAGCCCGGCGCCGCCAGCAGTTGGTTGAGCTGCATTGCCAACCCGAAGCGGTCCTTCGACGGGAAGAACGACTCAATGTCGACGACGCCGATCTTCTGGATGGGTGGCGTCTGGATCTGGGTGATGAGCGTCGCAAGATCAAGATCGCGGCCCGCACGCCAGCTTTCGCTGAACAGGGCCGCCAGCAGCGTGTGCTCGCGGCTCCGCATGGGTTCGGCATCAACGCCGGCAAGCGTCAGGACGCTGGTTGCGGCGGTTGAGACCCGGTCCTGAAGCAGGTCGGCGTCGTCGAGCAGTGCCGGATCCGGTGCCGCAAACGACTTCACGATCGACAGCGGCCGGCCAGACGTGCTTCCCGGCGTGTACAGTCCGAGTTCTGCCGCGTCCCGAAGCCTCTGGATGCGCGCGCCGTCTTGCCCCCATTCCGCCAGCCCCTTCGACCATTTCGCGGCCTCAGCGCCTGCAAATGCGTCTGGCGCCAGGCCTGCGCGGCGTGCCTCGTCGGCGTCGACCCACGGCGCGAAGTCCGCCGGCGCGAGTGCTGGAAACGTGAGGAGCAGGTTGCCAAGGTCGCCCTTGGGATCGATCGCGATGACCGGCACGCCGTCGATCGCGGCTTCTTCAATGAGGCCGATGCCGAGCCCCGTCTTACCGCTGCCCGTCATGCCGGCGATCACGCCATGTGTGACCAGGTCGGACGAATCGTAGAGTAGCGGCGCGTCGGTCCGGGCTTTGCTCGAGGCATCCAGCTCGCGACCGAGGTAGAAGAGCCCGAGCTTTTCGAAGTCCGCTGGGTTCACTGACGCACCTTGCCGTCGTTCACATACAGGTAGAGCGTCCGCGTCCGGCCGTCCGCGTCCTTGAAGGTGTCGGTCTTGGCGGGTGCCCAGTCGCCAAAGCTGAAGTTGTGCGCCACGATCTTCGACCCTGGCTTCATCTGCTTCGTCAGCAGTGGACGCAGGCGGAGGTTCGACGCCGACAGCAGGAAGGTCGTCACGACCGTGGCGTTCGAGACGTCGGTTTTCATCGCGTCCTGCAGCGTGAAGGTCACCAGATGTTCCACGCCGGCTGCCTTGGCGTTGGCGTTGGCCTCTGCGATACGGACCGGGTCGATGTCGACACCGAGGCCCCTGGCGCCGTATTTCTTTGCCGCGGTGACCGGAATTCGGCCATCCCCGCATCCCAGGTCGACGACGTAATCGCCTTTGGTGACCCCGGCGAGCGCCAGCATGCGGTCGACCACGTCCTGGGGAGTCGGAACGTAGGGGGCTAGCTGAGGCGCATCGGGCCGTTTGGGTGCCTGGGTGGCTGACGGCATCCCGGTGGCCGTAAAGCCAGTAACTGAACAAACGGTCAAAGATGCAAAAAGTGACAAACCAATGGCGAGTCGTCGCATGTTGGTGAGCATACAAAATCCCGTGTAACCGTGCGCGAAATCAGGGGTTAGAAGGCAACAATGTGAGGGGGCGTCAATTCACGAAAATGCCAGTTTTCAGGCCAAATCCGTTGATTTTCGGCCCTTCGTCGGCTATACTGACTGAACCTGATAGAGCAATTCACTCCCGCCATTACCACCAGATCAGAGCGAGACCTAATCGAGGGGCACGTGGGATTTAAGATCGGTGACAAGGTCATCTACCCGAATCATGGACTCGGGGTCGTTGAGAAGGTCGAAGAGAGGACCATTCTCGGCACTACTTGCGGTTTTTTCCACCTCCGAATTTTGTCGAACGAGACGACCGTGCTCGTTCCCGTCGCCAATGTGGACAACGTTGGCCTCCGCCGCGCCATCACTGACGAAGAAGTCGAGGAGCTGTTCCGCCTGCTTGGCGACGGCAAGATCGACAACCATCAGAACTGGAAGGGGCGCTTCAAGGACAATTCCGACAAGATGCGCACCGGCTCGATCTACGACATGGCCGATGTGCTGAAAAGCCTGACGTTCCTGGCCAAGTCCAAGAGCCTGTCATTCCGCGAAAAGCGCATGCTGGATCGCGCCAAGGCGCTGATCATCTCGGAGATCTCCGAAGTGATGCAGACCACCGCGCAGGCCATTGAGGATCGCGTCAACGAGCAGCTCGAGAAGTGCTTCACGACCAAGGCCCGCAACGCCCAGCGCGCGGTCGCCCGTGCGGCGACGAAGGCCGCCCCGGCCAAGGCCGCGGTCGCCAAGCCGGTCCGCCAGGCTCGCGCGGCTTCGTAACAACTCTTAACAGCCGACTGTTGAGTGTCGACTCGGAGGGGCGGCCATGAGTGATTTCATCGCCGCCCTTCGCTCTGTACTCACCTACATCATCGTCTCGGTGTACGTGCTGGTGGCCGGGACGATTGCGCTGGCGATCGGCGTTCCCTTCAAGTACAAGCCCGCCCTCTACATTCCGGGACGGATCGGCGTTGGCCTGACGCTCGGCCTGATCGGCATTCGTTACCGCGTGCGCGGCCGGGAGCGCATCCCGAACCGCGCCGTCGTGTTTTGCTCCAATCACGAAAGCAACGTCGACCCGCCGGTGTTGTTCCTGGCGCTGCACAAACGCCTGCACGTGTTATTCAAGGCTGAATTGACCAAGCTGCCGATTCTCGGCGCCGTCATGGTCGCGGGCGGGTTCGTGCCGGTGGAGCGTGACCGGCGCGAAGCGTCGATGGCTTCGATTGAGCGCGCGGCCGGGTCGATTCGCGAGGGCAACTCGTTCCTGATCTTCCCCGAAGGCACTCGCAGCAAGACCGGGGAGATGCTGCCGTTCAAGAAAGGCGGCTTCATCATGGCGATCAAGGCGCAGGCGCCGATCGTGCCGGTGGCCGTGTCCGGTGGGCGGGCGGCGATGCAGAAGGGGAGCTGGTTCGTGCGCCCCGTCATGGTCAACGTCGTCATCGGTGACCCGGTCGACACCGCCGGGATGTCGCTGGACCAGCGCGACGAGCTCATCGAGATCGTGCGAACACGCATCGAAGATTTACGTCGAAGTATGTAGACGATGGTCGACGTGCTCGCGACTCTCGGCCGGACGCTCGGCTTCTCGCTTGCGGCGGGAGTCAACCTCTACGCCACGGTCGCGATCCTCGGCCTGGCGTCGCGCTATCAGTGGGTTCAGCTTCCCGAACAGTTCAAGATTTTCGACAATCCGTGGATCATCGGCTTGGCCGGCGCGCTGTATGTAATCGAGTTCGTGGCCGACAAGGTGCCCTGGGTTGATTCGATCTGGGATTCCGTGCACACGCTGATTCGCCCGGTCGGCGGAACGTTGATCGCCGTGGCGTCCCTCGGCGAGGCGTCGGGCACAACCACCGCAGCGATTGCGCTCCTCGGGGGATTGGCCTCTGCCGGCAGCCACGCCACCAAAGCCGGCACCCGCGTGGCCGCCAACGCCAGTCCCGAGCCGTTCAGTAACTGGTTCCTCAGCCTGGCCGAGGATGCCTTCGTGATCGGCCTCAGTTTCCTGACGCTGAAGTTCCCGCTGCTCGCGCTTGGGGTCAGCGCGGTGATCCTGGTGATGATGGTGGTGCTGGCGCGAACGATCTGGCGGTGGATTAGGAAGAAACAGCCGAGCGCAGCTTAGCCAGGACGTCGTCCGGGATGGCGGCGGACTTCATGGATCCATCCGCGTGCTTCTGCACGTAGACCACCGTGATCGTGCCGTTGCCGATGACGACGTCTCCACGCATGAGCACGTGCGCCCATTGGATCGTGCTGCGGGTGACGGCGCCCATCTGCGTGCGCACTTCGAAGTCATCCTGAAACCGGAGCGGCGCCTTGAAGTCAAACTTGGCCGAAATGCGCGGCCAGCTGTGAGTCTCGCGGCTGGCATAAATGTCCATGCCGGCGGCGCGCCAGATGGCGTGCTCGGCTTCCTCCATGTAGCGGAAGAAGACCGCGAAATGGACGATGCCGGCCGCATCCGTCTCAGCAAACTCGACGCGACGCTTGTAGGTCATGTCAGACCTCAGGGACGGCGGCCGTCCGGCAGGACGAGTTCGTTGGCCTTGTGCTGCGCGTCGTCCGGACGCACGCCTTCCTGCCACGTCCGCAGGCGCTGCTTGTCGGGATCGTAGAGCGTTTCCATTGGGCCCCACACCTTGTCGACCTTGTCGGTGAACAGGTCGCCGATCAGCAGATCGGTGACGGTGTTGCGGAGTTCGGGGAAGTTGTGTACGAACTTGCCGAAGCTGAAACCGTCGTAGTACTCGCACACCAACCGGCGCATGCGATCGACGCCGAGATTGAAATC
>JAYQOO010000081.1:0-3488 GCA_038144855.1 Acidimicrobiia bacterium | reverse complement strand
ATTGAAATCAGGCCCCCACGCGCCAAGTTGTGCGGCGCTCGTGTCGCCCTTCTTCAAGCCATCGATGATGGCGTCGGCCGCCAATTCGCCGGACTTCAGGGCGAGGAGCACGCCCGACGAATACAGCGGGTCGAGGAAGCCGAACGCATCGCCGACGAGCACCCAGCCGTTGCCGGCACATTCGGTGGATCGATATGAATAATCGCGGGTTGCGAAGTAGCCGGTGACTCGCTTGGCGTCCTTGATACGTTCCTGCACTGCGGGCGTGTTGGCGACTTCTTCCTGATATGTCTGCTCGTGATTGCCCTTGCGTCCCTTGAACAGGTAATCGAACGGTGCGACGACACCCAGCGACACGATGTTGTCATGGAGGGGGATGTTCCAGAACCAGCCTTCCTTACCGGGCGTCTGGATGACCATGGTCGCGCCTTCGTTCCTGCCGGTGTCGCGATAGGCGCCCTCCCAGTAGGTCCAGATCGCGCCCTTGTTGAGGACGGGATCCCACAGCCGCAGCTTCATGCGATTCATCAACAGCGCGGCCTGGCCGCTGGCGTCGACGACGACCCTGGCGCGGATGTCCTTGCGGACGCCATCCTGCTTGATCGCCACGCCTGTGGCCTTGTCGCCGTCAAACAGCACTTCGATCACGTGGACGCCGTCGTGTGCGTCGGCACCGTGCTCGCGCGCGTTGTCGAGCATCATCTGATCGAATTCGCTGCGGACCACCTGCCAGGTCTGCGAACACTCGTGCGGCTTGTTGTCCCAGAAGTAGAAGGGCGCCGACAGCTTGCCGTTCGAGTTGATGAACTGCACACTGTGCTTCTTGACGAAGTGGCTCTGCTGCATCTTCTGGAGCATGTTGAGCCGCTTCAGCACCCAATAGGTCTCGGGGATCAGCGATTCGCCGATGTGGAAGCGCGGGAACTTCTCGCGCTCGAACAGGCCGACCTTCAGCCCGCCCTGGGCGAGCAGTGTGGCAGTGGTCGAACCGGCCGGTCCGCCACCAATGACAACGACATCGTAATCAGCCTGAATATGCGACATGAGCTCTGGCTACTGGCTACTGGCTACTAGGTATATCGAATCCCGGTGTGTTGAGGCAGAAAGAAACGGGGCAGCAGCACGTCGACGCGCATCAGGGCGTCGCGCGTCAGCGCAATGCGTTCAGCGGAAACTTCCGAGAGATAGCCATCGTCGCGCAATGCCTTGATCGCATCCGCGAAGCGGCTGAGGACGTCGACGCCATATTTGCCGGCGAAGTAGGCCGGGTTGTTGGCGCCGCGCTTTAACTGCAGCACGAACTCGCGGATCAACCGTTCTTCGTCGCTGGGCCGATACGCCCGGCCAAGTGGAATCTCGCCGGCCTCGATCGCCGTCTGGTACTTCGGCCAGGTGTCGAGGTTCTGCACGTGCACCCCGTTGATGTGCCCAAACGACGCCACCCCGAGGCCGAGCAGGTCCGCACCTTCCCACAGGCGATCGCGATACACGAACTTCGTCTTGGACGGATTCTTCACGGCGGTGTAGGCGCTGCCGATGTGATACCCAGCGCGTTCGAGCGCCGCAAACGCTTCCGCCACCCACCGGCGCTTGGTCGCCCAGTTTGCGACCGTTTCGGAGAACTGGCCGGTGCCCTTCAACATGTCACCGCTGATGGTGGTGTTGTAGGGCAGCTCCATCTGGTAGATCGTGACGCTGTCGGGCTCGAGCGCCAGCGTGCGCTCGATGTTCGCGCGCCAGTTCTCTTCGGTCTCGCCGAGCATGCCGGCGATCAGGTCGATGTTGATCTGCGGGAATCCGAGGTGGCGCGCCGCGGCGTAGGCGCGGCCGATTTCCGGCGTGCGGTGCGCGCGACCGTTCAGCTCGAGGATCCGATCGTCAAAATTCTCGACGCCCAGACTCAAGCGGGTCACGTCGAGTTCGCGAATCACTGCCAGCTTGGCTTCGGTCAGCGTGCCGGGTTCACATTCGAACGTGATTTCGTCGGCTGCGCTCCACTCGCCGTTCGCGTTGAGACGGTTGACCAGTCCCCGCAGCTGCGTCGTGGAGAGGAATGACGGCGTGCCGCCGCCGAAGTACACGAAGTTGAACCTGCGACCCGCGACGACCGGCGTTGCCGCATACAGGTCCCACTCGCGTGCCAGCAGGTCGAGATACTGCTCGACCTCGCGTGCGTTCTTGTCGGTATAGACCCGGAAGTAGCAGAAGTGGCAACGCTTCCGGCAGAAGGGGATGTGAAGATACAGCCCCATCGGCCGGTCAGCCGCCGGCGCGCTGTTCAGCGCCTGTTGCGCTTCGGCGACCGCCGCCGGCGTCCAGGTTGAGAACGGCGGGTAATTCGCAACGAAATAGCTGCCGACGTCCGTCTGCTCGACGGTAGATTCCCCTGCGCCAGACATTAGGTGACTGACCACTATACCCTTCGAGGCGACGATCGGTTTACCGCGTTGCCGTGAGTCCGTGGCCGCCCGGGGCGACGGCTGGGATCGGCGGTATGATGGCTGCGCCAGCTCTGTCACCAAACCTCACGCTATGCGATATCGCCTCCTGGTGTTGAGTCTCTCGCTGCTCCCGGTCTTCGTGCTTGGGCAGGAGCAGCCTCGTTTCCGCGCCGGCGCCAACCTGGTACGCGTCGACGCCTACGTCTCACTTGACGATGTGGCGGTGACGGACCTGAAGGCTAACGACTTCACCGTCTACGAAGACGACAAGCCACAGACGGTCGAAAGCTTCGAATTGGTGGAGGCGAGCCGGCCGAATCCGCAAAGCGCACGCACCAATCCGACCAACGTGCGTGACATGCAGCAACAGCTGATCGACGCCAAGCGCGTGTTCACGCTGTTTTTCGATCGCTCTCACGTGCAGATCGAGGGCTCTTACCACGCCCGCAAACCCATCATTGAAACGCTGGACCGGATCATCGGCCCGGATGATCTGATCGGAGTGATGACGCCGGAGATGTCGCCCGGTTCGGTGACCTACAGCAGCAGGACCGGCAGCATCGAGCGCGCCGTGACCGACAACTGGGCCTGGGGGCGGCGCTTCGCCTTGCAGTCGTCGCCGCGGGAGGAAGCCATCCGCGGCTGCTATCCGGACGCCCGGGACGCGGATCTCCAGGCGAAGATGATTGCAAAGCTGCGCGAGGAAGAGACGCTCGACGCGCTGAGGTCGCTAGTCATCCACCTCGAGGGGCTGAGGCCGGAACGAAAGTTCGTGATGGTGTTCACCGAGGGGTGGACGTTGTTTCGTGCCGACTCGACGCTGGCGAGAACCACCGCCGACGGGCGAGTGCCGACAAGCGAGCCGCCGCGCGTCAACCCGGTCACCGGCGGCCTGGCCAAGCCAGGCGATATCGACACGCGCAGCGGCAACATGGTGGACGTTGAAGCGTGCGACCGGATGCGCACCAGGCTGGCCTATTCGGATCACGAGATGGAGTTTCGCGAGCTGTTGCAGCGCGCCAATCGTGCCAACGTCAGCTTTTATCC
>JAYQOO010000080.1:1821-18870 GCA_038144855.1 Acidimicrobiia bacterium | reverse complement strand
ACCCCGGCCGCCAGCCCCGGCCGCGCCCTGGGCCGCAAGCCAGAGGCGATCAACGTTCGGCCGGCGCAGCCGCCACCAGGCGCTGCGACTGGTGGAGGCCCCGCGGCCGGCGGCGGCGCTGCCGCACCGGCGGCGGCTGCCGGTCCTGCAGGCGGTGGTCCCGGCGGTGGTGGCCGTGCACCTGGATCCGGCATTCCCGGTTCGGGCTTCAGCCGCCCGACCGATGTGTCGTGGGACAAGGCCGGCAACATCTACGTGGCCGACGGCATCGGCACGAACAACCGTGTCGCCAAGTTCGACAAGGACGGCCGCTTCATCACCCACTGGGGCTCGACCGGTAAAGGCCAGGGCCAGTTCATGGGCGTCAAAGCCATTGCGGTGTCAGCGGCTGGTGACGTCTACGTGGCCGACGCCGGCAACAAGCGCATCCAGGTGTTCGACGGCGACGGCAAGTTCAAGAGCGAGTTCGGCAACGTCGGCACGCCTTTGACGATGTGCATGACGCGCGGAGCGACCCAAGTGCTGTATGTCTCGCACGCTGGCGATGACGACGGCATGGAAGACGCGGCCATTTACAAAGTGTCGCTCGACGGCAAGGTGCTGGGTAAGTTCGGCACCGCCGGCAAGCAGATGAAAGAGTTCGGCCTCGCCAACTCGATCGATTGCCGCAGCGAAAACGATCTGCTGATCGGCGAAATGACCAACTGGCGCGTCCAGAAGGTCTCGCTGAAGTAGCACACCACCGGTCACGGGGGCGAGGGCTCGCCTCCGTGACCCACTTCCTGCCCCGCTATCTCACCTCGAGATTGGCGCGGATCGCCTCGGCAAACAATTCCGCCATCCGCCGATATCCGGCTTCGTTCGGGTGCAGGCCGTCGATCCCGATCCAAGTCGTCACCTGCGGCAACATTCCGTTATAGAGATCGACGTAGACCACGCCCTCCTGTACGGCCATGGCCTGCAAGGCGCTGTTGTACGCCACCAGCGCATTGGCGTCCTGCGAGCGCTGCCGGCCGGCAATGGTCGGCACCATCGATCCCACGAACACGCGCGCCTGGCCGTTCTGGGCGCGCTGCACCATCGCCCGAATCAACGCCGTCGACGCTGCGGCGCCAAACGATGAAATGCCGTTGACGCCCTCCTGGATCAGCACCACCTCTGGTCGTGACTCGTCGAAGACCTGTTCGAACCTGATCACGCCATCGAACACCGTTTCGCCACTTCTCCCTTGGTTGGTGACGGTGATAGCAGAGGTCTGAGCTGGGTACGACGACTGTAACTGCGCCTGGAGGTTGGTGGGATAGGACGCTGTGGGCACGACGATCAACGCCGTAATGCTGCCGGGGACACGACTCACGGGCGCCGTGACTTCACCCGAGGTCAGGCTGTCCCCGAACGCCATCATTTTCGTGCGTGACAGGCGGGGATTGGAGGTAGGACCGGTCGGGCCATTGCCGCCGCCACAGGCGGCCACCGTGCAGGCGAGCACCGCCGCCACGAACCAACGAGACATGGAAGAGTGCCGATTTTATCAGCACCCTCCCACGAGTCATTTCTCAGCTTTTCGCAGTTCGGATGTATTCGTCGACGTTCTTGGCGAGCACATCGAGCGGCACGTTGCCGCCGAGCACGAGACTGTCATCGAAGGCCTTCAAGTCGTAGGCTGCGCCCAGCGCGCTCCTGGCGCGTTCGCGCTGTCGATTGATCTCGCTATGACCAACTTTGTAACCGCACGCCTGGCCGGGCCAGGAGCAATAGCGATCGACCTCACTCGCCACCTCCAGGGGATTGGAGCCGTTGACCTCGACGAAGAAGTTCACGCCCTGTTCGCGCGTCCAGCGCTTGGCATGGATGCCGGTATCGACCACCAGGCGACAGGCCCGGAACGCAATCGCCTGCAGGTAACCGAGCCGGCCCACCGGCTCGTTCTCGTACGCGCCAAGTTCGGCCGCGAGCTGTTGGGCATAGAGCGCCCAGCCCTCCGAGTAGGCGTTGAACGCCAGCAACTGGCGAATCACCGGCATCTTGCGCGTGAACTCGCCCTGCAGGATGTGGCCAGGAATCGACTCATGGAACGTGAGGTCGGCCAGGCTGTACTTGCTGTGCAGGTCGGTTGACTTCAGGTTGATCCAGTAGCGTCCGGGGATCTTGCCGTCGATCGAACCGGCGCCGCCGTAGGCCGTCGGTGCCCCCGGCTCTTCTTCGGGCGGCAGCCGCTTCACTTCCATGTTCGGGTTGACATGCGTGAGGAACGCCTTCGGCAACTGCGCGCGAATCCAGGTCAGGCGGTCCTGGATGAACGCGAGGATCTCCTGGCGGCCCTTGTCGCCTTCCGCGAACTGATAGCGCTTGTCCTTGCCAAGCGCCTGCATGCGCTGGCCGACGGTGCCGGTCGTAAAGCCGATCGCCTTGAGAATCGTGTCCATTTCCGCGTGCAGCTCCTGCAATTCGCGCTGCCCCATTTCGTGCACGTCCTCAGGCGTCATGTTCGTCGTCGTCGACGCCTTGAGCGCCCAGCGATAGAAGTCATCGCCGCTGGGACGCGCCCACATGCCGGCATCGTCCTTCGCGATGGCGCGCTGCGCTTCCAGTTCGGTGATCTGCCGATCGAGCGCCGGCGCGATCTCCTTCTCCGCAATTGCTTTCGCTCGCGGTCCCCATTCACCGGGAATCTGCTTCGTCCTCCGCGTGATGGACTCGACCAGCGATCCACCGTCGCGAGCGCCCTTGGCCGACAAGCGCAATTGCGTCAGCGCCTTGTCGAGCAGGAAGCTGGGTGGCACCAGGCCTTTCCCGCGCGCGTCCTGAATGCGCCCCAGCTCGCCGTCGAGCTGCTTCGCATACGACTGCATGCGCGAGAGATACGCTTCGGCATCGGCGGCCGTGTCGACCGGATGATCGCTGTCGAGATATCTCGGAAGGTCGAGATAGGCGCCAACGTTCTGGATCACCACATACGGCGTATTGCGCCAACTACCGACCGTGATATCGCCGTACGGCAGCGCAAACCCTTCGCTCGCCAGGCCATACGCGCTGCGCACGACTTCGATGCTGGTGCGAACCGCGTGCGACAGCCCAGAGGTGTCGAAGGCCTTGGCCTTGTCGAGATCAGCCCTCACCTGTGCAGCGATCTTGCGTTGCCCTTCTCCTGAGCGATCAGCCAGCTGAGATCGCAAGGCGGCCCGAGCGCCGGTATCGACACCAAGGGACGTCGCGCTCTCAGGCGCAAACTTCAGGTAGTTCTCGCCGATCTGATCGAGCAGGGCGATGGCGTCCTGGTCGGTCGGCTTGGCGGGCGGCTCCGGAGCCGGCTCAGCTCCGCACGCGGGCAGAAGTGGAAGCGCGGCGGTGGCCGCAAGGGCCGCGAGCGCATCGCGGCGATTGATCACTGGAGACACGAGGGCACCTCGCGCTCAGTCTATTGCAATCGTTCGGCAAACAGGTCGGCGATCGTCACATCATCTTCCGCGCGCGGATCGAACGTGATCGTGTCCCCTGCCTGGAGCACGCCCTAGTTGATCACCGTCAGGTAGAACCCCGATCGTCCGCTCCTGGCGAAGCGCTTGACCATCAGCTCGTCACCGAAACGAATACCGAGCCTGAAGCACGGCATCCGCGGGACCGTCACCTCGAACTCTGCTGACCCGATTCGAAGCCGATCACCGGGACGCACCTCGTGTTCGAGCAGCCCCTCGATCGTCAGGTTCTCGCCGAACGCGCCCCAGGCCAAGTCCGCGGACGGCAGCTCCCTGCGCCACTCTGCATAGTGTTCGCTGGGATACACGTAGACGGACTTGGTTGGCCCTCCGTGCACCGTCAGGTCGGCCTGGCGATCACCCTCGAGGTTCTCGGCGCCAACCGTGACGGGCCCGGTGACGGGCGCCTTGAAGATCGATGTGAGGACCTGCCGGCCGTGCCAATCGATAACCCGAGGCTGACCGACGCTGACAGACACCACTCTCATGCACGCTTGGATGCCGATGCGGGAGCGCCGGTATCAGGCTTCTTCAATCTCTGATGTGCCTGATGATTGATCGCCCGACAACCACTGCCATTCTTCGAGGAAGCGCAGGCGGCCATCCGGCATGGCCTTCGGTGTGGACAGGCATTTGCCAAGCATCAACTCACCCCTGGTGTTGACGTGGTGATAGCGCATGTCGAGCTGGCCATTGGCGAGCACGTTCGCAATCAGGTGGCCGGCGACAATATCGCCGCCGGAGTACGTGGCTGTGATAAGTCGCCCCTGCTGGCGGTAGTGAAACTGCGTCTCCGCACCCACTTCACCGTTTGGCGCGTTGGAGACCGGGCGAAACGTCTTGCCGTCGAGGTTGTAGTCCATCGACGACGGTCCTACCGTTTGACGGCGACGCCCTGCATTTCGAAGCGCATGCCGAATAGCAGGGGACCCGAGCCGATAAAGGCGCGCGCCGGCAGGTTCTTGCTGAAGTAGCTGCGGTAGATCTCGTTGAACTCAGCGTACAGGGACAGATCCGGGCTGTAGACCGTCACCGACACCAGATCATCCATCGCCATACCAGCCTGCGCGAGAACTTTTTTGAAGTCCTCCATCAGCATCTTGACTTCATCCTTCACGGCGGCCGGCACTTTCATGGTGGCAATGTCCACGCCGCCACGTCCGGAGATATAGAGGGTGTCGCCGATGAGTACAGCGTCCGAGAACGGCAGGCCACGGGCTACGGTGGCGGGCAGCTTGATGTCCTTGCGCGGTGCGGCGGCATTCTGCGCCTCTGCCACCAGCGGCAGCATGCACACCGAGATTGTGAACAGCAGCACGCGGGTCATGGGTCGCTCCTAACCGAACGTGATGACCGCGAAAATGATGGCGATCACGGCCAGTGGCCCCGTCATCCGGCCGAGCATCTGCATCCTGGCCATCGCTGACGCGTCGCCCTTCTGCGCTTTGCGCTGCAGCACCTGGATGGCGATCACTACGAGCGTCAGCAGCACCACCGCAGCAATCTTGTAGACAAATGTCGTCGGCAGGACCGAGAAGGACCCGTAGCGATACTGCACGATCAGTCCGCCGGTGATCCACAACAACGAGAAGCCGATCACGCCGACCTTCCCCATGGCCGGCGGGAAGCGGCCGAGCACCGGCTTTTCCTGCGGAGATGCGTTGGCGATGAGACGCGCCATGACCATCTGCGCGAAACCGGAGCCGAGGCCCATGGCGAGACCAACGAAGTGCAGGATGACGAGGAAATGATCGATGCTCATGCGTTCGTGATGATACCTGCAAACTCGCTGTTACGGCCGCCGCCGCGATTCCGCTTCGTCGAGGAATGCGCGAACGACCTTCACGTACTCGGCGGTTTCAGTGCGATAGGTCGAGTGCGCGCTGTTTTCGAGCACGGCCATCCTGGCCCCAGGCACGCGCGACTGAAAGTCGGCAATCGAGGCCGGTGCCGCCTCGTCGTGGCGGCCCGCGAGAAACAGCACCGGCAACTTCAATTCGCCCAGCCGCTCGCTCCGGTCGTAGTCCTTCAGCACCCCCGTGGCCGTAAACTCGGCAGCGCCCCACATGTGCCGATAGACCTGGTCGCCGCCTGTGACGCCGTCGCACGCCGGCACCGCGGGTAGCGATTTCGCGCCGCGGACGAAGTATTCTTCGAAGACGTCGTTGGCCGCCACGCACTTGGGATCATCGGCCGTTTCAACCGCTTCGCACTGGTCGAGGGCGGCTTGCACGGGCTTTGGCAGCGTGCCGCGGAGTCGTCTGGCATCAGCAAGCCAACGCGGCGTGCTGATCAGCGGGCTCGACAACACCGCGGACACGACGCCCGCCTGCCCTTTCGTCAGCAGATATTCAGTCGCGAGGGTTCCACCCCAGGAATGACCGAGGATGTGGACCTCGCGCAGTCCCAGCGCTTTGCGCACGGCATCCAGTTCCTCAACAAAGCGCGCGGTCGTCCACAGACTGAGGTCGTTCGGCCGTTCCGATTGGCCTGACCCGAGCTGGTCGTAGCGAATCACCTTTCGATCAGTGGCGAGTTCGCTCAGCACCTCGAACGCACAACTACGTCCGCCGGGACCACCGTGCAGCAGGATCAGCGGCACGCGATCGCCGCCGCCCATGATCCGGTAGAACACCTTGCCACCGGGCACGTCGATCATCCCCTCCGGCGCCGGAGCCACCGTCGATGACGAAGACGGCGGTGCCGGCGCGGGTGGTGATGTCGTGCATCCGACGGCCAGCGCGATCAGTCCAATTACCACTCCGAGCCGTATCATTCGACGCCCTTTCTGGTGACCGCGGTGAGATTCATCGTCAACATCACGCCCGGCTTGGGCAGTTCGTTGACGCCGATGACGGTGCGGGCGGGACGATGGTGGCCCATCACCTCGATGTACGCCCGATTCATGTCCTCAAATTCCGCCATCCGCAACAGGAACACGTTGATGTGGACAACGTGGTCGAGGTCGGAGCCGACCGACTCGAGCATGACCTTGAAGGAGGCCAGGATCCGCTTGGTCTGTGAGTAGGTGTCTGAACCCACCAGCGCACCGGTCGCCGGATCGAACCCCGCGGTACCGCCTATGGTGATCGCGTCCCCGACCTGAGAGATATGGCTGTACGGGCCGATCGGTGCCGGCGTGTTCGGGGGTGTTGAGGTCTTGACGCGCGTCATTGATCAGCCTCTCGTCGGTGTGAGAACCATACGATATCGGACTTCGTGCAGCGTAAAGCCAGTGAGCTTGTCGTCCCGCTTTTCGATCCCGTCGCGCTGCCAGCCAAGCGCTTCGTAGAACGCCATGGCATTGGCATTGCCGTGCAAGACCCACAGCGTCGCTTCGCGGAATCCGTTCACCTCAAGCCGTTGCAGGGTCAACCGCAACAGCTCCCGTCCAAGGCCCCTGCGCCACACCGACGGGGCAAGATTGATCGCGATGACTTCGCCGACGCTACTGGCTGCATCCGGGTCTCGGGACGCGCCATAGGCGGCGAAGCCGACGATCTCCCCGTCGACCTCGACCAAGATCGCCGACAGGTTTTGTTGAAGACTGCGCTCGAACGCGGGCACCGCACGGCTGGTGTCAAGGCTATTCAGATACGCGCCGGGCATGAGTCCGGCGTAGGCCGCCTGCCACGCAGCGACCCACACCCGCGCAATGCCCGGTCCGTCCGCGACCACCGCATCGCGATAGACCACGCTGCCGCTCGACACCTGGTGAGTGTAGCGGCTACTCGACGAGGCGGACATCAACTTCGAGAGTCCCGCCCAGGATCTCCGCGTATCGCTTGCAGATTTCGAGGATCTCGTCCATTCCGGACACATCCATCACGGCAAACCCGCCAATCAGCTCCTTTGACTCCGAGAACGGGCCATCGATCACCTGCAGCACGTTCTGCGTGAACAGCAGGCGCTTGCCCTTCGCGCTCGGCTGCAGGTTCAGCGATCGGACCAGCACGCCGGCCTGCGTCATTTCATCCTTGAGTGCCGCAATCGCCGCCGTCTTCTCTGCCGTCCGGCCGGTAGCTTCGGTGGCCGCGTCAGCCTTGTCGATCAGCAGGATCTGCAGGGGTGGATTCGGCGGCGGCGGCATGATCCCGATATCCCACGGTTCGTTGACCTTCCCCAGTTCAATCTCGCCGTCGCCGAGGATCGTCCCATAGCGCTTCGCCCACGCCATCGCCTCGTCGCGCGTCGCCACCTTCAGCAGTAACGTCGAGGCCGGCAGTTCGTGCTGACCGGCATACGGTCCGTGCAGCACGCTCGCCTCGCCGTTGCGGAACGTCAGCCGCGTCCGCGTCTTGCTCGCACCCAGACCCGCGCCGTCGAGCAGCTTGCCCTGCTGGGCATATCCCCCGATGAACTGCCCCATCTCGTGGACGAGTTCCATCGGCGGCATTTCGCCGGCCTCCGTCTTCGGGTCGTTCTTGTGCATCATCATGAACTTCATGGGTTCGCTCCTTCACCAACACGTCGAGCGGCCAGGACAGGAATCGACACGGCGAATTGCTCGGGAATATTGCGGAAATCCGCGCTTACCAGGACAGCGGCGCCGTCTTGATGGCGCCCGACAGGATGGCGCTTCGGACGGCATCGATCGTCTTCAGGCCGCCTGGCGCGCTGCCACCGAACTCCAGCGTGGTCGCATCGGGCGTCCAGCGGAACACGGCTACGTGCCAGGTGTGTGCGGTGCCGCCGCGTTCGTAGTAGACGAGGCAGTGGTGATCGCCCGCGCAGGCGGCGAGGCTGAGGCGGCAGCGCGAATCGGTCGGCCTGAAAGGTGTGTCGGGCTCGGCGAAGTCGGTGTACTGCCCGTTGATCAGCGCCCCAAGCGAGTCGCGGACGCCAAGCGGCAGGCCGCGGATCGAGGTGATCACCTGAAACGTATCGCTCTTAAGGTGCGACTTCTGCGACTCGGTCAAGACCGAGGCGGCAGGCTGGGCGGCAACGTCGGTCGCCACCCAGACGGCCAGCCAAAGCCCTGCACACAACAGTCCGCGCGCGCGCGTCACAGCCTGCGTCAGCCCTTCATCGGTTCGTCGGCACTGCCGCCGTAGATCGCCGGCACCTTCGACCCCATGGCGCGCAGGTAGGCTGCGAGTTGACCGCGATGATGCATCGAGTGGTTGTTCGCGAAGCCGAGGTAGGTGACGTTGGGCATCTGCATCATGCCGAAGAAATCAACGGTCTTGGTCAGGTCGGCGTCGCTCAGCGCCCGGACAGCCGCAAGCTTCTTGGGAAAGGTCTCCTTGTACATCGCCGCAAGCTGGCTGCAAGTTGGGTAGGCCGACATCACCTTCTTGTCGACGTCGGGATCCCAGGCAAAGTTACCCGCAAGGATCGAATCAAGAAACCAGAGGTCGGCGGCGGCAAGGTGCGAGGCCAACTCCCATGCCGTGCGGGACTTGGGGTCGGGCCGATAGTCGCGGCCCGCTTCCTGGACAGCTGCCAGCACCTTGCAGGTCGCGGCGTACTCGCCTTCCCACACCTGCGTCATGAAATTCAGAATCGTACGAGCTTGTTGTGCATCCATGATTTCGTCGTCATCTCCCCGGCGAACGATAGCACGGTGCTTCGGTTTCAGTGCTGCCCGTCAGCCTGCCGCATTTTCTTCAAGACGATCGCGATCGTATCTGGATCGACACCGGCCTGTCGCAGCAGTCCCGTGGCGCGGGGCTCGTCATCCGAGTCAATCGCGTCCATGAACTCATCAACCTTGTCGATACGCGCGAGTTGCTCGAGGACGATGGTGCCGTCGAAGTCCGACTCACTCATAGGGAAAGTCTACGCGAAGCGCACGCCTCTGACCGCGTTGGCGCGAGCCGAATAGGTGATCCGCCCACGATCATCAGCCGGCAGCCGATCGCGGAGCCGCGATTGCAGTTGGTCAAGGGTCTCCGCCGGCATTCCGTTCAGGGTCGGCCCGGCGCTTGGTGCACCCAGGATTGTGTCCCAGTAGTCGGCGAACGCTTCGAAGGTTCGCTGGACTGAAAATTCACGCACCGCAACATCTCCAAGCCCGGCGTCCACCCACAGCCGATGCAGGACGTCTGCCCGCGACGCCTCCGGGGACGGCGCCGTGGCACTGGATATCCCATCGTCCTGCAGGGCCACGTACGTAAATCCCCCGCCCTGCATGTCCCACGCATAGGCCGTGACCAGGCCTCCGACCCGGACCACGCGGACCATCTCCGCCACGCCGCGCTCTGGCACGGGTACGAAGAAGATCACGAGCGGCATGACCGCCACGTCGGCGACACCGTCAGAGAGCGGCAGCGCCATGGCGTTGCCCTCGTGAAACTGCGCGATCGCCGGACTGAATCGCTCTCGAGCGTGCAGCAGTTGCGCCGCCGAAGGATCGACGCCAATCACCGCCGATGGCGCACAGCGATCGACGATCAACTGCGTAAAGGCGCCGTTGCCGCACCCAACGTCCAGCCAGTGCTGCTGCGGGGCGGGCTTGAGCCAGTCGAGAAACTGTCCGCCCGCCAGCTGGCTCCACTTCCCCATGTAGCGCTCGTACGCGGCGCCGTCAGTAAATTGAATCTTCGTCATCAACGTTAGCGATTACAGAATATCGAATCACAAAAAAAGAGGCGCGAAGACCGAAGTCCTCGCGCCCCCTGTTCGCCTGTTCGCCTGTAGCCCTAGTAGCGGTAGTGCGCGCTCTTGTACGGCCCCTCGACGGCAACGCCGATGTAGTCGGCCTGCTCCTTGCTGAGGATCGTCAGCTTCACACCGAGCTTGCCGAGGTGCAGGCGCGCAACTTCCTCGTCCAGCTTCTTCGGCAGGATGTAGACGCGGTTGGCGTCGTACTGCGTGCCCGACAGCGTCGGCTGGCCGGTCATGTTGAAGTGCAGGTCGAGCTGCGCGAGCACCTGGTTGGTGAACGACGACGACATCACGAACGATGGATGGCCGGTCGCGCAACCGAGGTTCAGGAGGCGGCCTTCGGCCAGCACCAGGATGCTCTTCTCACCCTTGGCGCCCTGGTTGAACACCCACTCGTCGTACTGGGGCTTCACCTGGACGCGCTTGGCGCCGCTCTTCGCAAGGCCGGCCATGTCGATCTCGTTGTCGAAGTGGCCGATGTTACCGATGATCGCCTTGTCCTTCATGCGCTTCATCATCTCGACGGTGATGATGTTCTTGTTGCCCGTCGCGGTGATGAAGACGTCGGCGGTCTCGATCACGTCCTCGACCGTCGTGACCTGGTAGCCTTCCATCGCCGCCTGCAGCGCGCAGATCGGATCGATTTCGGTGACGATCACGCGGCAGCCCTGGCCCTTGAGGGCCTGGGCGCAGCCCTTGCCCACGTCGCCGTAACCGAACACGACCGCGACCTTCGCCGACAACATCACGTCGCTGGCGCGGTTCAGGCCGTCGATCAGCGAGTGGCGGCAGCCGTAGAGGTTGTCGAACTTGCTCTTGGTCGCCGAGTCGTTGACGTTGATCGCCGGGAACAACAGCGTGTTGGCCGCGGTCATTTCATACAGGCGATGCACGCCGGTCGTCGTTTCTTCGCTGACGCCCTTGATACCCTTGGCGATCTTGCTCCACTGGCCGGGCTTGCTCTTCAGCTCCGCGCGCAGCGTGTCGAGAATGACGCCCCACTCTTCGGGCTCGGTCTCGGCGTTGAACGACGGCACCTTGCCGGCGGTCTCGTACTCGAGCGCCTTGTGCACGAACAACGTCGCGTCGCCACCATCGTCCAGGATCATCGTCGGACCGCTGCCGTCCGGCCACACGAGCGCTTCCACCGTGCACCACCAGTATTCCGGCAGCGTCTCGCCCTTCCACGCAAACACCGGTGTGCCCCTGGGGTTGGCGACGGTGCCACCGGTCTCGGGGCGGCCGACCACCACCGCCGCAGCGGCGGAGTCCTGCGTCGAGAAGATGTTGCAGCTCACCCAGCGCACGTCGGCGCCCAGTTCGGTCAGCGTCTCGATCAGGACCGCGGTCTGCACGGTCATGTGCAGCGAGCCCATGATCTTCGCGCCAGCAAGCGGCTTCTTGCCGGCGTAGCGCGCGCGCAGCGCCATCAGGCCTGGCATTTCATGTTCGGCGAGACGAATCTCGTTGCGCCCGAACTCGGCAAGGCCGAGGTCTTTCACCTTGAACGGTTCGCGATTGGCTTTCTTTGCGAGGTCGAACGCGTGCGCTTCATTCACTGCGGTAGCCATTGTCATTTCTCCTCTAAACGATCCGGCTGAAGCCGGATCCTACGAAACTTTCCGTGCGGTTGCGACGAACAAACTCGGGCCCTTGGCGGCTTCGTCCGCGGGCAATGACGTAATCACGACGCCTTCGAAGCCGGCGCCTTCCAACAACTTCTTGATCGACTTCTCTGAAAAACCGAGCCATACGTGGCCCATTTGCTGCTGATACTCGACGCGGTCGTGCGGCAGCATGTCGACAATCAACACGCGGCCGCCGCATTTCACGACGCGATGCATTTCCGCCAGCGCGCGCGCCGGCTCAGGCACGTGGTGCAGCACCAGCGCGGTCATGGCCACGTCAAGCTGGCCGTCGTCGATCGGGAGGGCCTCCATGTCGCCGCGACGCACGTCCACCTGGTGCATCCCCTTGAGGCGCTTCCGCGCGGCCTGGACCATGTCCGTTGACCCATCCACGGCCACCACCCGCGCCACGTGAGGCGCGATCAGCTCGCTCACCTGCCCGGTGCCGCAGCCCAGATCGCCGACCACCAGCGCGGGATCGACCAGCGCCAGCATGGCGTGAAGCTGAAAGCGATCGCCGAACATTTCCGATCGCAGGTGATCCCACTGCCCAGACGCCGAGGCGAAAAACTCCTCGGACTTCGATCGACGCTTGGCCAGGACGCTCTTCAGCCGTCGCTCATCCTGTTCAGCGCCATTCGTGCCGGCGATCTGCTCCCGGATCAGCGGCCACAGCCGCTGCGCACCCGGATCGAGATCGGACATCACCATCCCATAGAAGCGGCTGGTGCCATCGCGTCGCGACGCCACCCAGCCGTCGTCTGCAAGCGTCTTGAGATGGCGGCTGACCGTCGACTGCGGCAACTGCAGCACCGAGCAGATCTCGTTGACCGTCAGCTCGTGCCGCTCGAGCGGCAGCAGCATCCGGCAGCGGATCGGGTCGGCCAGGGCGGCCATGTGGTCGAGGATTGGAGCGGCGGTCGGCATCGATTTCGTATTTATCCGTCAATCCGGATTTAAGGATTATACATGTAGCCTCCCTGCTTCGCAAGCCCGCCCGCATGTACAATTCGCCTGCCCTTTTTCCGGAGGATCCCGACATGCCTCGCCCAGCTCATCGATTTGCCGTGTTCGCATTCGCCCTGGCGCTGGCAGCCTGGCCCGCGGCGGCCCAAGACACCGCCAAGCCGCTCTGGTCCGGCCGGTTCGACGTGGAACCCAACAAGGCCCTGCTCGCCTGGGGCGCCTCGTTTGGTTTCGACAAGCGCTTGTTCGAAGACGACGTCACCGGAAGCATGGCGTGGGCCGAGGCTTTGGCGCGGGCCAACGTGCTGACGCCGGCCGAGGCGCAGTCGATTCAACGCGGGCTGTCGGCGATTCTCGAGCGCGGCCGCGCCGACGCGGCGTTTCTCTCGGGCACCGATGAAGACGTGCACTCGTTCGTGGAACGCGTGCTGATCGAGCGCATCGGCGAGCCGGGCCGGAAGCTCCACACCGGCCGCTCGCGCAATGACCAGGTTGGCGTCGACATGCGCCTCTACGTGCGGCGGCGTGTCCCGGACATCCAGCGATCGCTGACGGCAGTCATTGAGGCGCTCGTGGCGCAGGCAGTGTCGGCGGGCGACGCGGTGATGCCTTCGTACACTCACGTGCGTCGGGCCCAGCCCGTCACTGCGGCCCACTACTTGCTGGCGCACGCGGCGGCACTGCGGCGCGACGTCGAGCGATTTGCGGTGGTGCGAGCGGAGGCCGACGCGATGCCGCTCGGCGCCGGCGCCATCGCGGGCACCAATTACGCGGTCGACACCGCGTTTTTGGCGCAGAAGCTGGGCTTCTCGAAAGTCGTGGCCAACAGCATCGACGCCACGTCGGACCGCGACTACGTCAGCAGCTTCCTCCACGCCTCGTCGCTCGCCATGGTGCACCTGAGCCGTTTGGCCGAAGACGTCGTGCTCTTCACCGGCGAGGAGTTCGGCTTCTTTGTGCTCTCTGATGAGGTGGCGACGGGCAGCAGCCTGATGCCGCAGAAGAAGAATCCCGATCCGATGGAGCTGGTGCGCGGCAAGGCCGGTCGGGCCATTGGCAACCTGGCCGGATGGCTCGCCACCATGAAGAGCCTGCCGAGCGGCTACAACAAGGATCTTCAGGAGGACAAAGAAGCGCTCTTCGACAGCGAGGACACGCTGATGGGTTCGGCTGGCGCGGCCGCAACGGTGGTGCGCACGCTCACCCTCGATCGCGCGCGGGCCACGCGCGGCGCCTCGGGTTTCCTGCTCTCGACCGACGTGGCCGACTACCTCGTATCGAAAGGCGTGGCATTCCGCACGGCCCACGAGGTCGTTGGCGGCATGGTGCGCAAGATGCTCGCCGACGGCAAGGAATTCGACACGCTGACGCCCGCCGAGTGGAAGGCGTACCACGCAGCGTTTGGCGACGACGTGATGAAGGTCGTCACCGCCCAGGCCTCGGTAGGCGCGAAGAAGACACCGCAGTCGACCAACCCCGGCGCCGTGAAGGCGCAGCTCGCCGAGATCCAGCAGTGGCTGGCATCCAGGCAGGCCGGAGCACGGCAGTGAATCGACGCACCTTCATCAAGGCCGCCGCCGTATCGCTTGGGCCCCAGCGCTGGCCCTGCTCGACGCCCAGGGCTCAGACGCGCATCCAGGTGCCCGGGCGCACACGAACTTAGCGGTAAGCAACGAGAAGAAAAGCGGAGTATCTAGGACATGAGAATTCCGCTCGGATTTGCGGCAGTGCTGCTGGTCCTCTCCACTATTGCCCTGAACGGGGCCGTCAATGACGCCCGAAACTGGGCGCAGTGGCGCGGCCCCGAGATGAGTGGCGTCTCGCGGACCGCCAAGCCTCCAGTCGAGTGGAGTGAAACCAGGAACATCAAGTGGAAGGTGCAGATCCCCGGCCGCGGCTCGTCGTCTCCTGTCGTGTGGAACGACCGCATCTTCCTGCTGACCGCGGTCCCCGTCGGCATCTCCGGCGACGCGCAACATCAACCCCGCGGTGCCCTGCCGCAGCGCGGTGTGCACCAGTACAAGGTCCTCGCCCTCGATCGCAAGACCGGCAAGACCGTGTGGGAGCACACGGCTCGCCAAGAAGAGCCGCACGAAGCCGCGCACCAGGACAACGGCAGCTGGGCCTCCAGCTCCGCGATCACAGACGGCGAACACGTCTTCGCCTACTTCGAATCGCGCGGCCTCTACGCCTACGACATGAACGGCAAGCCGATCTGGAACGCGGACTTCGGCGACAAGCAGATGCGCAACCAGTTCGGCGAAGGCTCTACACCGGTGCTCTTCGGCAACACGCTGGTCGTGGTGTGGGATCACCTCAACCAGCCGTCCTACGTCATCGCGCTCGACAAGCGCACCGGCAAGGAACTGTGGCGCGTCGATCATCCCGAGATGGACACCTGGGCCACGCCGCTGGTCGTCACCCACGAGGGGCGTCAGCAGGTGATTGTCAACGCCATGAACAAGGTGCGGAGCTTCGACCTGCAGACCGGCAAACTGGTGTGGGAGGGCCCGGGCACGACGATGAACGTGATTCCGTCGCCGGTGTCCGGCAACGGCATGGTGTTCATCATGAGCGGCTTCCGCGGCAACAACCTGAAGGCCATCAAGCTGGCTGAGGCCAAGGGGGATATCGCGACGAGCGGCGCGATCGCGTGGCAGCTCGATCGCGACACCCCGTACGTGCCGTCACCCCTGCTCTACGACAACATCCTGTATTTCCTGAAGACCAACAACGGCCTGCTCTCGGCGTTTGACGCGCCAAGCGGCAAGCCCCACTACCAGGTGCAGCGCATCGCGAAAGCCATGGGCGAAGTGTTTGCGTCGCCGGTCGGCGCCGACGGAAGGGTCTACATCGTCGCGCGTGATGGCGTGACGACGGTCATCAAGCACGGCACCACGTATGAAGTGCTCGCCGAGAACTCGCTGGATGATGGCTTTGATGCCTCACCCGCACTGGTCGACGGCGAGATCTTCATGCGCGGCTACAAGTACCTGTACGCGATCGGGCAGTAGGCGTCCGGCAGAAGCCGGGACCTTACCGGCCTTTCCGCACGTAGACGTTGCTGTTAAACGTCCGGAGCTCGATTTCGGGGCCGCCGCCGTTGATGGCGCCGACGATGGCACGGTTGCGGTTGATGCGGTAGCGGCCGTTGCTGCTCCGCGTCTCCTCAACGCTCGGCGTGGACGCCGCGAGCTGCACGTCAAAGTCCGAATACACGTCGCCGTTATTGCTGCGCATCCGCAGGTTGGCCCTGGTGGCCGGCGGCAGCGTGACGTCGACCGTCCCATTCAGCGACGTGAACGCCATCTCGCGCTGGGCGTTGACCCGCGTCAGGGTCGCGCGGACGGTCCCGTTGGTCGTGCCGGCGATCACCGATCCGGCGACGCTGTTCATGACGATGCCGCCGTTGACGTTGGTCACCTCGAGCTCGCCATCGACGTTCTCGATCAGGATCTCGCCGTCGTTCACCGCCGACAGCTTCAGGTTGCTGCGCAGCGGCACCTCGATCTCGAAGTTGATCGAGCGGCCGGGGTCATCCGAGCCGATCTTGACGCGATTGCCCTCCTCCGAGATCCGGAAGCCGGCGGTTTGCGGCAGACGTCGCAAACCATCCGCATTGGCGTCGTAGCGGCGGCGCGGGCGGTCGGCCTCGGGCATGGCCACCACCCCCACATCCTTGCGGTTGCTGCCGCGGACGGTGATGCTGCCCTGCACCAGAGAGACATCGATCAGGGCCGGCCTGGAGGGATCACTCAGCGGCACGGTCACGCGGTCGGCCGGCGGTGCCGGCGCAGCCTGCTGTCGTGCGGACACGCCGGTCGCGAGCAGCCCGAGCGCGGCGACGAGCAGTGGAATGCGGCGAATCGATCGAAGGTTCATTGTGCGCTCCCAACCCAACGCGCGCGGACGTTGCCGTTCAGCGTCTCGAAAGTGATTTCAGGTCCGCCGCGGCCCACCCGCACACGGGTGCTGCGGTTGGCGCGGTAGACAAACTTGCCGTCGCGGCGTTCGCCTTTGGTCGTGGCGGTTGGCAGCGGCTGCGAATCGAAATCGGTAAACAGCCCATTGCGGCGCTGGCCGCGCTGGTGCCGGCTCGAAAGGCGATGCGGATCGACCCGCTGGCCGCGCTTCGGACTGATTAGGGAACGATCCGGCTAAAGCCGGATGCCGCAGGGACACGGGGCAGGAGCCATCCAGCTAAGGCCGATGCTGCAAGGACCAGCGGGCACGGCTTGATGCTGGCGGCAGGAATCCCCAATCACCCGCGGCGGGGGGGGGGGGGGGGGGGGGGGGGGCCCGCCGGGGCGGGGGGCCGCCGGCGCCCCCCCCCCCCCCCCCGGGGGGCGCCCCCCCCCCCCCCCGCCCGG
>JAYQOO010000080.1:0-1811 GCA_038144855.1 Acidimicrobiia bacterium | reverse complement strand
GACCAGCGGGCACGGCTTGATGCTGGCGGCAGGAATCCCCAATCACCCGCGGCGTCCGCCTTGAGGCGGACTGTCCCCTACTGCAGCTCTTTCTCCAGGCGATCGACGAGACCGTCGAGCTGTGCCGACACCGCTCGCACGGTCTCGGGCTTGCTGAGATCGACGCCGGCCTTCTTCAGCAGCTCCATCGGGTGGTCTGACCCGCCCGACTTCAGCAGCGTGAGGTAGCGGTCGACTGCCGCCTGGCGGGCAACCGGATCCTTGCTGCCCACCTCTTCCATCAACTTCGCGGTGGAGGCAAAGCAGGTCGCGTACTGGTAGACGTAGTACGGCGACTGGAAGAAGTGCGGAATGCGCGCCCACGTGTGCTGCGCGCGTTGATCGGGCGACAAGGCATCACCCCAATACTCACCCAACAGCCTGGCATAGATGCCGCTGAGCGTTTCCGACGTGATCGGCTGGTCCTGCTCGACGAGCCGATGCGCTTCCAGCTCGAAGTCGGCGAACAACACCTGGTTGTAGAACGTCCCGACGATGTTGTCGATGGCGTGCTGCAGCAAGACGACGCGTTCTTCCCGGGTCCTGGCGCGCGTCAGCATGAAGTCGAGCAGCAATGCCTCGCTCAGCGTCGACGGCACTTCCGCGACGAAGATGGTGTAGCCGGCATAGACGAACGGCTGCGTCTCGTGCGACAGCATGGTGTGCATCGAGTGGCCGAGTTCATGGGCCAGCGTGAACACCGCATCCAGCGTGTCGTTGTAGTTCATCAGCATGTATGGATTCGATCCATACACGGGCGCCGAATAGGCGCCGCTGCGTTTGCCCTGATTCTCGTAGACGTCGATCCAACGCTCGGAAAACGCGCGACGGACGCGCGCCTGATACTCCGCCCCGAGCGGCGCGACAGCCTGCACGATCCAATCCAGCACGTCGTCGTAGGCGTACTTGACCTTGTCGTCAACCAGCGGCACGAACGCATCGAAGACGTAGTAATCCTGCAACTGCAGGACGCGCTTGCGTAGCTTGTGGTAGCGGCGAAACGGTGCGACGCCGTTCTTGGTTTCGCGAATCAGGTTCTCGACGACGCTGGTGGGAATGGCGTTGCCGTAGAGCGCGGCGTCGAGCGTGGTCTGATACCCGCGCGCCCGCGCCTCGAACCAGTCGCCGTGCATCACGCCGTTGTAGATCGTGGCGTAGGTGTTGAGGCTGGCAATGTAGGTGTCGTAGAGCGCCTCGAAGGCCTTGCGCCGATCGTCCTGAGCACGGCACGTGGCCAGCAGCTTTCGATACTGCCCGTAGCTCACCTGCGTGGTCTCGCCGGTCGACAGCGTGATGGTCGGGAACTTCGCGTCCGCGGTCGAGAGGGCCGCGTAGGAATCGCGGGGCACACTGGACACCCGCTCGGTGAGCGACAGTAGCCGTTCGCCCTGTTCGTCGAGCACGTGCGCCTGCAACCGGAACACTTCTTCGATGGCGAACCTGTAGGTGGCAAGTTCCGCCGACGCATCCATCCACTTGCGAATGTCTGCCAGCGGCAGCTTCAGCAACTCGGGCTGAAACCACGACGTGGCCTGCTGCCACTTTGCGAGCAGCAGCTGCACCCGCTGGCGGCGCGCGTTGATGGTGTTGTTGCGCTGATCCTCGTCGTATTGCAGCGACGGGTAGTACCAGACCTTGTAACTCAGTTGGCCAAGTTGATCGCGATCACGCAACGCCTCGAGCAGGCGCGTGGCGCCCTGCGCGAGCGTTCCTTCGTATTGCTTGTAGGACTCGATGCCGCGGTCGAGGGGGGTGAAGGCCGCGTCCCATTC
>JAYQOO010000079.1:8455-18872 GCA_038144855.1 Acidimicrobiia bacterium | reverse complement strand
CCTTCAGGCGGACTGTTCCTAGCCCTTCTTCGCAGGCGCCTTCTTTGGGGGCGCCTTCTTCGGGGGAGGACCTGGCCGGTACTCAACCATCACGTTGCTGACGGTGGCAATCGGCCGGCCGGCGCTGGTGAAGTTGTCGTTGCCATCGAGCCGCATCACCGACAGCTTCTCGCCCAGAATCGACACCTGGTCGCCGATGTCGCCCGGCAGTTCCATGATGATCAGCTCGCTGCCCGACGGCGCAACGGCCTTCACGCCACCGGGACCGGCGCCGCCGCTGATGCGGTCGAACAGGTCTTTCTCGGTTCGAAACTCACTCTGCGCGACAGCGCGATCAACCAGCGTGTTGTCCATCGACAGGACGCCGACGGTCGCGGTGTATTTGCGGTAGGCCTGTTTGAGCTTCACCAGTTCCGCCGAATACGTGTGGCGGTTATGGAGCTCGAACGACAGCGTCACGGGGCCGCGATGCGGAGGGATCGTGACGAGCACCCCCTCCTTGGGATCGGCGCCCGTGAGCACGTCACAGAAGCGCCGGCCGGTTGTGACACCCATTCCCAATTCTGATGGGCAGATAAGCTCAGCCTGAATGCGCGACAATATCGGCGCTGGTGCAGCCTTTGTGGTCCTCGTCGTCTTTTTGGGCGTGGACTTTCGCGTTTGCGCTTCAACAGACGGCAGCGCGAAGACGGTTGCACACAGAAGTGCGATCACCAGACGCATGCAGCCAGTATATCGCCCGGGGGCAAAGGTATTGCTTATGGCATTCCTCAATCCTGCCGCCGTCAGATTGGAAGTCGGTTGAGGTGCGTCACTGTCGCACGTTGTACGGAAGAGCTCCAACGCATTGCCTTGTTTGAATTCAACGTCTCGTAAGGCGCGCTACGAAATCCCGGAGGTCCTTGAAATGATTCGAGTCAGAGTGTGGTTCGCGGCCCTTATCTTCACGACCGTTGTTGCGGCGGGCGCATCTGCCCAAGTGCAAACCGGTTCCATCCTGGTCAGGGTGACCGATCAACAGGGCGGCGCCGTTCCCGGCGTGTCGGTGACCCTGTCTAGCCCAGTACTGGTCGCCGGCACCATGACCGGCGTCACCGACACTGGCGGTGTCAATCGTTTCCCGTCTCTGCAGCCCGGCATCTACTCGGTTCGAGTCGAGCTCCAGGGCTTCCGCACGGTCGTTCGTGAGAACGTGCAGGTCGTCGTCGGCCAGACCGTGCCGCTCGACATGTCGCTGGCGGTCGCAACCGTCGCCGAAACGGTGACCGTCACCGGCGCATCGCCGGTCGTTGACACCACGACGGCGAACACGAGCGTCAACCTGAGCGAACAGTTGCTTCAGGGCACGCCCGGCGGTCGCGACATCTGGGGCCTCGTGGAATACAAGGTGCCCAGCCTGTTGATCACGCGTCCGGACGTCGGCGGCACCTCGGGCGGTTTGCAAGGCACGTTCAACGCGCGCGGCACGACGAGCCAGCAGAACACCAGCTACCTGAACGGCATCAACGTCGGTGATCCCGCGGCGATTGGCGCAGCCGGCTTCTACTACGACTTCGACGCGTTCGACGACATCCAGGTGTCGACCGGTGCGCACGACATCACCGTGCCGACCAGCGGCGTGTTCCTGAACATGGTGACCAAGAGCGGTGGCGACAGTTGGCGCGGCCGCGTCACGGGCGCCTGGCTTGGTGATGCGACGCAGACGCAGAACATCGACACCAACCTGCTCCGCTATGGATTCCGCCCAGAGACCAACGCCGTCGACTTCGTCTCGGACGTCAACGTCAGCGGCGGCGGACCGGTGATTGCCCGCAAGCTGCGCGTCTTCACGTCGTTCCGCGACTGGCGCGTGCACGTCAACGTGCCGGCGGCATTTTCGACGCTGGTGCTCGACAAGACCGACATCACCTCCGGGTTGATCAACGCCAACTACCAGGCCGGCAACAGCAACCGCCTGACCGCCCTCTACTCACGCCAGTACTACAAGAAGCCGAACCGCTTCCTGACGGCGTCGAACGTCACGGTGCTGGAGTCCACCAACAACGAAGACGACGTGTTCGACATCTACCAGTTGCTGTGGAACTCGGTCGTCACGCAGAAGTTCTTCCTGGATGCGCGCGTTGGCCTCAACCGCATCTTCTTCCCGACGTATCTCAACGGCAACGAGCAGACGCTGCTCGACACCGCCACCAACATCCGCACCCGTAACGCCGCCACCGGCGCCGAGCGCTGGCGCGACCGCTACCAGATGAACACCACTGGCCAGTACTATCTCGACGAAGCGCTGGGCGGCCGCCACGAATTCAAGTTCGGCGTGGACTACTCGCACATGCCGGTCGAGCAGCGCGACGTGCGCTTCGGCGACGTCGACATCAGCTACAACAGCAGCACCGGCCTGTCACAGAACGTGACGATGTTCGCCACGCCGGTCTACACCAAGACCGCGCTCGACGTGCTGTCGCTGTACGCGCAGGATTCGGTGTCGTGGAACCGGTTGACGGTGACCGCGGGCGTTCGCTGGGAGCACGTCAACGGCTACCTGCCGGAACAGAGCAGCCCGGCAAGCGCTTTCTTCCCCACCCTGCAGCGCTCGTTCGCCAAGATCGAGGACGTGGTCGACTGGAAAACCGTGGGGCCGCGCCTCAGCGCTGCCTATGACCTCATGGGCAACGGTCGCACCGCGCTCAAGCTCGCGGCGGGCCGCTACTACTACATGATCGCGGCCGGCGGCGGCATTCTGGGCGGCTTCAATCCGAACGGTAACTATTCGGAGCAGTACTCCTGGAACGACATCAACGGCGATCGCAAATTCCAGCTCGGCGAAAACGTCGGCACGCCGGTCATCTCGCGCGTCGACACCACTACGGTGTCGCGCGATCCTGACTACAAGCGTCCTTACACCGACGAGTTCACCGGCGGTATCGACCACGAACTGTTCGAGAACCTGCGCTTCAGCGTGACCGCGACGCATCGCGTCGAACGCGACGTGCAGGCGACCTCGAACCCGGCGCTGCCCTACGACACCTTCCTGACGACCCGCGCCGACCTGGGCCGCGACGGCGTCGCCGGCACGTCGGACGACTCGACGTTCCAGTTCTACAACCGTACTTCAACGGCGGTGAACCGGACCTACTTCACCAACGATCCGACGTTCCGCCAGACCTACAACGGTATTGAGTTCACCGCGACCAAACGCATGTCGAACCGGTGGCAGATGCTGATGGGCTACACCTATAGTCAGACGCGGCAGAAGGGCTTAAGCGTCAACGTCAACCCGAACGCGCTGATCAACGTGGAAGGTCCGGTGACCGGCCAGACCGGCGATCGCCCGCATCAGTTCAAGCTGACCGGCACCTACATCCTGCCGTTCTACAACATCGGCTTCGCCGCCAACATGAGCCGCTCGAGCGGCGCGGTGATCACCCGCTCGATCAACACCGCGCAGACGGTGGGCGGCAACACCGCTGTCAACGTCGAACCGCTCGGGTCCTATCGCCTGCCGACGCGCATGGCCGCGGACGTGCGCGCGTTCAAGACCATCAACTTCGGCCCCCGCAGCCTCGAGCTGTCGGTCGACGTGCACAACGTCACCAACGACAACACCTTCTGGGACGCGCGGTCGCTGGGCGGCACCATCAACCTGCGCCAGAACGGCGACCCGAATGGCGCCATCAATACCGTCGCGCAGTTCGCCTCACCGTCGCAGGTGCTCGGCCCGCGCAACGTCCGCTTCAACCTGGCGTTCAGGTTCTAGTCGTCGTGGTGTGAACCCTGCGGGAGCGGCAGTCCTGTCACTGACAGGCTGCCGCTTCGCAGCTTGAGCAGCTCCAAGAATTCCATGCGGGTACGCTGCTGGTCGCGGAACGCCCCCAGCATCGCGCTCGTGATCGTGTACGAATTCTGCTTTTCCACGCCGCGCATCGACATGCACAGGTGCGTGCCCTCGACGACCACCGCAACGCCCAGCGGCTGAATCTTCTCCCGGATGGTATTGGCGATCTGGTTGGTCAGCCGCTCCTGCAATTGCAGGCGCCGCGCGAAAATGTCCACCAGGCGCGGGATCTTGCTCAGGCCGATCACCTTGCCGTTCGGGATGTAGGCGACGTGGCACTTGCCGAAAAACGGCAGCAGGTGGTGCTCGCACATGCTGTAGAAGTCGATGTCGCGGACGATGACCATCTCGCTATAATCGACGCTGAATAGCGCCTCGTTCAGGACCGCATCAATGTCAGCGGAGTACCCGCTTGTGAGAAACCGCAGCGCCTTGTCGACACGCCTGGGCGTCTTGAGCAACCCCTCGCGCTCCGGGTCCTCGCCCAGTTCCGTCAACATCTGGCGAATCAAATCCTGCATCTGCATATTGTACGTCGCGCTTTCGCTCATTCCTGCTTTGGATGCCCTCGGCGGCGTCCAGGTTCCCGCCGGCGACCCGGACGCGCTTTACCAGGACCGGGAGAACCGTGCGAGCGCCGTCAGGGCGACCGAGATATGGGCCGCGCGGCTGGCCGCCAATCCGAAGGGCTTTGAGTCCGCGTTCAAGCTATCACAGGCGCGCTACTGGCTTGGCACCAACGGCCTGCCGGAAGCCGAGCGGCGTGCCGCCCTCGAAGCAGGCATCGTCGCCGCACGCGCCGCCATCGCGATGGACAGCAACCGCCCCGAAGGTCACTTCTGGATGGCCGCAAACATGGGGGCGCTTGCCGAGTCCTTTGGCCTTACACAGGGCATCAAGTATCGCGGCCAGATCAAGAGCGCACTGCTGGCCGCCCTCAAGGCGAATCCTGCGTATCTTGATGGCTCAGCGGATCGCGCCCTTGGCCGCTGGTACTTCAAGGTGCCTGGCCTGTTCGGCGGCAGCAACAAGAAGTCCGAAGAGCACCTGCGCAAGGCGCTGAGCTACAACACCAAGAGCGTCATCTCGTACCTCTTCCTGGCCGAGACGCTGGAAGACATGGGCCGCAAGCCCGAAGCGCGCCAGGCCGCGCAAGCCGCGGTCGACGCACCGTTCGATCCGAACTGGACGCCGGAGGATCGGCGCTTCAAGGAGCAGGCCAAACACCTGTTGCAGCGGCTGTCACGGTGAACCACACCACCGAGCCGGAGGATTCGGGACCGGTTGAACTCTTTGCGGAGGCGTTGTTCGACAACGTCGACCTCGGTACGGGCGACGCGCTCGATATAGCCCGCACCGACCACACCGTCGCGGAAGTACGGCTCAGTTTCAGAGACGTAGGCGGACCACTGTGCGGGCGTGGCCGCGCCACCGGCCGCCAGCGCCGCCCGCAGGCTGACGACCAGCTGGGAGGCGGACGCAAAACGCGCCTCGGTCGTCGACACGAGGCGCTCGTTGAGGCGTTGAAAGCGCTGCTGCTGCACCGACTCGACCTGCCGTCGGGCCAGTTGCCAGGCCAGCACAGTCAGTACGAGCCCGGCCGCCACGGCAAGCAGCGGCAGCGCCCAGGTCAGGATGGATCGCGCCTGGGCTGGAGAGCGGCGGGCGTCAGGGTTGCTCACTTACCCCCGTGGCGTGTAGTCGTAGAACCCCCGACCTGATTTCTTGCCCAGGTGCCCGGCCAGCACCATCCGCTTCAGCAGCGGTGGCGGCGCAAAGCGCTGTTCGCGGAACTCCTCGAACATGATGTTGGCGATGAAATACGTGGTGTCGAGACCCACGAAATCCAGCAACGTCAACGGCCCCATCGGGTGACCACACCCGAGCATCATGCCCTTGTCGATGTCTTCCGCGGTACCGAGGCCCTCTTCATAGCAGCGAATGGCATCCAGCAGATACGGCACGAGCAGGCGATTGACGATGAAGCCGCCGCGATCGGGCGCGGTGATCGGCTCCTTGCCGATCGCCTTCACGAATCCGAGCAGCGCGTCGTGGGCCTCCTGGCTCGTGGCCAGCGCGCGGATCACTTCAACCAGCTTCATCAGCGGGACGGGATTGAAGAAGTGCAGGCCCGCGACCTTGTCCGGACGCTTCGTCCCGGCGCCCAGCTCGGTGATGCAGAGCGACGAGGTGTTTGACGCGATGATGCAGTTCGGGCCGACGACGGCTTCCACCTGCGCGTAGGCCTGCTTCTTGATCTCGACATTCTCGATGATCGCTTCGATCACCAGGTCGCAGTCCTTCAGGTCAGCGTACTTCGTGGTGCCGGTCAGGTTATCGAGGACGGTCTTCTTCTGCTCGGGCGTGACCTTGCCCTTCTCCACCCCGCCGGTCAGGAACTTGTCGATGCGTGCGAGGCCCTTCTTGAGCACGTCCTCATTCACTTCGAGAACGATGGTCTTGAAACCGGCCGCGGCCGACACCTGCGCGATGCCCGCGCCCATCAATCCGCAACCGAGCACTCCGACAGTCTTAATCGCCATTTAGAGAGCCTCCACGATGATCGCAATGCCCTGGCCGCCGCCAATGCACGCCGACGCCACGCCGTACTTCTTGCCGCGCCGACGGAGTTCGAGTAACAGCGTCAGCACCAACCTGGCGCCGCTGGCGCCGAGCGGGTGGCCGATCGCAATGGCGCCGCCGTTGACGTTCACCTTGTCGCGATCGAGACCCAGTTCCTTTTCGCATGCCAGGTACTGTGGGGCAAACGCCTCGTTGATCTCGATCAGATCAAGATCGCCGAGCGACAGCCTGGCGCGCTCGAGCGCCTTGCGGATCGCCGGCGCGGGCCCCATGCCCATCAAGGTCGGCTCGACGCCAACCGTCGCCCACGACACGATTCGTCCAAGCGGCTTGGCGCCCTTCGCCTTGACCGCGTCTTCACCAGCGATCACCAGTGCCGCAGCGCCGTCGACGATGCCGCTGGCGTTACCGGCCGTGACGACGCCGTCTTTCTTGAACACCGTCGGCAGCTTCGCCAGGATCTCCATGGTCGTGTCCGGGCGCATGTGGTCGTCCTGTTCGATCAGCGTGACGCCCTTGCGCGTCTTGATCTCGACGGGCACGACCTCTTCCTTCATCACCCCGGAGGTCCACGCCTTGTGCGCGAGTTGCTGCGAGCGGAGCGCGTAGGCGTCGGCCTCTTCACGCGTGATCCCGTATTTCGTCGCGCAGTTCTCGGCGGTAATCGCCATCGAACAGCCCGCGTACGGGTCGTTGAGGCCTTCCCAGAGCCAGTCTTCCATCTTGCCCTGGCCCAGCTTGAAGCCCACGCGCGCGCCGCGAATGATGTGCGGCACCTGGCTCATGTTCTCCATGCCGCCAACCAGTGACACGCCGGCTTCATCGAGCTGGATGTGCTGCGCGCCGCTGATCACGGCCTGAATGCCGGAGCCGCACAGCCGATTCACCGTGAGCGCCGGCACTTCAATCGGCAGCCCTGCCTTGAGACCAACATGACGCGCGCCGTAGTGCGCGTCCACGCTGCTCTGCTGCACGTTGCCGAACACAACATGATCGATCCACTCGGGGCTGGCGCCGCTGCGCTCGAGAGCGGCTTTTGACGCAATTGCGCCGAGGTCGATCGCCGAAAAATCTTTCAGCGCGCCGACATGTGTGGTCATCGGGGTGCGCGCGCCACCAAGAATGAAAACCTGTTTGCTCATGTGTATTTGATTCCTGCTACTTGCTCTGGCTACCGGCTACTGGCTACTTGTTTCTGAATAAAATCCCCGGCCTCGCGGGTCCCGAGTTGACCGCCGATGTCGGAGGTCACTTGATGCTCGGCAATGGCCTTCTCGACCGCGCCTTCAATCGCCTTCGCTTCGTCCTTCGCGCCGAGCGTCTCCAGCATCAGCGCTGTCGACAGGATCGCGCCAATCGGGTTGGCAACGTTCTTCCCGGCCAGCGGTGGCGCTGATCCGTGGACGGGCTCGAACAGCGACGTCTTCCCCGGATGCATGTTTGCCGACGCCGCCATGCCGAGGCCGCCCTGCAGCGCGCCGCCGATGTCGGTGATGATGTCGCCAAACAGGTTGTTGGTGACGATGACCTGGTACTGGCCGGGATCCTTGACCATGAACATCGCCATCGCGTCGATATATTGATGCGTGGCCGTGATGCCCGGGTACTGCGCGGCCACTTCCTTGAACACGCGCTGCCAGAGCGCGTGGCCCTGCTGCATGGCGTTGCTCTTGTCGGCCATGCACACCTTGGTGTGGCCGTTGGCCTGTGCGAACTCGAATGCGTGCTTGATGATGCGATGCACGCCCTTGTAGGTGTTGATCTCTTCCTGGATCGCGACCTCGTCTTCGGTCCCGGCCTTGAACCGGCCGCCGACGCTGACGTAGACGCCTTCGGTGTTCTCGCGGAACACGACGAAGTTGATGTCCTTGCGGCCGCGATCCTTCAGCGGGCTCAGCCGGTCATTCAGCAGCCTGACCGGGCGGTAGTTGACGTAGAGATCCAGTTCGAAGCGGCTGCCCAGCAGAATGTCGCGCGCGTGCTTGTTGTCGGCGACGCGCGGATCCCCGAGCGCGCCGACGAACACGGCATCAAAGGAGCGCAGCAGGTCGTAGCCATTGGCCGGCAGTGTTTCGCCGGTCTTCAAATAGTGATCGGCGCTCCACGGCAATTGCTCGATCGTAATCGCCCGCCCGAAGACGCTGGAGACCGTGTTGAGGGTCTTGACCGCCTCCGCGGTCACGTCCTTGCCAATGCCGTCTCCGGCAATCACCGCAATTTTCATTGAGCCATCTCGATGGCGAGCGCCATGCCCATCCCGCCGCTCACGCACAACGTGGCAAGGCCTCTCGATTTTCCCTGACGCTGCAGCTCGTGCAACAGGGTCACGACAATGCGAGCGCCGCTGCAACCGATGGGATGTCCGAGGGCGATCGCGCCGCCGTTGACGTTGAGCCTCTCTGCAGGAATCGGCACATCTTTCAGCACGGCGAGAACCTGCGCCGCAAACGCTTCATTGATCTCGACCAGGTCAAATGCCTCGATGCCGAGTCCGGTCCGCTCCTTCAACTTCGCGATCGCCGGCACCGGGCCAATGCCCATGATGCGCGGATCCACGCCGGCGCTCGCCCATCCACTTATCCTGGCCAGTGGCTTCAGCCCGCGCGCCTTGGCAAACTCCGCGGATGCGAGCACGAGCGCGGCCGCGCCGTCGGTGATGCCTGACGCCGAACCGGCGGTAATGATGCCGTCCTGGCCTTCGACCTTCGGGAACGTCAGGGGGAGCTTCCGAAGCGCCTCGATCGTTGAGCCGTGGCGCGGATGTTCATCCGCCGAGATCTCGACGGTCTTGCCCTTCTCAGTGATGGACACCGGCGCGATCTCGCGCGAGAAGTGGCCGGCCTTTTGCGCCGCTTCAGCTTTGCGCTGGCTGTCGAGTGCGAACTGGTCGGACTGCTTTCTTGTGATGCCGTACTGCCGGGCCAGCACTTCCGCGGTCTCGCCCATGATCAAGCCTGAGAGCGGATCGGCGAAGCCATCGCGATACATCGCGTCGACGAACTGGAAGTTGCCCATCTTGTGGCCCCAGCGCGCGTCGACCGCGTCGACCAGGTACGGCACGCGGCTCATGTTCTCGATGCCGCCGGCCAGGACGACCTCAGACTCGCCGAGCAGGATGCTCTGCGCGCCAGAGGCAAGCGCCTGCATGCCGCCCGCGCACGCCTTGTTGATCGTGTAGGCCGGGGCCGTGTTCGGTACGCCTGTGCGATGGGCCACCTGCCTCGCGGGATTCGGTCCGACTCCCGCCGGGCGGCCGTGCCCCATCAAGACCTCGTGAACGTCACCGGGGGTCAGGCCGGACCTCGCGATAGCGGCCCTCGCGGCAATCGCGCCCAGCTCGGCCGCGTGTACATCCTTGAAGGACCCACCGTACCGGCCAATCGGCGTCCGGGCGGCGCCCAGGATCACAACTTGCCGCAACGACACGTCATGCGATGACACGATGTGGCGATAATATCAAACGACTGTTCAAATTACAGGGATTCCGGGCGGCCGACCAGCTCGTCTAATTGCCTGTTTCATCCCACAAAACGTGCAGTCTGGCCCGTTTCAAACTACTTTCATCCCTCACTTCGTCCCCTGACTGGACTAGACTCGAAAAGGTCCCATTTAAGGACCCGGCGAGTCTGACTACCCGCCGGTTTGTGTTTCTCATCTGTTCTTGTCCTTTCAAGGAGGAAAGGTAATGTTCCGTAAACCTTTCGCGGTTCTCGTACTAATTGCCGCAATCGCCTCGCCCGCCTGGGCGCAGGATATTCGTGGCTCGATTGAAGGCGTCGTGAAGGACGCCTCGGGTGCCGTGCTGCCAGGTGCCACGGTTGAGGCCACGTCGAACGTGGGCCAGCCGGTTACCACTGTCACCGACGCGGTCGGTGTCTATCGTTTCCCGTCGCTCGCGCCGGGCAACTACAAGATCAGCGCCAACCTTCAGGGATTCGTCTCGAAGGAAGTGGGCGCCGTGCGCGTCGCCCGCGGCCAGCTCAAGAAGGTCGACATCTCGCG
>JAYQOO010000079.1:3029-8445 GCA_038144855.1 Acidimicrobiia bacterium | reverse complement strand
GGCCAGTTGTTTATACGCCCCGGGGGCCCGGGGGCGCCCCCCTCGGCCAGATCAAGAAGGTCGACTTCTCGCTGCCGCTGTCGGGCGTCACGGAGACCGTGAACGTCACGGCGGAGACGCCGCTCGTCGACGTTCGCCAGACCTCGCGTCAGACGAACATCCGCGCCGAGCAGGTGGACCTGCTGCCGAAGGGCCGCGACTTCACGTCGCTGGTCACGCAGGCGCCGGGTGCCAACAGCGAATCGAAGCTCGGTGGTCTCTCGATCGACGGCGCCAGTGCCGGTGAGAACCGCTTCATCATCGACGGCATCGAGACGACCGACCTCCAGGACGGCACCTCGAGCAAGAACGTGATCGTCGACTTCATCGAAGAAGTCCAAGTCAAGTCGTCGGGCTACACCGCAGAGTTCGGCGGCGCCACCGGCGGCGTGATCAACGCCGTCACCAAGAGCGGCACCAACGACTTCCACGGCAGCGCGCTCTACAACTTCGAAGGTGACTCGCTCGAGGGCGCCCGCCGCCCGACGCTGCGCACCAAACTGACGGACTCGACCAATGCCGAATACGTCAGCTATCCGAAGGACGGCCGCACCCGTCACGAGCCCGGCTTCGCCCTCGGTGGCCCGATCATGCGCAACCGCATGTGGTTCTTCGGCGCCTACCAGCCGGCGCTGACCACCAACACTCGTTCGGTGAGTGCGACGACCGCGAACAACCCGGCCGCGACCTCGACCGAGCGCGAACAGAAGGTGACGATCCACTACGCCACCGGCAACGTGACGTCGCAGATCAACAACGCCACGCGCCTGCGCCTGGCCTACAACAACAGCACCTCGAAGACCGATGGGCTGCTGCCTTCGCTGAACGGCCTCGATCCTGCTGGCACCCAGTACGGCAAGATTTCGAAGTTCCCGAACCAGTCGTTCTCGGGCAACGTCGACTACGTGGCCTCGTCGAAGCTGCTGTTCGGTATCCGCGGCGGCTACTACACGTCCGACGTCAATGACGAGAACGTCAACGAAGTTCCGCTCTACCGCTGGACCAACACCAACAACATCGGCTTCCTTGACGTGCCGGCTGCGTTGCAGCGCGCCACCGGATTCCAGAGCATCCCGACCGGGGCCAACAGCAAGACCACCAGAGACCAGCAGACCCGCTTCTACGGTCAGGCCGACACCACGCTGTATGTGAAGGCCGGCGGCGAGCACCAGTTCAAGCTCGGCGTGCAGGCTGATCGCGTCGGCAACAACGTGCTGACCGGCGAGTCACGCAACCGCGTGTCGATCTTCTGGAACCAGGCGCTGGCCGGCAACCGCGGCACCTACGGCTACTACTCGGTCCGCACCAATGCAGTCGCGCCGAAACAGGGCTTCATCACCGAAGGCGACATCCACACCACCAACATCGGCCTGTTCATCCAGGACGCGTGGACGATCAACAACAAGCTGACCATCAACCTCGGTGTCCGCACCGAGCGCGAGCGCGTCCCGACCTACTCGAACGACGCGGACGTGCCCGAGTTCGGCATCGAATTCGACTTCGCCGACAAGCTGGCGCCGCGCGCTGGCTTCGCCTATGACGTCAAGGGCGACGGCAAGTGGAAGGTGTTTGGCTCGTGGGGCATCTTCTACGACATCTTCAAGCTCGAACTGCCGCGCGGCTCGTTCGGCGGCGACAAGTGGCTCGAGCGCTACTACACGCTGGACACCTTCAACTGGAACACGCTGGTCGACGGCACCAACTGTCCACCGGCCTGCCCGGGCACGCTGTTCCGCACCACCGACTTCCGTCATGCGTCGTTTGGCGCTGATGCGATCGAGCCGAATCTGAAGCCGATGAAGCTGCAGGAATACACCGCCGGCATCGACCACCAGCTGAACGATGCGATGTCGATCGGCGTTCACTACGTCCACAAGCAGGTCGATCGCGCGATCGAAGACACCGGCGCGCTGGATGCCGACAGCAACGAGATCTACATCGTTGCCAACCCCGGTGAAGGCCTGACGGAAATCGCCAACCTCAATCCGCGCGTCAACCTGCCGAAGCCGGTCCGCGACTACGACAGCGTCGAAGTGTCGTTTGAAAAGCGGATGCGCAACGGCTGGTACATCCGCCCGAGCTACCTCTGGAGCCGCCTCTACGGCAACTACTCGGGTCTCTCGCAGTCGGATGAAAACGGCCGCACCAGCCCGAACGTGGGCCGTCTGTGGGACTACCCGCTGATGATGTTCCAGGACGGCGGCATCCCGGCCCTGGGCCCGCTGGCGACGGATCGTCCGCACCAGTTCAAGACCCAGTTCATCTACCAGGCTCCGTTCGGCACGAGCTTCGGTTTGAACCAGTACGTGGCGAGCGGCCTGCCCGTGACCCGCGAAATCGGTATCTACCCGGGCAACAACCTCCCGGTGACCTACCTCGGCCGCGGCAGCGATGGCCGCACGCCGATGTATTCGCAGACCGACATCCAGGTGCAGCACGCGTTCAACATGTCGAACGGCCGAAGCCTGCAGGTCAGCCTCAACGTCCTGAACCTGTTCAACCAGGACACGACGACGGGCCGCTTCTCGACCTACCAGCAGGGCAACAACTCGGTCACGCCTGACGAGACGCTGTTCTACTCGGGCCGCCAGACGCTCGCGTCGCTGATCCCGACGCAGGCCGTCAAGGATCCGCGCTTCCTGATGGACAACGCGTTCCAGGGGCCCATCCAGGCGCGCTTCGGCATCAAGTTCCTGTTCTAAGCGGAACTCGGCTCGACCACAAGCGCCCCGCGGACTACAATCCGCGGGGCGTTTGCTTTTGTAGAAGATGAGGGAGAGGACGATGACGCGTTGGCTCGCCGTACTGTTGGTGATCGCCGTGCCTGCGATCGCACAGGGACAGTCGCCAGGTGATCGCGACAAATCGCGGGCCGAGAATCGGCGTGGCTGGGAGTTGATGCAAGGCGAGCAGTTCGACAACGCGGTCAAGGCGTTTCAGTTGGCCGTTGAGATCGATCCAACGTTTGAAATGCCGTGGTACGGCCTCGGACGGGCGCACCTCGCACTGAAGCAGTTTGTCTCGGCGAGCAGCGCGCTCGAGCGCTGCCGGGCCTTGTATGAAGCGCAGGTCGGCAAACAGTTCACCAGCCGGCAAGAAGCACAGCGTTATCGCCAGGATCGCATCACCGAGATCGACGAGATGATCCGGCAAGTGCAATCGGGACCACAGACCCTGGCACGCCAGGATCAGGCGCGCCAACTCCAAGAACAGCGACGCCAGCTGCAGGAGTACATCGCGCGGGGCAACAGCGTGGCAATGAGCACGGGTGTGCCCGCCTGGGTGTCGCTGTCGCTGGGCAGTTCGTACTTCCGATCCGGCAAGATGGTTGACGCCGAGCGCGAGTTCAAGGCCGCGTCCGAAGCCGATCGCCGTTCGGGGGAAGCGCTCAGCAACCTTGCGGTCGTGTATCTCGAAACGCAGCGATTCGCACTGGCACTCGAAGCCGTTGAGTCGGCCAAGAAAACGGGCTTCAAGGTGAATCCCGAACTCGAGAAGGCGATTCGCTCGCGACTGCAATAGCTCGGGCTTTACCGCAGTTCGTCCCAGCACCAATCCAATTTCTTGAGCGGACAATACCGCTCGTTGTTTATTTCGTCACTGTCCGACTCCGGTCAGTCCCTTAACCCGCTCTCCAGCAAGAACTTGATATTCCATTCGTCCCACCCCGCGTGGCACGGACTTTCCTCTTCTGAACCACCGTTCGATCCGATCAGTGCCTGACACCGGTTGGATTGGATGGTGTCCGATGCGCTGCTGACCGCCGCCGGTTACCCGGATGCGCTGGGCACCGCGATGGTGTTCTTCGGTGAGCGCGGATCGGAAACGTTCAAGGGCTACGGTCTGTTCGATGTGTCGGCGCACTACAACGTGCCGGTGTTCCGCGAGCTTCGTCCGTGGGTCAAGATTGACGTCTACAACGTGATGAACAACCAGAAGCTGATCGCCTGGAACACCACGGTGACCCAGAACGCCGCAACCACCGCGGACGCGCTCGGTCTGCGCACCGGCTTCACGCAGTCGGCACAGTTCGGCAAAGCCAGCGGCAACACCGTCACCAACCTGAACCAGACGGCGATCCCGACCTACGCGCCGACCGGGCTTGGCGGCACCAACGGCAACGGCGGACGCACGTTCCGCATTGCCGCCGGCTTGCGCTTCTAAGGAAGTAGCCCAGTAGCTGGATGCCGGTAGCCAGATGCCAGAAGAACTCTTGTAGTTCTGGCTATCGGCTACTGGCTACTGGCTACTAATCAATCTGCGCGCGCTGCAGCTTGCCGCTGAAGTCCACGTAGATCGACTTCCACTCCGAGAACACATCGAGCGCCGCGAGGCCAGCCTCACGGTGCCCGTTGCCCGTCGCCTTCGTCCCGCCAAACGGCAGGTGCACTTCGGCGCCGATCGTCGGCGCATTCACGTAGAAGATGCCGGTGTAGACGTCGCGCATCGCCCGGAAGGCGCGGTTGATGTCTTGCGTATAGATCGAGCACGACAAGCCGTAGGCCACGTCGTTGGTCACCGCCACGGCCTCGTCCAGCGACGACACCTTGATCACGGAGACCACGGGCCCGAAGATCTCTTCGCGCGCGATGCGCATGTTCGGCGTGACGTTGGTGAACACGGTGGGTTCGTGGAAGAAGCCGTTGGCGTGCGCGCCGCTTGTCAAGCGCCGTCCGCCGCACGCGATCGTCGCGCCTTCCTGCCTGCCGATCTCGACGTAGCTCATCACCTTCTGCAGCTGTTTCTCGCTGATCGACGGTCCCATCTGCGTGGCCGGATCGAGGCCATCACCAACGCGCAGCGCCGAGGCGCGCTTCACGAAGGTCTCCACGAAGCGGTCGTGCACCTTCTCGTGGATAATGACGCGGCTCGCAGCGGTGCAACGCTGGCCCGTCGTGCCGAATCCGCCCCACAGGCAGCCCTCCAGCGCAAGGTCGAGTTGCGCGTCCTCCATGATCATGATGGCGTTCTTGCCACCCATTTCGAGGTGGACCTTCTTGAAGAACGGCGCCGCGTTCTGGTTGACGAGCTTGCCGACCGCGGTCGAGCCGGTGAACGACACCACCGACACATCAGGGTGCGTGGTCAGCACTTCGCCGACCGCCGGACCACCTGTGACCAGGTTCACCACGCCGGCTGGGATGCCGGCCTCTTCGAGCACCTTGACGAAATGCACTGACGACAGCGGCGTCAGTTCCGACGGCTTGAGCACCACGGTGTTGCCGCAGACCAGCGCCGGGATGATCTTCCACGACGGGATCGCCATCGGGAAGTTCCACGGCGTGATCATCGAACAGACGCCGATCGGCTGGCGCAGCGACATTGCAAACTTGTCGCGCAACTCCGACGGGGCGGTCTGCCCGTGCAGACGCCGACC
>JAYQOO010000079.1:0-3019 GCA_038144855.1 Acidimicrobiia bacterium | reverse complement strand
ACGCCGACCCTCCGCGGCCAGGAAGTAGGTCATGTCGATCGCTTCCTGGACGTCGCCACGCGTCTCGTCGAGGACCTTGCCCATTTCGCGCGTCATGTCGCGCGCGAACTCCTCCTTGCGGGCGGCGATGATCTGCGCAGCCTTGAACAGCAGCTCCGCGCGCTTCGGCGCGGGCACGAGCCGCCACGTGTCGTACGCCCTGCGGGCCGCCGCGATCGCCAGCTCGGCATCGGCCGTCGTCGAGTCTGGGAACACGCCGACAAGCTCATTGGTATTCGCGGGATTACGGTTCTCGAGCGTGGCGCCGGACTCTGACGGCCGCCACACGCCATCTACGAAGTTGCCAAAAAACGTCATCCCTAGATTCTATTTCGTGTCACTTTTTGGTTCCGGCACACGTCTATTTCTGTAGGGAATCGGCCAGTTTCGTCTGGCACGCTTCCTGTATGAATGCAAGTAAGGAGACGCGACATGACCGGCCTTTCACCGACCACCAGCAACCTGCCCAGGGCTTTGGTAATTGGTGCGGGTCCAGAGGCACTCATCGGCGTTGAACCGATGCTCGGCTCCAACCGTTTCCGGGTCGATTTCCTCGATCGAGACTCGCCCCCCTACATCGCCATCCGCCAGCGCCGGCCTGACCTGGTGGTGCTGTGCTTTGCCCCAGACGACGAAGAGGCCTGCCAGGTGCTGCAGATGCTGCAACTGGACCCGGCAACGCGGAGGTTGCCGATCCTCACCTACGTGGGCGGAGAGGCCCACGCTATAGTCCCGAGCCAATGGCCTCGGACAAGCGGGATTCCGAGCGTGTCGAGTTCCTCGGAGCGCTTAACGGCGAGGTAATGGTCTTTCAGCCGTCGGCTGTCCGCCAGATGAGTCACGGCGGCATGCAGGTGGAGACCAGTTTTCCTCTACAGCTGGATTCGTTGCACGACTTCCGGCTGACGCTCGGGCAGCGCTCGGTCGTGGTCAAGGGACGCATCGCGCACTCGCGAATCAGCGACGTCGACGGCGATGTGATCGTCTACCGTTCCGGCGTCGAGTTCATCGAACTGTCGGAACGCGTCGCCAACGCGATCGCGCAGTTTGTCGACGAACTCGCCAAAGAAAAACAGTCGTTATAAGCCGAGATGTTTCAGGTAGTCGCCTGAGACAATGCGCTGCGCGTGGCCGAGCGGGGCGTTGTAGAAGTAGGTCCACGCCTTCGTCACGCTGCCGTCTTCACGCGTCACATCCACAAGCACCCGGTTGTAGAGACTGCGAGCCGGCTCGCTGGGCCGATGTCCTTCGATCTCGTCGAGCACGGCCAGTACCGCCAGGGGATCCGACGTTTCGTAGAGCTCTCCCCAGACCGTCGCGGAGTCATCGACAGGGATGGCGGCCGGGTAGATGCCCAGATCAAACAGCGCCCCATTGATCGTGCCCCGGCCCTTGTAGACCAACTTGGGCGTGATACGGAGCCGTCCGGGCCTGTTGAAGGGGGACATGAGCGTGCCGTAGAAGAAGACGTGGTCGCCCACGGCGGAATTGTACATAGAAAGGGCGGCACTGGATGGTGCCGCCCAATTCTTAACTACCGATTCTTGATCGATGACTTCAGAGACCTTTTCGGCCCTTGGCGAGGACTTCGATCACGTCGAGCACTTCCGACGGAATCGAGAACGCCAGGGCGACGCTGTTGCCTTCGCCGGAGATCACCAGTGAATCGGCGAGCTGCTGCATGCCCGGCTTGTTGGCGGCCTGCATCTTCGCCATCGCGAGGAAGCCGCCCATCAGGTCGCGCAGGTTCTTGGCCGTCGCTTCGTCCTTCGCTTCCGCCTTGAACGTGCCGCTGATGCCGCCGTTGACGTGGCCGGCCGCCGAGAACCAGGAAATCGCCGGCATCGCTGTCGAGATTTCGCTTGGCAGGCCCGCCTTCTCGGCGATCGCATCGAACTTGCCGACCGCCCACGCGTTGGCATTGTCGATCTCGTTCACGAGCTTCATCATCTCGTTGTTCGAGACGACGTTACGGTTCGACGCGCGGGCATCGATCGAGGCCTTCACAGAGCTCAGCGAACCGAACGCGACGAGGTCAGCTTCGACGAAGCCAAACGCCATCTCCTCACCCTTGCCGTCATCGTCCTTGTGAGTGATCAGGCGCTTGCCGTTGTAGTCGGACACCTGCGCACCGTGCTCGAGGGCCAGCGCTTCAAGGCGCGACGCCTGGTAGCGGGCGCGGGCCAGCACGAGGAACGAGCCGGCGGGGTTGTTCGCCATGCCGTCCTTCGGCATCACGGCCGCCACCACCGAGTCGACGTCCTGCTCGAAGTTCAGGCCGGTCTTCTCTTCGAACTCGTTTTTGTCGTCCTGGGAGGGGCCAATGTCGTTGAAGCGCTTGCGGAAGTCCGAGTTCAGGACCTCGCGAACGTTGGCGTAGGCCACGACGGCCGCGTCGGCGGGCACGTACTGGAGCTCTTCAGGTCCAGCCGCGCTCGAGAACACCGACACCGGCAGGCCCATATACGAGGCCACGATGCCCGTGCCAAGGCCAATTGCCAGAACTGCTGCCGAAATCGCCACGAAATAGCGGGTCTTCTTGTTCGACATTCGCGTCTCCCTAGGTCTGTATACGGGATGTATCGGCCGATTGTTCGGCATTTCGTCCCCGTAAGACCAAGAAAATGGGCTTTTTCGGGGCTACCTCGGCTTATTGCTCGAGGATGTATTCCTTTCGCTCGACCGCCCGGGTCGCCAGCCACAAAAACCCGCCCCAATATACGAAAAGCCACGTCAGACAGACGTAGACCGGCGGCGTCTCGCGGAACATGCCCTGGAGCAGGCTGGTGACCCCTTCAGACGGCATGGCGGGCGGAACCAGGGCCTGCAGGTAGAACGCGATGGTGAATTGCTTGAGATAGCCGGGCAGCGCCAGGACGACCTGCTCCCACCCAAAGGCAAACAACAAACCGATCACCAGCGGACGTTTGAAATAGGCGCCAACGAAGGCAAACACGCCGCCGTAGACCGCCAGCCCCAA
>JAYQOO010000078.1:14550-18888 GCA_038144855.1 Acidimicrobiia bacterium | reverse complement strand
GTCGTGCCGTCACCGGCCGTGTCCGAGGTCTTGCTGGCGACTTCGCGGACCATCTGCGCGCCCATGTTCTCGAGCGGATCCTTGAGGTCGATTTCCTTGGCCACCGTCACGCCGTCCTTGGTGATGGTGGGCGAGCCGAACTTCTTGTCGAGGACGACATTGCGGCCCTTGGGGCCGAGGGTGACCTTCACCGCGTCCGCGAGGGCGTTCACGCCGCGAAGGATCGCCTGGCGCGACTGTTCGCCGTAAATAATCTGCTTAGCCATGTGAATTGAATCTCCGTCAGCTGTTTACTTCTTCTTGCCGCCCTCGATCACCGCGAGCACTTCGTCTTCGCGCATGATCAGGTAATCTTCGCCGTCGACCCGCACTTCCTGTCCCGAGTACTTGCCGAACAGGATCGTGTCGCCTTCCTTCACATCGAGAGGAATCCGCTTGCCGTCTTTGTCGGCCTTACCCTGGCCAACGCCGACGACTTTGCCCTGCTGGGGCTTTTCCTTGGCGGTGTCGGGGATGATGATGCCGCCGACTTTCTGTTCTTCTTCCTCGATGCGCTGCACGAGGATGCGGTCGTGGAGCGGTCTCAAAGCCATGTAACTCTCCGTCGATCTGGGTTTGTGGTGCGTTAGTAAACGACTTGGTAAACGTTTGTTACGAGTGCTGGCACTCGACGCCCCTCTGAGCTAGCAGTCGATGTGCACGACTGCTAATCATAGCGGGTTTTGAAAAAGCACGTCAAGTCTGGCTGTAAGCCGCCCGAACTAACGGATTTTGAGGGCGGAAATCTTGCGGGCGAGGGTATTGCGATGCACGCCGAGGGCGTCGGCGGCCTTGGACAGGTTGCCGCCGCACTTGGCGATCACCTGCGAGACGAACCGCTTCTCGAACTCCTTCTGGGCGTCCTCGTAGTGAACGCCCTTGGAGACCATCTCGACGACGAGCGAGTCGAGGAGCTTATGCATCTCCCAACTCCAACTCGCCCCCGGTGAGACGGCGATAGGCATCCAGATACTTGGCGCGCGTGTTCATGACGACTTCGTCGGGTAGCGAGGGAACCGGAGGCTGCTTGTTCCACCTGATCGATTCCAGGTAGTCGCGGACGTACTGCTTGTCGAAACTCGGCTGCGGACCGCCCGGGTTGTAAGTGTCTTTCGGCCAGTATCGCGACGAGTCCGGCGTCATCATTTCGTCGATCACGATCAACTCGCCGCCGTCGGTGATGCCAAACTCGTACTTGGTGTCGGCGAGGATGATGCCCTTGGATTCGGCGTGCGCCACGCCGTGCGCGTACAGTTTGAGCGTCAGCTTCTTGAGGCGAGCGAGCAGCTCAGCGCCCACGACCTTCGCGGCGTCCGCCTCTGAAATGTTCTCGTCGTGACCGGATTCGGCTTTGGTGGCCGGCGTGAAGAGCACTTCGGGCAGGCGGTCCGACTCCTGCATCCCCTTTGGGAGGGGGATGCCGCACACCTCGCCGGTCGCCTTGTAATCCTTCCAGCCAGAGCCGGAAATGTAGCCGCGAGCCACGCACTCCACCGGGAGCGGCGTCGTGCGCCGGGCGAGGACCGAACGACCTTCCAGTTGCGATCGAAACGGCTGCAATTCGGCCGGGTAGTCGTCGACGTTCGTCGAGATGACGTGGTTGGCGATGATGTGGCCGGTGCGCGCGAACCAGAACGCAGAGAGTTGATTGAGGATGCGGCCCTTGTCCGGAATGCCGGAGCCGAGGACGTAGTCGAAGGCCGAGATCCGGTCCGTGGCCACCAGGACCAGGTGATCGCCGACGGCGTAGACGTCGCGCACTTTGCCGCGGCGCACCAGTGGCAATCCGTCGAGTTGTGTTTCAAGGAGAGGTTGTGAAGGCACGGGCGCTCGCGTGAAGAGTATTCATCGTAAACGTGCGGCGGGCGGAGTGCAACCCCGTAACCATGTATGTGGATCTGGCCCGGCAGGGGGTGTCTGGTCGCTGTTGCGGCCCAAGGCGTAGGGTGTGTCTCAGGAGCAACACTTCCGGTAGTATTGGACTGAGTTGCGCAACGTATTACGGATGGTAATTGTCATCGGCCTGGCCGTCGGCCTCTTGTTTCTGTTTCTACGCAATGCGGATCTGGAGCGGGTGTGGGGGTCGGTCACATCCGCGCGCACCGATCTGCTGATCGTTTCGCTGCTGTTGAACATGTCCACGTTCCTGATCCGCGCTGAACGCTGGCAGTACTTGCTGGCGCCACTTGGCAAGGCGCGTTTCTCGGTCGTGTTCCGCACGACGGTGATCGGGTTTGCGGCCTCCGCCGTATTGCCGGCGCGCGCCGGCGAGGTCATCCGCCCCTATATGCTGGCGAAAAGCGAAGGCCTGAATGCGGCGGCGGCGTTTGCGACGATCCTTGTCGAGCGAATCCTTGATCTGGTCGGGGTGCTGATCCTGCTGGCGGCCTTCCTGATCTGGTTCGATCCAGGCCTGGAAGCGCGCGACTCGGCGGTCTTCAGCGCTATCCGCTTTGGCGGGTTGCTGATGGCGCCGACCGCCCTCGGCGCGCTTGGTGTGATGTTTTTCATGGCCGGCCACCCCGATCGGCTGCACGCCTGGTTGCTCAAGGCCGCAGCGGTGCTGCCGGCGAGAATCGCCGCGTTACTGGCCTCGCTGGCGAAAACGTTTGCGGAAGGCTTCAGCGTGGTGCGCAGCCCACAGCGCCTGATCGCGGCACTGGCGTGGTCGATCGTGATCTGGGTCGTGATCGCGACCGGCATCTGGACGCTGAGCCTGGCGTTTCACATCGACATGCCGTTCACGGGCGCATGGCTCATGCTCGCGCCGCTGGTCGTCGGGGTCGCGGTGCCGACGCCGGGCGGGGTGGGTGGATTCCACGAAGCCTATCGGATCGGTGCGACCGCGTTCTTCGGCGCCGATAACGACGCGGCCGTCGGCGCCGCCATCGTGCTGCATGCGATTTCGGTGGTGCCGGTGACGGTCGTCGGCCTGCTCTTCATTCTGCAGGACGGCTTGAAGTTGGGTGAGTTGAAGATCGACGGGAAGGTCTCGTGATCTCGGGTTCGGCAAGCTGTGTGATCTGGTGATCCCATGAAGTGTCCGTTCTGCGGTGATATTGGCGACAAGGTCGTGGACTCGCGCGAGAGTCGCGAAGGCGACGTTATTCGTCGCCGCCGGCAGTGTCTCAACGACAAGTGCAAGAAGCGCTTTACCAGCTACGAGCGCATCGAAGAGATCCCGTACATGGTGGTGAAGAAGGACGGCACGCGGGAGCGCTTCGAGCGCTCGAAGCTGGTTGCCGGCCTGCTCAAGGCCTGCGAGAAGCGGCCGATCAAGCCCGCCGACATCGACGATATTGCCGATCGCGCGGAGCAGATTCTGAACGATCGCCCCGAGCGCGAGATTTCGGGGAGGGAACTCGGCGCGTTGGTGATGTCGGAACTCAAGAAGCTCGACCAGGTCGCCTACGTGCGGTTCGCATCCGTCTACCGCGACTTCCGCGATGTCGATGACTTCGCGCACGAAGTGCGCGCGTTGAAGGGGCACAAGGAATAGCGCGGTGTCACCCGCCAAGCCGCCTCTGAGCGGTGTGCGCCCGGCGGTGACTCCTCCCGCTCGTCGTCCGTTTCGCGACAATCCGCCCCTGATCATTGCCGGCATCGTCGTGTTGCTCGCGATGCTGGCGGCCATCGTGTGGCTGGCGGGCCGCACCTCCACGCTCTCCCCGGACTTTCTCACCGAAGTAGTGCTGATCGCGCTCTCGGTGACCAACGTCACCATGCTCGTGGCGCTGGGGTTCGTGCTGGCGAGAAACGTCATCAAGTCGATGATGGAGAGCCGGCGTGGCCTGCCGTTTGGCCGCTTCCGCGCAAAGCTGGTGTTGTCGCTGCTCGGACTCACGGTCATCCCGGCCGTGCTGGTGTTGATCGTCGGCAGCCGGGTTGTCTTGACGGCCGTCGATCGGTGGTTCAACGCGCCGGTCGAGGAAATCCTGTCGGGTGCCAACAGCATCGCCGGCGACTACTACCAGGAGCGGGAACGGCTGATTGCCGACCAGGCGTCACGCCTCGCGAGGTCGCTGGGCGGAGTCGACTTGTCTGCCGGCGAAATGCACGTGCAGTCGATCGTCCGGCCCGAGGTGGCAGGACAGCGCATCGGGATGGTGCAGGTCTACCGCGTGGTCCGCGTCCCGAACCAGCCGCCCGATGTGGTGTCGGTCGTCGACGTGGAGTCGCCGTCCATGCCGCAGGGATGGTCGAAAGGATCCGCCGACCGGCTGGCCGCGCGCGCGGCCCCCCGCGCCGCGGCGGCCCCCCCCAACGCGGAGCCCGAGGCGGGCCGCGGGGGGCTCCAGC
>JAYQOO010000078.1:0-14540 GCA_038144855.1 Acidimicrobiia bacterium | reverse complement strand
GGGTGGCCGCGCCCGCGCCGTGGTGTTGTGACTCCGCCCCCCCGCCCGGGGGGGCGGGGGGGGCCCCCCGGCGGCGCCGAGGCGTCCCCAAGCATCGAGGAGCCGATGGCGGCCGGCGGGGTACTCAAGCATGTTGCCGCGGCGGTGAGGAGTCCGGCGGGGCAGATTACCGGCGCGGTGGTCGCCAGCGACTACTTGTCAGGTGAACTGGCCGATCGCGCGCGCCGGATGTCGAAGGCCTACGAGGACTACACCCAGTTGCGCGTGCTGCGTCAGCCGCTGGCCGGCGTCTACATCTCGTTCTTCGTGATGGTGACGTTGCTGATCCTGGTCGGCTCGACCTGGATGGGGCTCTATCTCGCCAAGCGCATCACGCGGCCGGTGCAGATGCTGTCGGAAGCCGCGAAAGAAATTGGCGCTGGCCATTACGACCACCGCATCGAGCACGAGGGCACTGACGAGTTCGCCTCGATGGTTGACGCCTTCAACGCCATGGCCAACGAGGTGGCGCAAAGCCGCCGGCGTCTCGAACGCGCCGGCATCGACCTCGAGAAGAAACACGAGGAAGGCGAGGGGCGGCGCCGCTACATCGAAGCGATTCTCGAGCGGATCGCGACGGGGGTGGTATCGATCGACCGCGCCGGCCGGATTGGCACGATCAATCCTTCGGCATTGCGGCTCCTGGAACTGTCGGATGACGTCGTTGGTCGCGCGGCGGTTGACGTGTTTGCCCGGGCCGACCTGTCGCCGGTCAACGAGGTGCTCGACCAGGCGGCGCGCGCGAAGGTCGATTCCTTCGCCCAGGAAGTGGCGCTGGTGCGCGACGGCCGCGAGCGCCACGTCGTGGCCGCCGCGACGCGGATTGCGGGTACCGACGGCGGATTCGACGGCACGGTGCTCGTGGTCGACGACGTCACGCCGCTGATTCGCGCGCAAAAAGTCGCGGCATGGCGCGAGGTGGCGCGCCGGCTGGCGCACGAGATCAAGAATCCACTCACGCCGATTCAACTGTCGGCGGAGCGACTGAAGCGCAAGTTGAGCGACGTCGCGCCGCCGCTGCAGGACCTGGTGCAGGAGTGCACCTCGACAATCATCGGCGAGGTCGAGTCGTTGAAGGGCCTGGTGGACGAGTTCTCGCAGTTTGCCCGCATGCCGGCCCCGCGTGCCGTGCCGACCGACCTGCATGCGTTTCTGACCGAGACGCTGGCGCTCTATGACGGCCTGTTCGCGTCGGTCGAGTTCCAGAGGCACTACGACGCCGACGTGACACAGGTGCGCCTCGATCCCGAACAGATGAAGCGGGTCATGATCAACCTGATCGACAACGCGATCGAAGCCATGGGGCGCCAGGGAACGATCGTGATCGAGACGGCGCGCGACGTGTCCAATAGTCTCGTGCGGATCGTGGTCTCCGACACCGGGCCGGGCATCCCGGATGCGGAGCGTGACAAGTTGTTCCTGCCGTACTACTCGACCAAAGGACGCGGCAGCGGCCTTGGCCTGGCCATTGTCCGCCGCATCGTGGCGGAGCACGGTGGCAGCATCGACGTGACCGACAACGTGCCGACGGGCACCCGATTCATTATTGAGTTGCCAGCCTGATGTCTTCGATCCTTGTTGTAGACGACGAGCCGGGCGTTCGATCCTCGATCAGCGGCGTGCTGAGAGACGAAGGGTTCGACGTCGATACCGCAGAGACCGGCGAGGCGTGTCTCGAAAAGGCGAATGGCGCCGCCTACGACGTCATCGTGCTCGACATCTGGCTGCCGGGCCTTGATGGGCTGACGACGCTGCAGCGGCTGCGCGAGCGGCAGATCGATTCCCAGGTGGTGATCATTTCCGGCCACGGCAACATCGAGTCGGCGGTGCGCGCCATCAAGGCCGGCGCGTTTGACTTCATCGAGAAGCCGTTGTCGCTGGAGAAGACAGTCCTGGTCGTTCGCAACGCGCTGCGCCAGCGCGACCTCGAAGCGGAAAACCGGATGCTGCGCGCCAAGGTCGATCGACAGCAGCAGGTGACGATGGTCGGCGAAAGCCCGGCGATGAACAACCTGCGTGAGCAGGTCCTGCAGACGGCGCCGACGAACGGTCGCGTCCTGATTCTCGGAGAGAGCGGCACCGGCAAGGAGCTGGTGGCGCGGACGATCCACACCAACAGCCGCCGCAAGAGCGGTCCGTTCATTGAAGTCAATTGCGCGTCGATCCCCGAGGAGCTGATCGAATCTGAGCTGTTTGGCCACGTTCGTGGCGCGTTCACCGGCGCCGTCGCCGACAAGCCCGGTCGCTTCGAGCAGGCCAACGGCGGCACGATCTTCCTCGACGAAATCGCGGACATGAGCCTGAAGACTCAGGCCAAGGTGCTGCGCGTGCTGCAGGAGCAGGTGATGGAGCGCGTCGGCGGCACGCAGCGCATCAAGGTCGATGTGCGCGTACTGGCGGCGACGAACAAGGATCTGCCGGGCGAGATCCGCGAGGGACGGTTCCGGGAAGATCTCTATTTCCGCCTCAACGTCATCCCGATTTTCGTGCCGCCGTTACGTGATCGGCAGCAGGACATTCCGTTGCTCGCCGAGCATTTCATGGCGATGCTGGCGGCGGAAGACGGCAAGCGTCCGAAACGATTCGCGCCCGAGGCATCGGCGCGCCTCCAGCAGTATGCGTGGAAGGGAAACGTGCGCGAACTGCGCAACGTGATCGAGCGGCTGCTGATTTTCGTGCAGGGCGACACCATCACGGCGCAGGATCTCGGATTCCTCGGGCGCGACGGCGCCGACGGTGCCGGCGTGCCGGTGGCGGCGGGTGGTCCCGTGCGGCCGCTGTCTGAAGCCCGCGACGATTTCGAGAAGGGCTACATCCTGCAGACGCTTGCGGCGCAGCAGGGCAATATGTCGCGCACGGCCGAAGTGCTTGGCGTCGAGCGATCCAACCTTTACAAGAAGCTGCGCGCTTTTGGCATTACTCCCCGGGGCGGGACCTAAGCTTGTTTTCGAGCACCTGGTTCGCCGAGAAGCCTTCGAGCTGCAGGTACCACTCGACCGACTGTCGCAGTGCCGCCGCCGGCACCAGGCCGACAATTTCGCTTTCGAGCACGCTCACGCCGTAGCGTTCCGCTTCGCGCTTCACAAGTTCGAAGACCCGGAAGATCGGCGTCTTCTCATGGTTGGTCAGGTTCATCGACACCTGGACGATGCCCCGGTCCTCGAGTGGGATGCCCATGGCCTTGCAGTAGCGCAGGCCGCCGCTGCTCATGCGAATGGCCGTGGCGATCTTCTTGGCGACGTCGAGCCGATTGGTCGCAAGGTTGATGTTGTAGGCGATCAGCGGCATGCGCGCGCCGATCACGGAGGCGCCCGCCGTCCCGTGTGGCGTGGCCGGGCCAAAGTCGGGCGCCCAACCAGGCTTGGCCATCTTGTCGACGAGGCCTTCGAATTCGCCGCGGCGAATGTCCTCGAGATTCTTGCGCGCCGGGTTGGATGACGCTTCCTCATATAGATAGACCGGCAACGAGAAGCGGGACGCGACGTCTTCAGCGACCGATTTCGCAAGTGCGACGCACTCAGCCATGGTGACGCCGTCGATCGGAATGAACGGCGTCACGTCGACTGCGCCCATGCGTGGATGCTCGCCCTGGTGCGACCTGAGATCGATCGCCTTGATGGCGCCCTCGAACAACACCGGGATGCCGGCTGCCATCGCGGCCGCATCGCCGGCGAGCGTAAAGACGGAGCGGTTGTGGGTCGCGTCGGACTGGACGTCGAGCACGCGCATGCCCGGCACCGCGCGGAGGGAGTCTGCAAGCTGAGCGATGACGTCCGGACGACGTCCTTCACTGACGTTGGGAACGCACTCGATGACGGCCATGTTCTCCACAGCTTAATCGAGTTAAGTGCTATAATACGCTGCGACTTACATGACCGAACCCCTGCGGGCGCAGCCAGGCGCCGAGGACGAGGCGCGGATCGAGCATCTGCTCGTGACCGGTCTCGATCACTACTTCGCAGGCGAATTCGAGCAAGCCATCAATTTGTGGACGCGCGTCCTGTTCCTGGATCGGACGCACGACCGCGCGCGAGCCTACATCGATCGCGCACGGAGCGCACAGGCGGAGCGGCAGCGCATCTCCGAGGCGCTGGTGCATCAGGGCCTGGATGCCTTTGACAAAGGTGAAGTCGTCAAGGCCCGCGCGCTGCTCAGCGACGCGCTCGACCAGGGGGCCTCGCACGACGTGGCGCTAGGGGTGCTCGGCCGTATCGATCGGCTCGATGCGGGTTCGAAGCGCACCGTGGCAGCGGCTCCGGCGTCTCGTCGAGCGGTCTACAAGGGCCAGGTGCCATCGACCGCTGCCGGCCAACCTCGCGTTACCGTGGCGATGTGGCTGGCGACGGCGGCCGCGATCGTGTTGGTGAGTGCGGCCGCGTTTGTGGTGGTGGCCCCCAACGGCTTCTCGGATTGGTTCCCGGCCCAGGCCACGACCGGTGCTCCGGCTGCTTTTATCCCAGCCCCTGGTCCGCTACCGGTGCCGTCGCCGATGGAGGCCTACCTGGCTCAGGCGCGCGCGTTGTTTGCGGGCGGCAAGCTGCGGGATGCTTTGCGAAGTCTCGACCGCGTGCCGGTGGGGGACGCACTCCGGCCCGACGCAGAGCGTTTGCGCGCGGACATCCAACGTGAACTCCTGGCTGTAGCCGGAGCCGAAGCGTCATCGGCCTCGACCGCGGCCCCAGCCGCCGCGCGACCTCAAGAATGAAATGTCCGAAATGCGGGTATCTCGGTTTTGAGACCACCGACCGGTGCCGGAACTGTCAGTACGATTTTTCCCTCGCACCGTTTACGTCAGAACCCGAGCTGACGCTTCACAGCGACGACAAGACTGAGTCACCCGCCGATTTCGAACTGCCACCCATTAAGGGGCAGACCGATAGCCTCAGCTCCACGGCGCTGGATCTGGATCGGCTGTTCGGCGCGCATGAGCCGAGTCCGCCGTCCAACCCTGACTACGCCATGCCAGCCGCAGCGGCAGACCACGACCCGCCGCCGGTGATTGAGCCGGTGCCTGAACCGATCGCGGTCGTCGAGCCGGTGCGGATCGACGCGCCGGACTTCGAGCCAGAGCTCATGGCGGAAACTGCGCCAGCGTCAGCGCCAGAGCCTGAGCCGATCGATCCCGACGACGAGCGCATCGTGATCACCCATGACCCGGTGATGGCGATCGAGTCAGCCCCTGAGGTGCCGGACGACGCGATGCCTCTTACAGCGGTGCCCACGACCACGGATGACGCCGCGTTGCCGTTTGACGAGTCGCCGCTCGTGCCGCCGCCGGCCGCCAGGCCGCCATTGGCGGTGCGGCGATCGTCTCCCGAGGTGCCGCGCAATCGGCCGCGCACGACCCGGCCGGTCAAGTTTGAGTCGCTGAACCTCGAGGCCCCCGCGCCGCCGCCGAGTCCGGCGCGCGACGCCACGGAAACCGTGGCGTCCCTCATGGAGGCGCCGACCCTTGGCGTGCGGGTTGGCGCCGGGCTGATCGATGTGTTGTTGCTGCTCGTGATCGATGCCGTGGTGCTGTATCTCACCTTGCGCGTGACGGGACTGCAGAACACCCTCGACGACCTGCGGGTGCTGCCGCCGGTGCCGCTGGTGGGTTTCATCGCGCTGTTGACGTTTGGCTACGTTGCGGCCTTCACCGTTGCCGGCGGGCAGACGATCGGCAAGATGATGCTCAGCCTGCGCGTGATTGGTGATGATGGGCGCCCGATCGACGCCGCAGGCGGCATGTTGCGCGCGCTCGGCTGCATGCTCGTGCCGGTCACGCTGGGGCTGTCGTACCTGCCGGCGCTATTTACCAGCGACCATCGCGCATTGCACGATCGGCTCGCGGGCACGCGGGTCGTGCAGGAATAAACAGGACGTTTGCCGTTGAAACAGCTATCGGTGTTCGTGGCCAGCTTCGGCTACGTCGGATACTTTCCCATCGCGCCAGGGACGGCGGGCTCTGCGGCGGGGCTGGTCCTGTTCGCATTCATCCGGTGGATCGGCGTACCGGCCGTGGAACTGGGCGCAATCGCGGCGGTGTTTGCCATTGGTGTGTGGGCTGCCAACGGCACTGAGGCGGCGACCGGCCGCAAGGATCCAGGCATCGTCGTCATCGACGAGGTGTTGGGCATGCTGATGACCCTCGCGCTGCTGCCGGTCTCGATGACGGGGATCCTCGTCGGGTTTCTCCTGTTTCGCATCCTGGACGTGATCAAGCCGTATCCGGCCGCACAGTTCGAGTCGTTGCATGGCGGCCTTGGCATCATGGCCGACGATGCGGTGGCGGGTCTGTACGCCTACCTGATCATGCGAGGGCTCATCTGGGTGATGCCGGCATGGCTGACGGTCTAAGCGCCGCCATTCTCGCGGTCGGCAGCGAACTGCTGACACCGCACAAGACAGACACTAACTCGCTCTACATCTCCGAGGTGCTGAACGATCTCGGCATCACGGTGGCCTTCAAGAGCGTGGTCGGCGACAACCGGGCCGAGTTGCTGGCGCACCTCGCGCACGCCCTCGCGCGACATCGCGTCGTAATCCTGTGCGGTGGTCTGGGACCGACGGACGATGACCTCACGCGCGAAGTGGTGGCGGAGCATCTGCAACTGCCACTGGCCGAGGATCCGGCGATCATCGAAGCGATCGAAAAGCGCTTCGCCTCGCGCGGCTGGAAGATGCCGGCCGTCAACCGCCGGCAGGCCATGGTGCCGCGCGGTGGGACCGTGCTGGCCAACCCGAATGGTACCGCTCCGGGCTTGTGGATCGAGCATGGCCAGAGCCTGATTGCGCTGCTGCCAGGTCCGCCGCGCGAGATGAAACCGATGATGGACGGCGAGGTGCGACGACGGCTGTCGCTGGTGGCTGTATCGCCGCCTGGTTCGGGTCTCAGGCAAGGGGGAGTCAGCGGTTGAGGAAATCGTGCAGCCGATCTACTCGCAGTGGCTCAAGCAGTCCCCGCCGATTGAGACCACGATTCTCGCCGGTCTAGGCCAGGTGGAACTGCACCTGGTGACGCAGTCGCGGGAGGCAGACGCCGCGCGGAGCGCGCTGCAACGCGGGGTTGATGCGTTCACGAGCGCGCTTGGTGCTGATGTGGTGAGTACCGACGGCGCCGGGCTCGAACTTGTGACGGGCAATTTGCTGCGCGAGCGAGGCTGGTCGGTGGCGTTTGCCGAGTCGTGCACGGGCGGACTTGCCACGTCGCGCATGACCGATGTGCCGGGCAGTTCGGACTACATCGAACGCAGCATCGTCGCGTACAGCAATCGCGCGAAGATCGAACTGCTCGATGTGCCGGAAGCGTTGATTGCCGCGCATGGCGCCGTGAGCGAGCCGGTGGCGCTGGCGATGGCCGCCGGAATTCGCACGCGCGCCGGCGTCAACATCGGAGTTGGGATTACGGGTATCGCCGGTCCCGGTGGCGGCAGCGAGCAGAAGCCGGTCGGCACGGTGTGCATTGCCGTCGATGGCGGCGAGGGCAGCGTGCGGACCTTCCGCTTTCCAGGAGGCCGCGACATGGTGAAGCAAATGTCGGCGAACTGGGCGATCGATCTGCTGCGCCGTTACCTGCTTCAGACGTAGCGGCCATGCGGGTGTTCGTCGCGGTGGATGTCGGTGATGCCGTGCGGCGCGAAGCCGCGCGGGTGATCACGGCCCTGACAGGGAAGCTCGATGCCGCGACCAAGCCGCCCAAGGTCACCTGTGTCAAGCCGGCCGCCATGCACGTCACCATCAAGTTCATCGGCGAAGTGGATGCCGCCAGAGCCGACGCACTCGCGCCGCTGCTCGAGCCGCCCTTTCAGATCAGGCCGTTCGACGTGCAGTGGAGAGGCATCGGGTCGTTTCCCAACAACAAACAGCCGCGGGCGCTGTGGCTGGGTGTGACAGCCGGCGCGTCGGCACTGGCGGCGATCGAGGCCGAAGTGTCCAGGCGCTTCGCCGGATCAGGCGCCATCGAGATCGAGGGCCGTCCTCTCTTGCCGCATCTCACGCTGGGCCGGGTCAGGATGGCGGGCGAGGGCGTCGACTGGCCCAGGATTCTGCAGGCATGCGAAGTGAAGCAGGTGGTGACACGCGTCGAGCGCGTCGTGCTCTTTGAGAGCACGTTGTCGCAACAGGGGCCGCACTATACTGAGCTGATAGGTTCGCGTCTTGTTGGCTGAATACGTTCTGCCTGTCTTGATCGGCTACGTCGTCGGTTCGCTGCCGATCGGCTATCTCGTCGCGCAGGGCGCCGGCGGGGTTGATCTGCGCCGGGCCGGCAGTGGCAATGTCGGCGCGACCAATGTGTATCGGACCACAGGATTGCCGACGGCGATTGCGGTGATGGTCGCCGACATGGCCAAAGGGGCCGGCGCGGTCTTGCTGGCTGGGACTGGCCCCGCGGCGGCGGTGGCGGCCGGCGTGGCGGCCGTGGTCGGCCATATCTACCCGGTGTGGCTGGGGTTCAAGGGTGGCAAGGGCGTCGCGACCGCCAGCGGTGTGTTTGGCGTGTTGTCGCCGATGCCGGCGCTGGTTGCTGCCGCGGCGTTTGCGGCCGTGGTCGCGCGCAGCCGCTTCGTGTCGCTGGGCTCGGTCGTGGCCACGATCGTGTTGCCGATCGTCGAATGGTTTACGCCCGGGCTGCGGGCGGTGGATATTGGCGCGACGCTCGTCGCGGTGCTGATCCTGTTCCGGCACCGCGGCAACATCGCCCGCTTGTGGGCGCGGACGGAGCGCGCGTTGGGAGCATGAGCCATCGGATTGGCGTGATCGGATCGGGTAGCTGGGGCACCGCCATTGCCATTCATCTGGCGCGAACCGGTCACGACGTACGGCTGTGGGCGCGGGACGCGGCGCTGGCGACGGCGATGGCCGAACGGCGCGAGAACGGTGTGTACCTGCCCGGCATCCCGCTGCCTGAGTCGCTGGCGCCGACCGCGGATCTCGAGAGAGCGCTGGATGACGCCCAGTTCCTCGTGATCGCCGTTCCGTCGCACGGCGTTCGTGACGTGGCTCGTGCGGCCTCGTCCTACCTGCCGCCTGGATGCACGCTGGTGAGCGCGACGAAGGGTATCGAGGAAGGATCGCTGCTTCGCATGTCGCAGGTGCTGCGGCAGGAACTACCCGGTTCAGGCGAGATCGTGGTGTTGTCGGGACCGAGCTTCGCGCGAGAGCTGGCGAAGAACCTGCCGACGGCACTGGTTGCGGCCGGGGACTCGCAGGCGATTGTCGAATCGGTGATGGCGCATTTCCGGTCACCCGCCCTCCGGCTCTATGGCAGCAGTGATGTCGTTGGCGTCGAATTGGGTGGCTCGTTGAAGAACATCATCGCGATCGCGGCCGGTGTCGTGGAAGGGCTTGGAGCCGGCCACAACGCGCTGGCCGCGTTGATTACGCGCGGCTTGGCCGAGCTGTCGCGACTGGCGGTCGCCGCCGGTGCGCATCCGACCACGCTGGCGGGGCTGGCAGGCCTTGGCGACCTGGTGCTGACGTGCACCGGCGATTTGAGCCGCAATCGGAGTGTGGGCATCGCCCTCGCGAAGGGCGAATTGCTGAAGGACATCCTGGCGCGGACCAAGATGGTGGCCGAAGGCGTGCGCACGACTGAAGCCGCGCTGGCCTTGAGCGCGAAGTACGGCATCGAGCTGCCGATTGCGAGCGAGATGTCGGATGTGCTTGCCGGACGCACCGACCCCCAAACCGCGGTTCGTAACCTGATGGGCCGCAAACAGAAACTCGAACACGCCTGACGGCCTGATGGCCCGATGGCCCGTTGGCCTGATTCAATGGGTTTATTCGATCGACTGAAGCAAGGGCTGCAGAAGACCACGCAGCAACTGAAGGACAGCCTGGATCGTCTCGACGAGATCGTCGGGCTCGGCGGCAGTAGTTCAGAGGCTCGCACTCGCGAGATCGACGTTGAGACGGCGGACTCCCTCGAAGAGATTCTGCTGATGGCGGACGTCGGCGTTGCGGCGAGCGGTGAGATCGTCGCGGCGGTGCGCAAGCGTCAGCGGCGCGGGGAGAGCCTGCGGGAACTGGTCAAGCAGGAGATGCTGCGGATCCTGGAATCCGCGGGCGGTCCGGCCCCGATGACCAACAAGCCGCACGTGATGCTGATCGTGGGCGTCAACGGCGTCGGCAAGACCACGACCATCGGCAAGGTGGCGAACCAGTTGAAGCAGGACGGCAAGAGCGTGTTGATCTGCGCGGCCGACACGTTTCGCGCGGCGGCCGTCGATCAGTTGCAGATCTGGGCGGACCGGGCGGGGGTCGACATCGTGCGTGCGAAGGAAGGCTCCGACCCGGCGGCGGTGGTGTTTGATGCGATGACGGCGGCAAAAGCGCGCCAGCGTGACGTCGTGCTGGTCGACACGGCCGGCCGGCTGCACACCCGCACCAGCCTGATGAACGAACTCGACAAGATTCGGCGCATCGCGACGCGCGAAGTGCCCGGCGCGCCTCATGAAGTGCTGCTGGTGCTCGATGCGACGGTGGGGCAGAACGGCGTGGCCCAGGCGCGTGAGTTCACCAACGTGGCGGGCGTCACCGGCATCGTGCTGACCAAACTGGATGGCACGGCGAAGGGCGGCGTGGCCGTCGCGATCGCACACGACCTGAAGCTGCCGATCCGTTTTGTCGGCGTTGGCGAGGGCGTTGACGACCTGCTGCCGTTCACGCCGCGCGACTACGTGGACGCCATCTTCACCGAAAAGTGGTGACCGCGTGAGCCGGGTGACCGACGCCGGGCACATGCGGCGTGCGCTGTTTCACGCCGCGCGGTCGGTTGGCGTCACGACGCCGAATCCCATGGTCGGCGCCGTCATTGTGTCGCCCGATGGTGTGGTGATCGGCTACGGCCGGCATCCGCGGGCCGGCGAGCCGCATGCCGAAGTCTTCGCGCTCGAGGATGCGGGAGAGCGGGCCAGGGGCGCGACGATGTTCGTCTCGCTCGAGCCGTGCTGCCACGCCGGCCGCACCGGGCCGTGCACGAAGCGTCTGATCGCCGCGGGCATCGCGCGGGTGGTTGCCGCCATGCCCGACCCGAATCCCCTGGTCAGTGGCAAAGGCTTCGACGAACTGCGCGCTCACGGTATACAGGTTGAGGTCGGCCTGCTGCGCGATGAGGCGGCGCGCCTCAATCGGGCGTTCACCATAGTGCAGACTCAGGGCCGGCCGATGGTGATCGCGAAGGTGGCAACCTCGATCGACAGCCGGATTGCCTCGGCGCCGGGCACGCGGACGCAGATCACGTCTCAGGAGGCGAATCGCCGGACCCAACGGCTTCGCGCCAGCGTCGACGCCGTCGCCATCGGGTCCGGGACGCTGCTCGCGGATGATCCGGTGCTCACCGTTCGCGACTGCTTCAGGCCAAGGCCCCTGGCGCGCGTAGTGTTTGACCGCTCATTGCGCACTCCGGCAACGGCCCGCATCTTTGCGACGATCGATCAGGGGCCGGTCATAATAGTGACAGTGGCCGAGGCAACGCGCAGGTCCCCCGCACACGCGGCGCGTTTGCAGGCGGCCGGCGCCGTTCTGGTCGAGGGGAGCGGCGATCTCCGCGAGGACCTGAAGCGTTTGGTGCCGTATGACATTTCGACGCTGCTGCTCGAAGGCGGCGCCCGGGTGCATGCGGAAGCCTGGCGCAGCGGCGTGATCGATCGTGTGCACGTGATCGTCTCGCCGGCGCCTCTCGGTGAAGACGGCGTGAAGTTGTTCGACGGATTCTACGTGCCGCTGTCGGCGTTGATTCCCGTCGCGGTCGACCGGCTCGGGCCGGACACATGGATGGAAGCGGATGTTCACGGGCATCGTTGAGGCAACGGGATCGCTGGCTGAAGTCAAGGGGACGGGCGGCGGCTTCCGGGTGCGCATTCAAACGCCACTGTCCGGCCAACTGAAGATCGGTGACAGCCTTGCGGTCAATGGTGTCTGCCTGACCGTGATCCTCATCGACGGCGAGCACGTAATGGCGGACGTCGGTCCCGAGACGGCACGCGTCACGACGTTTAATGCCTTGCAGCGTGGCCAGGAAGTGAACCTGGAGCGGCCCATGCGCGCGGACGGGCGCGTCGACGGGCACTTCGTCATGGGACACGTCGACGGGGTTGGCGTCATCGAAGAGGTACGGCAACAAGGGGAGTCGCGGTGGTTGACCGTCGCCTTTCCTTCGTCGTTGGCGCCGTTCTTCATTCGTAAAGGATCAATCGCGCTGGACGGCGTCAGTCTGACCGTCGCCGGCCTTGGCGAGAAGCAGTTTGACGTGATGGTGATTCCACACACGTGGAGCGTCACCACGCTGAAGAACCTGCGCAAGGGCGACAAGGTCAATCTCGAGTGCGACATGATCGGCAAATACGTCGTTCGCGCGATGGAACTCAGAAAACAGTAGCCAGTAGCCAGTAGCCAGAAAGACACCCATGCCGAAGAAGGTCAATATCAAGATCGCAAAGGGCGCGAATTTCGGGCCGTTCGCCGCGGTCGAGGATGCCGTTGCGGCGATCCGACGCGGCGAGATGGTGATCGTGGTCGATGATGAGGATCGCGAGAACGAAGGCGACCTCACCATTGCGGCGGAAAAGGTCACGCCGGAGGCCATTAACTTCATGGCGAAGCACGGCCGCGGCTTGATCTGCATGCCGATGACGGGCGAACGCCTCGACAAGCTCGAGATTCCGCTGATGGTCGAGAAGAACTCGACCCGTCTCGAGACGGCGTTCTGCGTGGCGATCGAGGCGAAGCGCGGCACGAGCACCGGCATTTCAGCGGCCGATCGCGCCACCACCATCAAGACGGCCATTCATCCAAAGACCAAGCCGGCCGACCTGGCCCGCCCCGGACACATGCTGCCGTTGCGCGCGCGTGACGGTGGCGTGCTCGTCAGGGCGGGGCAGACCGAAGCCGCCGTGGATCTGGCGCGCATCGCCGGCCTGGCGCCGGCCGGTGTGATCTGCGAAATCATGAATGACGACGGCACCATGGCGCGTGTGCCGGCGCTGACGAAGTTTGCCAGACGGCACAAGCTGCTGATGATCACGGTGGCCGATCTCATTCGCTATCGGATGCGCACCGAGGGCCTCGTCAAGAAGGTCGCTGAAGCTGACCTGCCAACCGATCACGGCGCCTTCCGTATTCACGGATTCGAGAGCCTGATCGACAAGGAGACGCACCTCGCGCTGGTGTGCGGCGAGATCGGCAAGGGTGATGACGTGCTGGTCCGCGTGCACTCGAAGTGCCTCACCGGCGACGTCTTTCACTCCGCGCGGTGTGATTGCGGTGACCAGTTGCACGCGGCGCTGCAGCAGATCTCCAGGGCCGGACGTGGCGTCCTGCTCTACCTGAACCAGGAAGGGCGGGGCATCGGTCTCGCCAACAAGTTACGGGCTTACGCCCTTCAGGACCGAGGGCTGGACACCGTGGAGGCCAATGAGCGCCTGGGGTTCAAGGCAGACCAGCGTGACTACGGTATCGGGGCGCAGATTCTGCGTAGCCTTGGCATCCGCTCGATGCGTCTTTTGACCAACAATCCGCGCAAATTTGTCGGTTTGCAGGGCTATGGGCTGTCAGTTTCGGAGACCCTCCCGCTGGAGATCCCGGCCTCGGCAACCACCCGTAAGTACTTGAAAGTAAAGAAGGAAAAGTTAGGCCATCGCCTCAAGTCCGTCTAGGCGCCCTTTACGAATCCCCGGAAGTTCAGGTAGGATAAGGGTTTGCGCGTAGTGCCATTTGGCGCTTCGTGCGACGCCTTCAATGTTCGACGCGCTGAGTAATCGCCTGCAGGACGTCTTCCAGTCACTCAAGGGAGAAACACGTCTTACCGAGGCGACCGTTGAGAGAGTGCTGGGTGAGATCCGCCTTGCGCTGCTCGAAGCCGACGTCAACTTCAAGGTCGTCAAGGCATTCGTCGATCGCGTGCGCGATCGCGCGATGGATGTTGAGGTCCAGAAGGGCCTGAACCCGTCGCAGCAGGTCATCAAGATCGTCCGTGATGAGCTGCTCGCGCTGTTCGGTGATGCGAAGGGTGGGCTCCAGGAAACGGCGGCAAAGCCGCGCGTGATCCTGATGCTCGGCCTGCAGGGTTCGGGTAAGACCACGACGACGGGCAAGCTCGCGAAGTGGCTGCAGAAGCAAGGCCGGCATCCGATCGTCGTCTCGACGGACGTCCGGCGCCCGGCAGCGATCCAGCAGCTGGCCATCGTGGCGCAGCAGGCGGGTGTGCGGGTGCACGACCCGGCCGGCGAGATGGATCCGGTCGCGGGGGGGGGGGGGGGGGGCGCGGCCGGGGGGGGGGGGGGGGGCGCCCCGGGGGCGCCCTCGCCGAGGCCAGGGCGGTCGGCAACGACGTCGTGATCGTCGACACGGCGGGCCGGCTGCACATCGACGACGAGCTGATGCAGGAGCTCGTCGCGATCAAGGAAGTGTCGGGACCGTCCGATCTGCTCTACGTCGCGGATGCGATGACCGGGCAGGACGCGATCAAGAGCGCGGGTGAGTTCAACGCGCAGATCGGCGTCACCGGCGTGGTCCTGACG
>JAYQOO010000077.1:0-19146 GCA_038144855.1 Acidimicrobiia bacterium | reverse complement strand
GCCCAGCGGGATGCGATTGAAGGCCGCATCAAGGAGGCGGCGAAGAAGCCAAGCAAGGGCGATCCCGCAGACATCGCGAAGGAACTGCGCGCGCATGGAGCACACGCCCCGGATGCACCGACGCTCCGGCGCTACAAGACGAATGACACCACCGTCGAGAAACTCGGCGAACTGCTGCGCGACAACCCAGCGGGGCTGCTTGTGCTGCGCGACGAACTGGTTGGGCTCATCGCGACCTGGGAGCGAGAAGGGCGCGAAGGCGAGCGCGCCTTCTTCCTCGAAAGCTGGAACGGCAATCAGGCCTTCGATACAGACCGCATCGGGCGGGGCCACATCTCGATTCCCAATCTCTGCGTGTCCATCTTCGGCGGCATCCAGCCGGACAAGTTGACGGCATATCTGGAACAGGCCGCCCACGCCTTGGCGAACGACGGGATGCTCCAGCGCTTCCAGGTGCTGGTGTACCCCGATCCGCGTCGCTGGGAGTGGCGAGACCGGTCGCCGAACAAGGCGGCGCGGGATGCCGCCTTCGCCGTATTCGACACGCTCGCGGACCTCGATCCCGTCGCCCACGGCGCCGCGCAGATGGACGACATCAGCACGTTTCCCTATTTCTGCTTCGACGCCGACGCCCAGCCTGTCTTCATCGAGTGGTCGGAGGACCTGCACCGTGAGCGCATGGCCAACGAGGGCGAGCCAATCATCCAGCAGCATCTGGCGAAGTTCGACAAGCTCTTTCCGGCCTTGGCCCTCATCTTCCACCTGGTCGAGTGCGCCTCGACCGGGTTGCGGGGCCCCGTCAACAAGGGGGCGGCCTTGCGTGCAGCGGCCTGGTGCGAGTTTCTTGAAGCGCATGCGCGACGGTGCTACGGGCTGCTCAAGGACGACGGGCTGCGGGCCGCGCAGGCGCTGGCGGCGAAGCTGGCTCACGGGGCGCTCGAAGACTGCTTTACGCTGCGCGACATCCGGCGCAACCAGTGGCGCCATCTGACGAGGGACGAGGCCATTCAGGCGGCTCTCGACTGGCTTGAAGACGAGGATTGGCTGCGGGGTGAATCGACGGGCGGCACTGGCCCAGGTAGCGGGCGGCGCACGACGCGGTACCACATCAACCCGCCCGTGAACGGCCAGCGCCGCAAGGGCGCCGCATTACCTGGCTGCAACGCGCACGGCGCGTGGTCAGCAGATGGCCCGGAGAGACGACTGCCAATACTGCCGAAGGACGTCCTGCGGCAGCACTTTGTTCGGAGATCGGGTCTATTGGCAGCAATGGCAGTGCTTCACCCTGGCAGATGGTGAAATCGGACACCCTACGCGAGGAGTTCGAGGAGCGTGCCGCCATTATGGAGTTCGATGGCCAGCTGACGCGTGAGGAAGCCGAGCGGGCCGCCTGGGGGATCATCTCGACGCGGTGTCGACTTCACTGAGGCACCGACACATGAGACACATGAGACGCAGGAAACAGCACTACATCAACGGCACTCTCGGCCATCGACGCACGGAGACCGACTACATGAATGCCCTGCTCGATGCCGTGCCGATCGAAGACTGGCGTGCCGTCGTGACAGCCGCGGTGGATGCGGCGAAAGCCGGTGACGCTGGGGCACGCCTGTGGTTAGCGCATTACCTGATCGGGAGACCAGGCGCCACAGCGCCTACCCCCCTGACGGTGGTCGTGCAGCAGTTGTCGGGGCAAGACCCGGTGGTCAATAAACTCGCCGCACCACACCTCGACCGACTGAAGTACCCCACGCTGCACGGCAACGATGATTTCGATGACGCTTTGCGGGCTGAAGTCGCGGCGGAACTGCGCGAGTTGGAATCGCCGGGTTCCGAATAACGCGCAACCATACGTTAATACGTGCATACACACACAGTGAGGTAGTGATGGCGAAAAAAGGAACGAAGCTCGGCGACGCGCTCTCCACGGTCTTGCACCGGCGCACGGGGGCCGAGGCCCTCGAGGCCACTATCGGTAAGGCGCTTCTCCTTGAGCGGATGGCCTCCTGGCCCGGAGAGCGAAAACTCATGCATGGGCTGGCCGACGTGGCCGCGGCGCTCGGAAAGAGCCGCCGCTTGCCTGAGGGCTACACGGTGACGAGGATCCGCTTTACGAAGGATCAATGGGCCTGGCTCCGGCGCCAGGCGCTCGAGCGCGCCCTTGAGAGTGGGGCCAAGGCCGACGCCTCCGAGATCGTGCGCGAGCTTGTGGCCGCCGCCATGCCGAAAGCGAAAGGCGACCCGTTTTGAGTGTGTGGGCCGCGCGGAGGTGAAGGCGCGTGGTGTGGCCGACGTGGCCGCGGCGCTCGGCCTTCGAGGCGCTCCCGTTCCAAGTCCTGGTGATTCAGCAGTGGTGCCTAATTGCAGGTTCGCGAAATGATTACGGTGAAATCTGATGGGAGGACACGGTAGCGGGAACCACTGGCCCTACGGTGCGAAGTCCACGACAGACAGTTACCGAACACTGGACGTCCGGCGCTTGGCGCGCGAGGGGATGCTAAGGCTCGGTCACTGGGGCAGTTGGCAATGGACGCGCGATAGCCAAGTGTTGGCCTCGATCCAGACGCGCGCCGATGAGGATCGGGTGGTCCTGATGTACCGACATCGGCAGGGCGACGGAGTCTGGAAAGACGAGCATTACGCGGTCCTGATCGAGCGCACGCCCTGCGCGCTTGGCGGTGCACGGCCTTGGTTTATCTGCCCGGCGGTGGGATGCGGACGCCGAGTGGCCATCCTGTATGGTGGCACCGTCTTCGCCTGCCGGCACTGCCACCAGCTCGTCTACGCCAGCGCACGAGAAGATGCGAGTGGCCGCGCAATGCGCCGCGCCGACAGGCTCAGAGTGCGCCTGGGCTGGGAACCTGGAATCATGAACCCGGATGGCGAAAAGTTAAAATGGATGCGGTGGCGTACGTTTGACCGCCTCGTCGAACAGCACGGGCAACTGGTGGGTCGGTCCATGAACGCACTGGCCGCGAAACTGGGGCATCTCGAACGAGGGGCCATGAAGTGACCAGCCGCAGTCGGGGGCAACAGGGGGGGGGATCAAATCTCTAGGACGCACGGGCGGTTGACCGTCTGGGCACCTTCCCTCACGCGTGGACGAAAAATCGAAATGGAATTTCCTGTCGGCCCAGTTCCAACGGAAGGGTGTCTGTTTGCCAAAAATTCAATCGAGTACCAGCCGGACCGCCTGGGCTCGAAACTCCTCACTGAACTGTCGCCGGGCTCGCCGGCTGCCATTCGCTGCCATCGTGGACATCGAATCCGCCTTTCGGAAACTGTCCACGGGATCGGATCAACTCCACCTCGTAAACTCCTCGACAGAAGTCCGCAAGCGCGCTGCCCAGCAGATGAGTCTGAATGATGACGAGATGAACTCGGGGGCAATATTAGGGGCAACTCTAACCACTTCGAATGCAAGAGATTAATAGAATCAATTAGTTAGCGTCTTAATGTGAACTCCGCCGCCTCCACCACTTAACTGACTGACTACGTTGAAGTTCTACGTTGACGCAGTCCCCGTCTCCATCATGGTTGCGGCGCATGAGTCACGCGACGATGACGCAGCGCGTCGTCGAGCGGCGCTGGCGATCTGGCAGGCCGCGCCGCTGCGGGCACGCTCGTCCAGACCTGCCTTAGATCCCGGAACCACCACACGCAGGTGCCTGCGTCCGCTCGAATCCTGCGGGGTGCGAAGTGCCGATGGGTGCATTGCGGTGTCGCTCATGGGCACTGCCTCGCAGTTTTTGTGCGCCTGCGATGCCGGAACCCCGAACGACTCTGACCTACGACACAGGGATCGCCACTGCCACCTCTTTATCAGTAGCCTTGTCCCAGAAGTGGATATACGCGTGTCCCACCAGTGCGTCGGCATTGACAATATGCCCATCGACAAGTGCAGGCCTGCGCCCCTGGGCCCTGTTCCGCGTTTCCAGATTTTTGATTGTGCGGTCGTCCTCCCACTCTTTGCTGCCCTGTGCGCATACGGACATGCACGACGCAAACGCTCTCGCAGAAATACGGACTCCAAGGCACTCGTTCGCCCAATCCAGAAAGCGCCCTGCTTCATCGTCTTCTTCATCACAGAGCGTCTCCGCACTGACCGCGAACATGCCTTCTTGCTGCGCTACATCGCAGAACGCTCGAGACTCTTCTTCTCCCTCAAGTACTAACGTCACCACCGACACACCGGACTCCTCAGAGTCCATGACGTTTAATGCGTTGCCACCTGACGGGGCACCGCTCCAGTCTGCCGGGATGTATCCCATATTCAATGTACTCATCAGATCCTGCCTCCTATTATCGCTTTCGCGTCTTGACTCTTGGGGCGGGCCTTCTCGTGGCGCCCTTCATTTCGCTCTTCTTCTTACTCTTGGCCGGCTCTCGTTTGGACTTCGTCCCACCCCCACGAGACGGCGGCGGGATAACCTCCGAAAACTCCCGGCTAAGCGACCGTGTGTTCCGCGTCATCCAAGGCTGTGGCTGCAGACACCGGAGCCACTCATGCAGAGTTGGAATGTAGCCAAGATCCTCCAGAACATGCTGCTCTCCAATCAGCCGCACCGGTGTCTTGCGTCCATCAGACGCTCTCGTGATTACCTCGCCGAAGCACTGCTGGGCCAGGTAGATTCCAAACGAGCTGTGAAGCACAGCCCGATGCCTTGCATCCGGGCAGTGCGCCTTTGTCTGATCGAACCACTCATGCAGTTCGACATAGTCGTCCGCGACTCCGCCAAAGCGCGCCGCGCTACTCAATGCGTGATAGTAGGGATGGCTCATGCCACATCTCTTTAGGCGGGCACCCTTGCGACAACTGAAGGCTATTCGTCATCTACATCTGTTTCATCGTCGCTGTAGACTTGATAGCCATGCAGGCGTGTCGTTCCGGTCGCGAAGGCCATTTCGACGTTTTGAGAATAGAGCGGCGGACCTGCGCCACTATCGTCACAGCTATTCATGAGAAGCCTCGTGAGGCTCAGTACTTCACCGTGCCAGGCAAGGACGTTGAGGTAGTCGACGACCTTCTGGGCTCGTTCGCGAGCCTCGTCCTCGTCGGTGCAGATGCCCGCACGGAAGCTGACCTGTAGGTCATCCGTCGCTTCTCTTTCGTCCCAGCCACCGTCATAGAGAAGGGCGGCGGTCTTCACCCCACAGGCCGTCGCGCACACGAAAGACGCCAACGCTCGGGCGTCGTCCGTTGACCAATCCGACTTGGCAATCGACTTCGCCATGCGCTCGCGGGTTTGCGCGAACCGCCTCTCTGCTCTTACGTCTTCGGGAATCCATGTCGAGACGATTGGCGCGTAGGCCGTGAGCGCGGCAGCAAAGTCCAGGACGGAGGATGAGGCTCCGAGCTTCATCGTTTTCCTGATGGTCGAAACAAAATTGGCCACCGCTCGTCGAAACTTCGGCGAGCCCAGCACCTTACCCCAATCGGCTGCCAGCAATCTGTAAACGTCCAGACTCGGCATGACGTGGACAGCCTGAGACGCGCCTCCTGCGCCACGGCCCGGCTTCTTCTTGCTCGTCTTCGGCATCATCTAACCTCTATTCACACCGTAGCAACACGATCAAGGGTGGACCCAGGTTAGGGGCCTCAATCTCCCAGAACTTGCTCGACGTCTTGTCCGTGAACTCGTAATACGCCTTCGCCATCACACCCGACTGCGATCCTGACGCATGCCGCATCAGTTGCGCACAATCAGTGCTGTTACTCACCGTCGTACGGGAGATCCGGCAGCTAGATCACCACATCCGCGCCGCCGGCATTGAAGTCTATTGCGCTACCGCTTTCGTCTGCTTGGATAATTTTACGAACACCGCCATCTCCCTCAATCACGATGGGACCCCATATCCACATTTCTGAATAACTAGCAGACCACCCTCTGTTCGTCAGTGCGTCGTAATAGCCTTCCTCTTCAATGGCTTCTTCAATCCGTGCCTGCTCATCTTCGTCTATGTTCGCAGGCCATTGCACATCATCCCAACATCCATCCCACGTTTCTTTCAGCTCCACTTCTGTGATGTTTTTGTAACAGCAATTGTTCATGTCAATGCTGTCTTTCGCATCACTACCGCCCGGAACAGCAGCAAACTGGAACTCTGGCGGATTTCCATCGTTAGTACACACAGTCCATGAACCGCTACGCCAACCTGTTACATGGATGATTTTTTTTCTACCTTTGACAAAGTATTCTTGTTCTGCAATGGACTTGTTGTTGTAGGTACTAACGGTCCAGTACGTCCTGGCAGTCTTCGCAGTCTTCGCAGTCTTCGCAGTCTTCGCAGTCTTCGCAGTCTTCGCAGTCTTCGCAGTCTTCGCAGTCTTCGCAGTCTTCGCAGTCTTCGCAGTCTTCGCAGTCTTCGCACGCGCGCCCGCCGCCTTGGCCGCGGCTTTCTTCGTGTAGCCCTTCTTCACCTTCTCCGCCGTCACCTTGGTCGCATGCGCGGTCGCCTCTTGGGGTGTCTCGAACTTCTTGACCGTGGTCTGCCCGTCAGTCCCGATCTTGCCGAACCGAACCGTGACGGCCTTGCCCTTCGTGTCAATCTCCCAGAACTTGCTCGACGTTTTGTCCTTGAACTCGTAATAGGCCTTCGCCATACGCTCCTCCTGTGCTTGATCCGTTTCAGTGGACGGTTTAGTTACGCTGCGTGAGTCATCATATGTTCGTACACCGCGGGGCTCATTTGGCCCTGTTCAGGACACCGCTCTTAGTCATCAGCGCTCCAGGCTTCGATGATCCAGGCGATATCCCACTCGATCGCGTCGTCGGGAACACGCTTTGCTTCGGACCAGTTCGACGCCGCATCGAGGAGTTCAACCCGGCCCGCCCGTTTGCCTGAAAAATGAGCGCGCCGGTCCCCTTCTCGCCTGTGCCGAGCAGCATCACCGCGCCTGCCTTTTCGAGGTCGACCGCCATCGCGTGCAGGTAGTCGTATGTCAGGCCCTCTGGGCTCAGCCCCACCAACTCGCTGCGCGGCACCCAGCGCCCCTCCGGCGTGAAATAGCCCTGCGCTGCCATGCCCGCGGCGATGACCGTCGTCCCGTCCTCAGTCAGCGCGGCCATGTCAGGGGAGAGTGCCTCCGTGGAGAAGTGGGCCTTCATCTTCTTCGCCATGCTTGTTTCCTTCGGGAGCGTGCCGCCTGCTAGAAGAAGTCAAAGATCGAAAGACGCAACGCTGCTTCGCTGCTGGCCGCGTCTCGGAGCTGCTCGGCAGCGGTCAGACGAACGGGCACGACGATGTCTTCCGATACCGCTACGGCATCGCCTGCCTTAACTCCGGACACACTCGCAATAAGCCAATGCTGTCCGCATTCGTCGCAGGTGAATAGCGCCGCCTTGTTGAGCCGGCCGATCCATTCGTCGCGCGCATCTGGATGCCTGGTGTATCCGTCAGTCTCGAAGGCGGACGTGACGTCAACAGGCGTCGAACGACCGTAATCGTGTCGGCAAGTCACCACAGTCAAGACGTTGCTCCCTGAATCGATTCCACCTGCAACCACTCACTCCCAGCCTTTTATCGCCAATAGCGAACGGTCGGCGTTCCTGAGTAGTCCACGATCACGCGCTCTACACCCTTGAGTGCCCATGGCGGCGACACAACTGAGCTTGTGCTTGGAAGGCTCAATGCTCTTCGCCGACATCACGAGCCACGGCGGCTGGCGTGAAGGCCGAAAATTCATAACCAATCGCCCGACCGCCTTGCGGGTCGTACTTGGTGACGATATCCGACGCCCCACCTGCTGAGCCGTGGAGCTGGAACACGCGCCGGATGGGACTGAGCTGGGTACCAAGGCGATAGAACTGATCGCCCAGCAGCTGACGCAGCTCGGGGTCATCCTTGGCAAGGTAGCCGCCTTTTTCCTTGGCCAGCGCGAGCAGCTGCTGATGCGCCCGCCGGAGGCGCCCCGACTCGACTTCGCTCGGGCCAGTGCGCGGCCGCCGGGCCCGATAACCCATCGCCTTGTCCTGGCACTCCTGGAACGAGGGCGCTCTGTAGACCCCGCGGCGCGGACGGAAGACATCCGACCTCACGAACCAGTCGGGCCGGGGCAGGCCATGCTTCATGACCAGCTCGCAGACCTCCAATCGACCGGCGAACTCCTTCTTGCCGCTTTGCTCCAGAATGCGGCAGAACGTCTCTGTCTTCTCGTCATCAATCTCGCCGGAGTCGTCCTCAACGGCGTTACTGCTCTGTGTCACGGAGGCCGAGGCAATGGACGCCATGCGTAGGGTTTCTCGCAGGCGTTCAAGGCGCTCGTCGTCCTGCTCTTGGCCAGCCTCGGGGTCGCCCCCTCTGGTCGTCGCCTCCCACAGGGCGCGCAGAAGCCCCTGCGCGCGATTCGACTCCGCGGGATCTCCGAGCCCGCATCGTTCGAGCACGTCCGCCGCTCCTTCTCCGCTGCCGACCTCCGTAAACCACCCGGACTGGATGGCGTCGGGGTGGCTGATAAGATACTGATAGAGCTTTTCAAACTGATTAGAGGCGCAGAGTGCGCCGAAGAGCAGCGAGGCCTCGATCCGGCGCTCGTCATCCGCAAGACGGCGCGACTCCCATCGGGCCTGCCGGACCTTGGTCAACAGGATGAACGCGTTGAACACGCGCTTCACAGCTCGTGGATTGAATCCAATCGAGCTGCCGACGAAGTCCGCATAAAGCGCAGCGTCCTGCCCGATTCCAGGGACTGTCGATTCGAAATCGCGAAGCAGACCACTGAGATATTTGTCGTGCTGAAACTGACCTTCCGGCACGACAAACGGCACCTGAATCAGCTTGTCAAAGAAGCGCCGTCCAGTCATGTCATCGGTGCCTGGATACTTGTCGCGCACCCCCGACGTCACAATGCCGTAGTCGACCGCCAAGACGAAGACACAGCGTGGAAGATCAAGGAACACCTTCACGACCTCCAACAGCTCGACGGCGCGTCTCGGCGGCAGGCGATCGAGGTCGTCGACAAACACGATTACGCGCTGCTTGGAGGTCTTGGCGAGCCGGCCGTCGACTGCTGCCCGCAACCGGTCGCGCAGCTGCGTCAGTTCGTCAACGGCAACGCTCCACGTACTGGTCTCCGGCTGGACCGGGTTGCCGCGACCGCCGAGGCTCAGCCCAAGTTGATTCAGGGCGACGTTTGCGGCCATTCCGCCCGCGAGTTTAGCTGCATTAACGGCAGCCCCACGAAGTTTGTCGAGCAGATCGGTCGTAGAGCGGTCCCCGTCAAGCTTGCGCAACAGCAGTCCGAGCATCGACCATGTCAGCTCACTCTCAAGGTTGAGCTGGGCAAACTGCCACGTGTTGAACCAGATCGTCTCGACAGGCTGATCGGACAATTTGGCCTGAACGAGATTGAGCAGGCTGGTCTTGCCGCAGCCCCAGCCCCCTTGCACGGCAACCGTCATTGGCATGTCGCACGTGGCTATGAACCACGCGAGCGAATCCGCGTAGGGACTCATCCCCAGCTGGTCGTGCTCAGCCAGCAAAATCGCCGAATCCGGATAGCCGATACTATTTGCCATGGTCTCTCAACAGTTTACGACGAACGCCTTACAGCCGAGTTCTGCACGGTCTATCAATCCTCATCGCTCGGGACCTGACGCCGCAGGAGGTCTGGCGGTGGGGCTACACTACCGGCTTCTTTAATTCCATGTCGCTCAGGTGCAACAGCAACCGATAGCGACGGCCCGTCCCGCGCTGTAGTCCGTCCAGTGCACGACATAGGCGGGGAACGTCGGGTCCGTATCGGCCCACCCTGATGCTTGATTTCAAGCCCACTCATTGCAACGTGAACTGCACGGTGATCGTCATGACCACTGGCACCGGGACCCCTTCCAGCACGGTCGGGGTGAACTGCCACTGACGGACCGCATCGATCGCGGCCTGATCGAGTAGCGGGATCGAACGGAGCACTGTCGCGTCCTTCACCATACCGTCCGGGCCAATGGTTGCCTCGATGATGACGATGCCCTGCTGGCGAGCCAACTGGGCGATCGGCGGATACACCGGGCGCACGTCGTGCGTCTTCTGTGGCGGCTTGATGTTGCCGCCGACGCGGACCGGTGCAGGAGGTGCGAGCCCCAGCTCAGGCATCGGATTGATCACGAACGGGGACACGTTGAGGTAGTCCAGGGTTGCGCGCAGCTCTCCAAGGCGATCGGTGTATCGCTCCTCAAGACAGCTAATCATCGGATCCGCATTCAACACATCCAGAGTTGGGTTGGGAAGGGGCGCCAGCTGACCGCACGCGTTACGAGACACGAGCCACTCCTTTTGCGCTTGAGCCGTCTGCTGCCGAATCGCCGCGAATGCCGGCGCCGCGCTGTCGATGATCGCGAAGTACAGCGATGCAAGCTCCACATCCATGGCGGACAGCCGCGCGGACGCGCAGATGGTGAACTCAACTTCAGTCTTCGCGTTGGCGCAGTCGAAACTGGGAGCCTCGGTTCTAAGGGTTACTTCGTCGGCCTGCGATTCAGGGTTGTCTTGAGGAGCCGAGCCTGAAGCGTCAGTCGTATCGACACTGGGTATTTCCACCAGCGCGTCGGTCGCCGAAGGCGCGCCGGGTGTCGTCACCGACGGGAGTGGCACGGCGGGCGTTGGGACATTTGTCGCAGGCACGCCGGAGGATCCAGCTGGTGCGTGGCCCTGCCACTCTTGTGCAATGCCCCAGGACAGTCTTACCAGCGCGTACACAACCACGAACACCACCAGCCACGAGCCGATTAGCCGTCCGAAGGTAGCCAAGACCCGAGCAAGTCTCGGGCTCACGGCATCCAGATCAGCCTGAGCCTGCGCCAGTGCCAGGGCGGCGGTCATGAGCGACGAACTGAGCCGCTGCTGCGTCTCCGCTACACCTTGCAATTCTCCAAGGCCGGCGATGAGCGCCGCCTCCAGCTCCCGTCTGCGGCTGGCATATCTGTGTCGCACTGCTTCCCGATCAGCTTCGGTCAGCTTGGAGCTGAAGACAAACCGGTCTTCGCAACTCCGACGCCATGCCATTACGGCGGCGGTCAATTCAGGGCCAAAGCCCCTCACCCGATCGACCCGATCTCGCGTTATCTCCGCGGCTGTAGCGATGCCGTAGGCGCGCAGGGCCGTCTTCTTCTGGACGCCCACGCCGGGAATATTCGCCGTCTCAATGCGACAGGTCGCCAGAAAGCTGGCTATCTGCCCCTGTCTTTCCAGGTCTATGGCGCTGGCAATTTCAGCTTTCTCCCGAGCGGGCAGTTGCTCATAGTCGTCTTGGAGTCCTTTTAGTTCTTTGCGCTTCGCGCTGAACCTGGACTCTCGTGTGAGCTGATGCATGTGGCCGAGCGCCACGTCATATGCGTGCTGGGCTGTGCTACAGACCACTGCACGACGCTGGTATTCGGCGTTGCGGTCCACGCCAGATGGTAGTGGCAGGGGCGTCACGACGATGGCACCAATATCGGGCACGCGCGGTTCCGGAGGCTGTGGCACGCGCTCAATCGCCGCCCACACCTGGTCTCGCACGAAGCCGCCGGTGGCGGGTGCGCGGCGGATCGCGTCCGCAAACGCAGGCGTTTTACGGGCTAGTTTCCAGGAGTTGCCGAAGTCGCGGCTCACCAGGACTGCGCTACTGAGGGTCCCGGCCGCCAGGCGCCGCTCCAGGTCGGCCTCGTCGATGACCTCCAGCGCCGCGTCTTCGGTGACTTTCAGGCCCCAGAGCACCTGCTCCGGTCGGCTGAAGATCGGCGCTCGATTCAGGTCCCCTTCGTATGCCTGCTGCGACAGGCAGGCCCTCGGCCTCGCTACCGCGAAGGTAGTGAGCCGCTCGCGGCAGGTCGAGCACACACTTATGGGTGTAGTCGCACTGAAGCAGGTGCCGCAGGCGAGCCCGTCTTTCGTGCGTGGACTGCCGCATTCCGCACACGTCCACTCCTCGGCCTCCATGCAGTGACTCTTCAGAAAGCCACTCTTCAGCAGAGCGACGGTGGGAAAGCGCAAAGGCGTACCAGGCATCGCGTGCCGTTATGGTCGAGGCGTCTACCTGGAACCCGGGGTGACCGGCGGCGTCCGGCGCACCAGCGCCGCCGCGAGGCGGTCAGCCACCGGCATTTGATCCAGCGGTTCTGCCCACAGCCAGTTGCCTGCCACATTTGCCTCAAGAAAGTGATATTCCCCCGAAGCATCCACCACTAGGTCACAGCTCGCGAATCGCACCTCTAGGCGGCGAACGAGGGCGATCAGCTTGTCGACTACCGCGGCAGGCAGCTGCAAAGACTGCACGCCGGGCTCAGGTTTCTGCCTGATGTCGACCGGGTCTCCCGCCACTCTGTACATGATGCCGGCGTACACATCGCCATCAACAACCGTGGCACGGACGTCGGCCGCTTTGTTTACTCGCGCCTGAAGGAGTGAAGGGGTGCCGTCGACGGAACCTCGGGACTCCGCCACGAGCGGAACGAATGCCGCAGCATACGGCGCCACAAAATTCGCCGTGTGCAGGTGCTCCGGCGCCACGAACCGGCCATTCACTCGTGCAAGCGGACTGTCTGACAGCGGCTTGATGACGCAGTCCCCATGATGTGCCGCGAAGGCACATAATTCGTCGTAGTCTGTCGACACCACGAAAGGCGGAACCCTGAGCCCCACCGCTTCAGCGAGGCGCGCCTGGTGGATTCGGCAATCGGCGTGGGCTTCGTGCCACGGATCGTTGATCCATCGGTCGCGCGGGATGGCACGGAGCGCTGCCGTAAATGCGGCCAGATGCTCGGCTTGCGCGAACCGCTCCAGCGGCGCGGCCGTGGCAGTGGGCACGAGCGAGTCGACCGCGAATCGGCAGAGGACCCCGCTCACGTCCCCCAGGTCGAGCGGCGGATCGCCGCGAAATCGAAGCTGACCACCGCTCGCAGCACTGCCCATGCGAATCTCGGTGGGTGCATCCGACGCCTCCGTCGGATCCATGCGAACCACGCGAACGCCGACGCCGACCACCGCCGCGACAACCACATCCGCATGCAGGTCGCTCTGGAGAGCAAGAACGAGAACGCTCATGACTCGTAGGACACGGCTTATTTACCGGCGCGGCGGTCCATCTTCGTAGGCATGCTTTTCGCGGGTTTCCACTTGCCGCTCCGCGTGTAGCCCGACGGCAGCACGCGGCCCGGCGTGGTCACGAGGGTCGGAGGCAACCTCAGTCGATTGCAGTAGAGCGGCTGCCCGTCTGCATCAACGTTGAGCTGGCGCGCCTGGTCGTAATGGGCGCCGTCGGTCGCCTCGTCGCACGCCTGATCATAGGGATACGGTTGCAGAAAATTGACGATGAGCGGCTGGTGCGTTTTGGTGATGTGCATCGGTTATCCTCACATGATGTCTGACGTTCCTACCGCATGTTGTCGTGGGAGTAGTCGGTTGTTGTAGCGGCCCAACGGTCCTGCCCCCAGAGCGCACGCGCAAAGTCACCCTCGTTGCCCTGCAACGACGCCACGCTGATGCTCTTGGCCATCTGGCCCAGCAGCTTCGAGAAGTCGACGGCGGCCAATCCATCGCCTCCACTGACCGTCTCGAACTGACTGCGGTCGGCACTCGCCAGTTCGTCCAGCAGCGGACTGCCCGGCAGTGCTCCGAACAGCAGAATGCGGCGAGCCGCCACCTTCTGCAGCAGCGCGGGCAGCTTCTTCACATCCTCCTCACGGACCGCCCCATCCTCGATTCGTTCATCCGAGAACAACGCCACTACACGCCGCGTCGTGGTCACCGGTCCGAACGGATGGTCCAGCGCCATGTCGAGCGCCATCAAGGCATGCTCGTCACCCTGGAGTGTGACCTCCCGCAGGCGGCGGAGAAACGTGTCGGGCGACGAGGTGAAGAGGTCCCCGTGCTGCCGGCCGTAGATAGGCGCTTCGTCTCCCGCCATCGTGTACGTGCTGATCACCAGACCACCCGCAGACCCGCGACCAACGTTCAGCGCCACCAACCCGAGGCGCACATCGAAACTGAAACCCTGCAGGGGCTTCAGCAGCGACTCGAGGTTCCGCGTCAGACCATCAAAGCACGGGCGCATGCTTCCGCTGGCGTCGATAACAAACACCACTTCTACAGTCTTCGCGCTCATCTGCCATCTCCTCCAGTCGACCGTGTGTCCATAGACAACCGCGCCCCTCCTCCAGTGCGTCAACGGAAGTAGTCGGCCACGGCCAAGTCCTGCCCATGTGCGCCGCCGGCGGGCGCGACGGCTCGCAGCCCCCGCACACGGCACCAACAGGCTGCGGCGCTGAGACTTCTTCGACACGGGGTAGCTGGTCCTTCTTGTACACCCCGAGCACCAGATACTCGCGATATCGCTCCATCGAATTCGTCAGATGGTCGAAGCCGAAGCCGTTGAGCGTCAATAGCGGCACTGCCTGCTGGTAGGCGTCGGGACGCGCCCATCCACCAGTGACATGGTCGTGTCCGCGCACCACGCGCCTGACAGGGAACAACTCACTGAACACGGTGGCGAACTCCTGCAGATCGCGCCAGCCGAACTCAAAGTCAGACGAGCGCGTCCGGCGCTCGGGCGCATACTGCCAGCCGCGCCGCCCTGGGGCATCGGCCGCGCGCGTCCACGTGAAATCCTCAAGCACTCGGGCGTCTTCGAAATGTTCCAGCGCCGTGATGTTCGCCCATTGGTCCGCAAGCGGCACGCCGCCGTGTGTGGCAAGCAACCCATCAGGGAACAGCGCCGCACGCGGGAGCCGATGGCAAATGGCATTCAGCAGGTCCAGAATGCGGTCGCTCCAGTCCTGGTCGTCCGTTCGCGCATTGAGCCAGTCGACAAACTCCGCTGGTTCGACACGACTGACGTAGCGGGGCGCGCCTTCGGAGCAATCTTCGTTTCGACGGTGGGCGGCGTCGTGGTTTCCCAGGAGCCACAGGATCCGGTCCGGGTAGTCCATGGCGGCCTGCAGCAGTGCCGCAAGGCACTCCACGTGATGAGGACCGCGGTCAACGACATCCCCTAGAAAGCACAGTCGGAAGTCGGGGTCGCTGCAGACGCGCGCAAACAGCGTCTTCCACGCCCAGTAGTCGCCGTGCAGGTCTCCAATGAAGTACCACTGCCCCTGCGCCTCGTCGGCCGACAACCGCAGAATCCGCGGACCTTCAGCGCGCCATCCGATCAGCGGAAGCGTCCCTTTGCGGACGTGGATCTCCGCCCGCTCGATAGTGGCTTTCCATTCCACGGCAACCATGCCCGTTGCGTGCCTCAATCCAGCAGCCTGACGAGCAACCGCATCTTGTGCTTCACTGAGACACAGTCGCCAGGCTTCAGCAGGGCGCCCTCGGCCGTCACCGGAACGTCGTTGAGGTAGGTGGGGTTCGTCGCCGACGAGACAGCGGCAAGCTGCCAGCCGCCGAGCTCCGGGACCGGCGCCACGCGAAACTGCTCCACCGAGACGAACCTCGCCTCATCTGGCACCAGCCCGCGCAGTGCCAGCTGCCCGACTGTCGTAGCGAGGCGCACGGTGAGCGACTTCCCTGTCGCCTCACTGCTTAGAGTGAGCCCGGACGGAAACTTGACGTAGCCGCAGCCACCCGCCTCGATCGCGTGCGAACCGAGTGAATCGTCAAGCCCCTCGACGCCGCACTGCGGGCATTGCCATGGCATGGTTCGTCCTATTCCTCAACACGCAGGGTCAGGCGGCATTTGCCTGCGCGGCCCAGGCTGACCGTCATGCCGTCGCGAATGGGCACCGTGCCCGTCAGGGGCTGGTCGTCAGCGTAGGTGGTGTTGGAGGCCGACGCGCACGGCGCCAGCAACCACCTTTCATCGGCAGCGCGCAGCAGCTGAAACTGTTCGGGACTCATAAACCTCGTGAACTCATCGCCCCAGTCCTTGAACTGCCTCTGACCGAACGTGCCAGGCAGGCGCACCGTCATCTGCCTGCCCTTCGCAACCAGCTGCACGGCGCCATCTTCCACCGGCTCGGGTCCGTCCACATCGCACCCGTAGCCCATGCCCTTCTTCATGCATTCGTCAATGGTCGGAATGCGATACACGCCATGGCGGACGCGGAATGCGGGCCGGAAGAACCAATACGGCTTCGGCAACCCCTTCGCAACGACGGCGTCGCAGATCTCGGCGCGTCGCATCTCGCCGTGCCGATTGGCCGCCAAAATGCGGAAGAACTCCCGGGTCATCTCGACGTCTGAGCCGCTTGACGACGGCCCTGGAGGCGCGGGCTCGGGAGGCGATGTCGGCGGCGGCACGGGCGGTGGCACCGACGGGGCCGGGAGTGATGACGATACCGATCGAGGCGTCTGGCCATCCCATGAAGCGAGTGCACCGTTTAACGCTCGAAGCACTTCCTCGATCGTCGGCCGTCGGCTGGCCACCGGCCGGAGGCAGCCAGTCAGCACGGCGGTCAGAAAGCGCAGGTCGCCGACCCGTTCTATCGGCTGCGTGACTTCGATGGGCGTGAGGCGGCCGGACTTGACCGCTTCGGCGTACTGCGCTTCATTACCCAGATAGCCAGCCGCCGGATGCCGGCCGCACAGCAACTCGGACAAAATCAGGGCCGCCGTGAATACGTCGGAATGCTTCTGCGGCACCGCTCCCGACACGTGCTCCGGAGACATGTAGCCGGGTGTGCCCACGTATCCTTCTCCCGTGCCCTCCCATGGCGCGCGGCGCCCTTCGAGCAGTGAGGCATCCATGTCGATGATCCGCAGCTTGAACTTCGAGGCCAGCGCCGCGTCGGGGAGCAGGTACAAATTTTCGGGCTTGAGGTCGGAATGAACGATGCCAACGCGGTGGATCGCATTGATGGCGGACAGAAGCATCTTGGCGAACATCACCCTCTGCGGCCAGCCGAGCGAACCAGCTGGGCTCTTCGCCGGCGACAGAAATGCCCTGAGGTCCCCGCCCCCCTCGATGCACTCGAACACCTGGTAGTAGGCGCGCAACCGGACGCTGGTACCGTCCATTGAGAGCTCGAAAAAGTCCACGAACTCGTAGCACATAGCCTTGGCCGCCGGATCGCCCTGAACACGACGCTTCAGCTCGGCCTGATGGTCCATGAAGGCCTGCAACCACGGCGACATGCCACCGGGGCGGCGGTACTTCTTGATGAACACCTTCTGCCCATTGGGGGCGCGGGCAATGCCGGGAAACGTGAAGGCGCCTGGATTAAACGTCTTCACGATCTCGTAACCCTTGATTCGGTCACCGGGCATGAACTGCTGCCCGCTGGAGTGCTCGCGGCCCATCTACGCCTCAGTCCAACCGCTCGACCTGCGCCTGCTTTGACAGGGTCTTGCCGAGCTGTTCCAAGAGCTTGGTAAATGCAGCCGGGTCGCCCGCCTTGCGCTTCATCGCCTCGGCGGCCACTTTCTGCGCCTCGGTACCTTCGCGGCCGGGCTTGCCCAAGCCTGTCAGCGCGGGGCTCTCGGCCAGGGTCACGATCGGCTGCAGGTCGGCCCTGTCGGCCAGGCCAAGTTCGCTGTAACCCGGCCACTCGGGGTGAAATCCGCACAGGATGACGGACGTGCTGGCAATGCGACTCAGCACGTCGCCCACTTGGCCACCCTTTGCCTCGGGCAGAGACATAACGGGCTTGAACGTCGCATCTGTAAAAAAGATGATGGCGCGGCGCGCGGTCCCGAGTGGCCTCCACCGCGCCGGGTCGTCGCCATCCTGGACACCAGCCTCCGGCATGGTCAACACCTTGAAGAGAGCGTCAAGCAACGATTCTGGTTCGTCGCCGCCGCCAATTGCCTGCATGGCTGGCGCCGCCAACTGCGACTCCACCGCCGCGACGTCCCTTACAAACGGGTTATCAGCGAACCACGCATCCCCATCCCGATCATGGTCGCGATAGCCGACGACCTTCAGCCGCCAGTCTTGGATTGTCGCGCTGTTGTTGGCATCCGCGACGACCATCGAGTTGATAAATGTCGACACGCTGCGTTTCACCGCATCGATGCACGGCTGCATCGATCCGGTCACGTCCATCAGCACCACAATATCTACGACACCTTTGATTTTCGGTGCATCCAACGTCAGTTCTCCATCACAGAGATGCCTCTGCCGTCCACGAGACTCACGTCGCGGAGTCTTGCCGCATGACTACTTTAGAGACCCTAGCCGCGCGGCGTTGTCGGCGTTGGTGCCGTCTTTTGCCAGGATCTGTACGCGGAACCCCATCGCATCCTTGATGGCAGTCTCTGCGCTCCCCACTGTCATATTCCCGTGCAGCGTGATCGCCCACGAGGGATTGGTGATCTTGTCACTACAAATCGATGCGATCGTTGCCTCATCATCCGCAAACTGGCCAAAACTCAGCCCCTGATGAACCTTGATATCAACGCCAAACTCCTCTCGGAACTTGGCCCTGAAATTCTTCACCAGCATCTTTCCGCCTTTAACTTCCATGATGTGCATCTCCTGCCGTAGACCTAACACCTCAGACTGAACATTGGCTCGCGCACTGCCGCCTGAGCCAACCAGCTGCTGACCTAACAGGATGGGCCAACACCACACCCGCGAGAATAACTCCTGTATTCGCATATCTCACTCGCTACCGCATTACTTTTTTGCTTTGGAGCGACCACCGACATTCTTGGTCTTCGGGCGGCCAGATCCTCGCGGATCAGGGTGGAGACGGGCAGCCCCTCGGCGGCGGCGCGGTAGTGCAGGCGCTGCCACGTCCGCTCGTCCTCCACGTCCGAAGACGCTGCGCCGTCTTTCATAGACCGACGGATAGACCAGATTGACCAAAGAGAATCATTTGCGTCCGCGACAACATGCCAACGATCCTGTGCGTTATTGACGATCTCGGTATCCGGAAAGCCTGTAGGCGTCTGGCGCACTTCAGTCACGAGATGCACCACGACAAGAGAAACACTGGCGACGCGCTTTGCACGTCATCCTAGATGACAATGACGCGGGAACTATAGGGTATTTCTACTCACGATCGCATCGATGAGACACGCTGCTGGTCGAACGTTGTAGCGGAGCATCCGCGCCCGTAACCGAGCGGTCTCAGAGCTGCCAGAAGCGGTCTTCGATTTACAGCGTGGTCATCACTGCGCCTTTGTGAGTAAGTATTACTACTCTGGCGGTAACCAGCATCGGGCTTTACCATCCGCTATTCAGAATCCCGTCTGTGGCTACGCAGTGTCGGTATTGTCGCTCTTCTTCCT
>JAYQOO010000076.1:0-19165 GCA_038144855.1 Acidimicrobiia bacterium | reverse complement strand
GGCCGTCCGCTCCGCGAAATGATCGATCGCGATCTCCTGCAGTCGATCATCCTGTGGGGCCCTCCTGGCACCGGCAAGACGACCATGGCGCGGTTGATCGCGGATCTGACCAAGGCGGATTACGTCGCGTTCAGCGCGGTACTGTCCGGCATCAAGGAAGTGAAGGAGGTCATGGCGGCAGCCGAACAGCGCCGTCGCATGACCGGCAAGCGCACGATCGTGTTCGTCGACGAAATTCATCGCTTCAACAAGGCGCAACAGGACGCATTCCTCCCGCGCGTCGAAAGCGGCGACATCGTCTTGATCGGCGCCACGACCGAGAATCCGTCCTTCGAGGTCAACGCCGCGTTGCTGTCGCGCTCCAAGGTGTTCGTCTTGAAAGCGCTCGACGAGCAGGCGCTGGTGTCCATTCTTCGCGCGGCCCTGGTCGACACCGAGCGCGGCCTCGGGAAGATTGCGCCGGAAGCCGACGAGGACTCGTTGCAGGCCATCGCGCGCTTTGCCAACGGCGATGCGCGATCGGCGCTCAACCTGCTCCAACTCACCGTGTCATCCGCGAAACAGCCTGCAGGACGGCCGAAGATCGATCGTGAGCTGCTCGAGAAGGTGCTCACCAACAAAGCCCTGCTCTACGACAAGAGCGGCGAAGAGCACTACAACCTGATGTCGGCGCTTCATAAGTCGCTGCGTAACAGCGACGCCGACGCGTCGATCTACTGGCTGGCGCGCATGCTGGAGGCTGGCGAGGATCCGAAGTACGTGGCGCGGCGCTTGATCAGGTTTGCCTCGGAGGACATTGGCAACGCAGATCCCCAGGCCCTGACCATCAGCATTGCCGCCAAGGACGCGGTGCACTTCATCGGCATGCCGGAAGGCAACACGGCCCTGGCGCAGTGTGTCCTGTACCTGGCGACCGCGCCCAAGAGCAACGCTGTCTACATGGCGTATAACGCCGCCGCGGACGCCGCCAAGAACGACTTCGCGGCGCCGGTGCCGCTCCACATCCGCAACGCGCCCACGAAGTTGATGAAGCAACTCGACTACGGCAAGGGCTATAAGTACTCGCACGACGAGCCGGACGCCGTGGCGAACATGGAGTGCCTGCCGGACAACTTGAAGGGGCGGGAATTCTACAAGCCGACTGAGTACGGCTTCGAGCGTGAGATCGTCAAGCGCCTCGCCTTCTGGAAAAAGAAAAAGGGCGGGTCAATCGACCCGCCCTGATCCGGTAGCGTCCGCCTTCAGGCGGACTGTTCCTTACGGCAGCGCGAAGGCGTAGATCCGGCCGTTGCTGATCCCGCCCATGACGGCGACATACTGTTTGCCGTCGAGTTCATAGCTGATCGGCGTTCCGGTGCCGCCGGGCAGCAGTTGCGATTCCCACAGGGTCTTGCCGGTCAGCGGATCCAGCGCCATGAACTTGCCGCCGCCGTTGCCGACGAAGATCAACTGTCCGCCGGTCGACAGCGCCCCGCCGGCCGGCTGGAACGGAATCCGCCACGCCGCCTTGTTCATCACCGGATCCCACGCGACGAAGAATCCGCCAGGTGGCGGCGCCTTGGGATCAGCCGGCGGTGGCGTGGGAATGGCGCCAGGGCCGCGGCGAATGCCGAGGTTCCACTGCCCTTCCTTGAAGTCGAACTTCTCTTCGCCCGCAAACACCGAACTGGTTTCCTGCCCGGCGTAGTACACCAGCTTGGTGGTCGGGTTGAAGGCCATCGGCGGCCAGTGATGCGCGCCGACCGGTGAGGGCGACAGGCGCACCGGCGTATTGCGATAGCGCGCCTCTTCGGTCTCGACGGGACGCCCGGTGACCTTGTCGATCGATCGCGCCCACGACGTGTAGGCGAACGGTTCTCCGGAGATCATCTTGCCGGTCACGCGATCGAGCACGTAGAAGAAGCCATTCTTCGGCGCCTGCATGATCACCTTGCGCGGTTGATTCGCGATGGTGAGATCCGCGAGGATCATGGGCTGCGCGGCGTTGTAGTCCCAGTGGTCTCCAGGCGTCGTCTGGTAGTGCCACACGTACTTGCCCGTGTCGGCATTGAGCGCCACGATCGACGACAGGTAGAGGTTGTCGCCACCGCCTGGACTTCGGTGGTTCGCGTTCCACGGCGAGCCGTTGCCCGTGCCAACGTAGACGAAGTTCAGCTCTGGATCGTAGGCGATGCCGTCCCACGGCGTGCCGCCGCCCCCGTACTTCCACCACTGACCGTTCCAGGTCTTGGCGGCGACGGCCAGGGCCGGATCTTCAAACGGCTTCGACGGGTCGCCCGGAATCACGTAGAACCGCCACGCTTCCTTGCCGGTCTGCGCGTTGTAGGCGCCGAGGAATCCGCGCACGCCGTACTCGGCGCCGCCTTGGCCGATCACGACGTTGCCCTTGATGACGCGCGGCGCGCCGGTGATCGTGTAGTCGGAATTGGGTGGGGTCGTCTGCACCGACCACACCACGGCTCCGGTGTCGGCGTTCAGCGCCACGAGGCGCCCATCCAGCAGTCCGACATACACCTTGCCGTCGTAGAGCGCAACGCCGCGATTCACCGGACCGCAGCACGGGCGCGGGCCCATGGCGTCGAATCCGCCGCGAACGAGGCCCGGATCCCAGGCCCACTTCACCTTGTGGGTGCGCAGGTCCACCGCATAGACCTTGCTCCACGTCGAGGTGCCGTAGAGCACGCCGTTGAAGACCAGCGGCGTCGTCTCGAGCTTCCCTTCCGAACCGACTTCCACCGACCAGGCCTGCGCCAGCGTGGCCACGTTGGACTGATCGATCTGTGTCAACGGGCTATGGTGCGTTTCCGCGTAGTCGCGGCCATAGCCAACCCACTCGCCGTCGGATGGCTTGAGCAGCGTCGCGTCGTCGACCTTTCGCGCGGTAGGTGCCTGCGCCTGGACGGCAGACAACGTCAGTGCGACAGTGACGGCGCCAAACGCCGCAAGCCCGAGCCATTTCGCAGTGAACGACATCAAGGTTTCTCCGGCGCAGATTGTAAACCAATGACCCGGTTCACAAAGGCGTTCATTCCGAAAATCACGGGCTCGGGAATCTCGTGGCCGCCGTCGAACGGCATCCAGGTGACGTTCAGGCCCAAGGCCTGGAGACGGCCCTGAAACCGCTCCATCTGTTCAAACGAGAGCACGTCATCCTGGCGCCCGTGCGCGATGAAGATCGGCAGGTGGCGGCGACCCGCAAAGTGCTCGGCCCATGCCGCTTCGTGGACCGTCGTCCCGCTCAGCAGGATGAGCCCAGCCAGATCCTGATCGGTATTGAACGCCACTTCTGCACTGGTCATGGCGCCTTGTGAGAAGCCGCCGAGCACGATGGGGCCCTTCTCCAGCGCGAGTCGATCCCGCACCAGCTTCGCGGCAACGGCGATGCCTCCAGGATCCTTCGCCGAAAAGTCGGGAAAACGCTGACCTACCGGCACATGCCCGTCGATGTTCAACCACCACCAGCCACGTTGGCCGGTATATGGCCCTCGCAGTGGCGCCTGCGGAAGGACGACACGCGTGTTGGCAGGAAACGCGAGGCGATCGTTGAACTGCAGCCAGTCCTCGGCGCGGGAGCCATAGCCGTGCAACAGCACCACCGTCGGCGGACCGTTGCCGCCCTGCCCGATGGCGCTAAGCGGCGCCGAGAGCGATCGTAGCCACAAGAGCGACACGGCGATGACCGAAACCAGCGCGACCGTGAGAAGTATGTTCCGCACGGACTGCTCTTACCGGGCCGGTCCGTCGAGTTCGCGTTGGAGCGTCGTGAGGTCGAGTTCGTTCTCCCACCGCGATACGACGATGGCCGCGACACCATTGCCGACGAAGTTGGTGAGCGATCTTGCCTCCGACATGAACCGGTCGACGCCCAGCACCAGTGCCAGTCCCGCAACCGGCACCGACGGCACGACGGCCAGCGTCGCGGCGAGCGTGATGAAACCCGCGCCGGTAACCCCTGACGCGCCCTTCGACGTCAGCATGGCGACTCCAAGAATGGTCAGCTCCTGCTTGAGCGTCAGGTCGATGTTCAGCGCCTGGGCCACGAACAGCGACGCCATGGTCAGGTAGATGTTGGTGCCATCGAGATTGAAGGAGTAGCCGGAAGGAACGACAAGTCCCACCACGGATTTTGAACACCCTAACCGTTCAAGCTTCTCCATCAACGGGACGAGGGCCGACTCAGACGACGAGGTGCCGAGGACGGTCAGCAGCTCCTCTTTGATGTAGCCAATGAACTTGACGATGCTGAAGCCGGTGAACCGCGCGATGGCGCCAAGCACAACCAGCACAAACAGCAGACACGTCAGATAGAAGCTGCCCATCAACAATGCGAGCGGCTTGAGCGCCGCCACGCCGTAACGGCCGATCGTGAACGCCATTGCGCCGCCGGCGCCCAGAGGCGCCAGCTTCATCAGTACATTCATCATCCGGAAGAACACGTGCGAGCTGGTCGTGATGACCTGGTGAACGACATTCCCTTCCTTGCCCAGGTGCGTCATCGCGTAGCCAAACAAGACCGCGACAAACAGCACCTGCAGCAGGTCGCCCGAACCGGTGAAGGCGTCGAAGAACGTGCGCGGAATGATGTGGAGGACAAAATCCACGGTCGACTGGCTCTGCGCGACCTTGGCGTAATCAGCCACCGCTTTCGCATCGAGCGTCGCCGGGTCGGCGTTGAAGCCGGCCCCAGGCTTGAGCAGGTTCGCGACGACAAGGCCGATGATCAGCGCAAATGTCGACACAACCTCGAAGTACAGCAGGGCCTTTCCGCCGACCCGGCCGACCTTCTTCATGTTGCCGGCGCCGGCGATGCCCAGCACGACCGTGCAGAAGATGATCGGCGCGATCAGCATCTTCACCATGGCGATGAAGCCATCGCCCAGTGGCTTGAGGGCCACGCCCGTCGACGGGCTGAAATAGCCAATGCTCCCGCCAACGACAATGGCCAGCAGGACCCAGAAATAGAGGTGTCGCGTAAGTTGTCTCATTCGAGCGGGCGGGCCGTCACGTCGTAGATCCTAACTCAGGCCGCTGAAGTAAGCTCCCACTCATGCGAAGCAGCACCGATGCCCGTCGTCGCGCTTTCCTCGGCTACTGCGCCGCCGCGGGCCTGTCGTCCACCGTGTTTCCCTCGGCCCTGCTGGCGCAGATTCGGCCCGGCACAAAGGCGATCCCGGTCGAGACGATTCGAGAGGCGGCCAGGCTGGCCGGACTCGACTGGTCGAACGCCGAATGCGAAGACGTCAGCCAGTCGCTGTCGGCGTTGGCGAGGGCCGTTGAGCTGATCGACAAGGACACGCTGACGAATGCGTCGGCGCTGCCCTTTCACTTCGATCCAAGGCCTCCCGGAATCCCAACCGCGATGCCGACTGGCTCGACACGGCTGCCGGTGCGGGCCCGGGTACGTCGTCCCGGCCAGCTGGAGCAGGTCGCGTTCTGGCCCGCCACTCACCTCGCCGAACTGGTGCGGACAAAGCAGGCCACGTCGCTCGAGCTGACGCGCATGTACCTGGCTCGCCTCAAGCAGCACAATGACGTCCTGAACTGCGTCGTCAACCTGACCGAGGAACGCGCACTCAAAGAAGCCGCCGCCGCTGATGCCGACCTCGCGGCCGGCCGCATCCGTGGTCCGCTTCATGGGGTGCCGTACGGCGTCAAAGACATCATTGCCGCCACCGGCGCCCCAACGACCTGGGGCGCTCCGCCACTCGCCGGGCAGACCTTCGCCGAGGACGCCACGGTGGTGGCGCGTCTGCAGGCCGGCGGCGCCGTGCTGGTGGCGAAACTGTCGACGGGCGAAATGGCGTTCGGCGATCAGTGGGCCAACGGCCGCACCAACAGTCCCTGGAATCCGAAGGAGGGATCGAGCGGATCGTCCGCGGGTTCTGCCTCTGCCACCGCGGCCGGCCTGGTTGGCTTCTCCATTGGATCGGATACGGGCGGCTCGATCTTGTCCCCGGCCGTCCGGTGCGGTCTCGTCGGCCTGCGACCAACGTTTGGGCGCGTGAGCCGACAAGGCGTGATGGCGGCGGGCACCACGCTCGACAAGATCGGTCCGCTCTGCCGCACGGTAGAGGATTGTGGTGTGGTCCTCAGCGTCATCATGGGAGCGGACGGCCTCGATCTTGCCGTGCCGGATTCCATCCCGCTCGCTTGGGATGCGGCGCGGCGCGACTACCCGAAGCGAATCGGCTACGTGCCCGCCATGATGGACGCCGACACAAACGCTGACGCGCGCGCCAACAACGCGCGGGTGTTCGCGACGTTGAAGCAGTTGGGGTGCTCGCTGCACCCCATCACGCTCCCGCCAGGTGACCTGTCCTACTTCATCGAGTACGTCGAACGGGCGGCTGGCTTTGACGCGTTCACGCGAAGTGGCCGGCACAAGGATCTGCGACTGGTGCGCACCAGCCGATACCTGCGCGCCTGCTCACTGGTCACCGCGACGGACTACCTGCAGGCCAATCGCCGGCGGACCGTGATCATGAGCGAGACCGCCCGGGCGCTGGCCGCGGTGGACGCTGTCATGTTCACGTCGCTGACCCTCGATTCCACAACCAGCCTCAACCCGGTCATGAGCCTGACGGGCCATCCGTCGATCGCGATTCCGAACGGATTCGCGGCCAGCGGCTCGCCAACGGGGGTGATGTTCTCTGGACAGTTGTATCAGGAAGGCGCGCTGCTGGCGCTGGCGGCGGCCTACGAGCGGGCGGTCGGATCGCGGCCCACACCGCCGCAATTCACGCCGGCATAGAGACGCGTCAGATCCGGTCGAAATTCTTTTCGATTTCCCGACGGGTAATCCGCAGCATCACGGGGCGTCCGTGTGGACACACGGTGGAGTAAGCCGTCGCGCGTAGTTCCTCGAGGATGTGGTGCATCTTCTCGAGCGTCAAGGGATAGTGCGCCTTGACGGCGGCATGGCACGCCGTGGTCGCCGCGATCTGCTTCAGCGCGTCTTCGATCCGCAATCCCCGGTCGAGGCCCTCGAGATCTTCAGCCAGCGCGCGCAGGGCCGCATCACACGCATTCGGATCGAGCAAGGCAGGCATCGACGTGACCTTGATGCTGTCGCCGCCGAACTCCTCGACCTCGAAGCCAAAGCGCGCGAGCGCCTCGGCCTTCCCCACCAGCGCCGCGCGTTCGGCCGGAGGCAACTCAAGCACCACCGGGATCAGCAACCGCTGGCTCTCCAACGACTCCGAGGTGAGCTTCTCCATGATCCGCTCGAACAGCACGCGTTCGTGGGCAACGTGCTGGTCGATAATGCACAGCCCTTCGTCGTCCATCGCGATGATGAACGTGTCGCGGAACTGGCCGAGGGCGATCATCGGTCGCACCGAGGGCTGGGCGGCCTGTTGGCCTTCGGGAACAGTCCGGCTGAAGCCGGACGCCGCGGTATCAATGGCCGTGGAATCAATTGCCGCGGAAGCAATCGCCGTGGGATCGATCGCGGCGGGTCTAAAGCCTGCCGCTACATTGTCAGCGGGCGGGCGCCACCCCTGGCCGGGAGGTGCCCAACGGCTCGGGAAGCTGCCTCCGTGCAGCGCGCCAGGAATCGTGGGCTGTAGCGGCCTCCCGGGCAGGACATCGCTCGTCCTGAGCGTTAGTTCGGGCGCCGGTCCCTTCCCAAGAGCGTCGCCGAGCGCATGGCGGACCAGCGAATGGACCTGTGACTGCTCCTTGAAGCGGACTTCCGCCTTTGTCGGATGCACATTGACATCGATCTGGTCGGGTGGCACCTCGAGGTAGAGATGCACTTCGGGGCTGCGTTCCTTGTTGGTCGCGACGCTATATGCGTCCATGATCGCGTGCGCGATCGTGCGGTCCTTGACGATGCGACGATTCACGAACACGTGCTGCGGTCCTCGCACCGGGCCCTGCTCCGCCAGCGCCGCGATGAACCCATGCAGACGCATGCCACCGAACTCGCGTTCAACCGGCACGAGGTCCTGCCGGTCGCCGTAGATCTGATACAGGCGGTCGGACAGGTTGGTGACCGGCGCTACGGCAATGACCTTACGGCCCGAACTGGTCAGCGTAAAGCCGACTTCGGGGTAACACAGCGCGAGCTGCGTCACGAATTTCGACAGTTGCGCCGCCTCGGCTCCGTCGGACTTCAGGAACTTGCGGCGCGCAGGGAGGTTGTAGAACACATCGGCCACTTCGAGCAGGGTGCCCTCCGGGCAGCCAACTTCCACCACTGACTCGATGATGCCGGCGTTGACCCGGATCTCCGTGCCGCTCTGTGCGCCGCGGGCCCGCGTGCGCAGCCGGAAGTGCGACACGGAGGCAATCGACGGCAACGCTTCCCCGCGAAAACCGAGCGTGACGATGGCGCCGAGGTCGTCGGCGCGTGTGATCTTGCTGGTCGCGTGACGCTCCAGGCAAAGACGCGCGTCATCCGGATCCATGCCGATGCCGTCGTCTTCGACACGAATCAGCTTCTTGCCGCCGTATTCGGCGGTGATGACGATACGTGTCGCCTTGGCGTCGATGGCATTCTCGACCAGTTCCTTCACGACGGATGCCGGTCGTTCGACCACCTCGCCTGCGGCGATCTGGTTGGGGAGGTCGTCCGGCAGCCGGCTATTGCGGCCCACTACCACCACCCCGATTTCTTGAACCAGACAAAGAGAATGGCGCTCGACAGCGTCATCAGGCCGACGATCTCCCAGAACTGATACTCGGGACTGCCGATCAGCGACGGCAGCGGCACGGTCATGCCAAACACGCCGGTGATCACGGTGAGCGGGCCGAACAGGGCCGCGATCACCGCCAGGACCTTCGAGACGTTGGCCATCCGATTCGACACCGTGGCCAGGTGCGCGTCAAAGATGCCGGTCACGCGATCCTGGAAGAAGATCGCATCGTCAGCCATGCGGGCAAACTGGTCGTAGACATCCCTGAACCGGTAGGCCATCTCCTGCCCGATCAGGTCGAACTCACGCCGTGCCAGCCGGCCGGCCACGTCGCGCTGCGGGATCACGATGCGGCGGAGGGACGTCACGTCCTGCTTGACCGTGAGGATGTCGGCGGTCAGCGACTCGTCGTGATCTTCGATCACGCGCTTCTCGACGTCGTCGAGCCGCTCTTCCAGCTCGTCGACCTCCGGCCGGTAGTGGTCGACCATGGTGTCGATGATGCGGTGCAGCAGCGCGACCGGGCCCTCCGACAGCACATGGGCGGAACGCCCGCACAGCTCCCCAACGTGGGCAATGCTCCGGCGCTGGCCGTCATGGACGGTCACCAGGAAATTGGCCGCCACGAAGAAGTCGGTTTCGTGAGTGTCGAAGCGATACTCGTCGGCCTGGAAGTTGATGCCGTGCAGCACGATGTAGAGGTAGCGGCCGTAGCTTTCGACCTTGGGATTCGTCTCGCGTTGGAAAGCGGCCTCCACGGTGAGATCGTGGAGGCCGAATCCCTCACGCAGCACAACGCCGTCGGCCTCAGTCGGCTCGGCGACGTCCGCCCACACCATCACGCCACTGTCGGGAGACAGCCACGAGGGGTCGAGCTGGTCGACCGATTCGGTGCGACCAGCCCTGTGGACGAAGTAGCGAATCAATCGCCGACCTTGACGCTCAGTGCCGCCTGCGCGGCTGCAAGGCGCGCCACGGGCACGCGGTACGGCGAGCAGCTGACGTAGTCCAGGCCCACCTTGTGGAAGAAGTGCACCGAAGACGGATCGCCGCCGTGCTCACCGCAAATGCCAAGCTTCAGGTCGGCGCGGGTGGCGCGTCCCTTCTTGACGGCGATGTCGACGAGTTGTCCCGTGCCGGCGCCATCGAAGCTCGCGAACGGGTCCTTCTCGAGGATCTTGCGTTCCTGGTAGATGCGCAGGAACTTGCCCACGTCGTCGCGCGAGAAGCCAAACGTCATCTGCGTCAGGTCGTTGGTGCCGAACGAGAAGAACTGCGCTTCCTTCGCCACTTCGTCGGCGGTCAGGGCGCCACGCGGCACTTCGATCATGGTGCCGATCAGGTACTTGATCTTGACGCCCGTCTCCTTGATCACGTCCCTGGCCACGCGCTCGACGATCGCCTTCTGGTCGCGCAGCTCGCGCACGTCGCCGACCAGCGGGATCATGATCTCGGGAACCACCTTGAGGCCTTCCTTGTTCAGCTGGCAGGCCGCCTCGATGATTGCCCGGGTCTGCATCTCCGTGATCTCGGGATAGGTAATGCCGAGACGCACGCCGCGATGGCCGAGCATCGGATTGAATTCGTGGAGCTGTTCGACGCGGGCCAGCAGGTTCCGCTTGTCGTCGAGTTCCTTGCCCTTCTGCCCCTTCGACTCCATCACGGCGATTTCGACCATCAGCTCTTCGCGCTTGGGCAGGAACTCGTGCAGCGGCGGGTCGATCGTCCGGATCGTGACCGCCTCGCCCTTCATGCCCTTGAACACGCCGTAGAAGTCTTCGCGCTGCATCGGCAGCAATTCGTTCAATGCGGCGCGGCGATCGGCTTCGTTGTCGGCCAGGATCATGCGCTGCACGATCGGAATGCGGCCTTCACCGAAAAACATGTGCTCGGTGCGACAGAGGCCAATGCCACGGGCACCAAAGGCATACGCCAGCTCGGCCTGATCCGGCTGGTCGGCGTTGGCGCGAACGCCAAGGCGACGCAGCTTGTCGGTCCATGACAGCAGCGTGTTGAAGCGCTGGTAGATTGCCGAATCGGCCGCCTTCATCTTGCCGCCAACGACCTGGAGGATTTCGCTCGGCTGCGACGCGACCTTTGCCAGCTTCACCTCGCCGGTGAGGCCGTCGAACGCGACGTAATCGCCCTCCTTGACGGTCTGGCCCTTTACCGTGAAGGTCTTGCCGTGCTCGTCAATGCGCAGTTCGCCCGCGCCGACAATCGACGGCTTGCCCATCTGGCGGCCGACGACGGCGGCGTGCGACGTCATGCCGCCGGTCGCCGTGAGGATGCCTTGCGACACCCACATACCGTGAATGTCGTCCGGCACGGTCTCGCGGCGGACCAGGATTACCGGCTCGCCCTTGTTCGACCACTCGACCGCGGTCTCCGACGAGAACACGGCCTTGCCGCATGCTGCGCCGGGCGACGCCGGCAAGCCCTTCGTCACGGTCTCGTGCTGCTTCCATTCCTTCGGATCGAAACCGGGAGCGAGCAGCTGTGAGAGCGCTTCGGGGTCGACCAGCAGGATCGCTTCCTTCGGCGTGAGGAGCTTCTCTTTCACGAAGTCGGTGGCGATGACCACTGCGGCATAGCCGGTGCGCTTACCGCTGCGCGTCTGCAGCATGTAGAGCTTCTCGTCCTGAATCGTGAACTCGAAGTCCTGGATGTCCTTGTAGTTCCGCTCGAGTCGAGTGGTGATGTCGCGCAACTGCTTGTACGCCTTGGGCATCACCTTCTCGAGTTCTGCGATCGGCTGCGGCGTGCGGATGCCGGCCACGACGTCCTCGCCCTGCGCATTGATCAGGAACTCACCGAAGAACTCCTTCGCGCCGGTCGCCGGGTTGCGGGTGAAACCCACGCCCGTGCCCGACCGATCGCCGGTGTTGCCAAACACCATCATCTGCACGTTGACGGCGGTGCCGATCGAATCCGGGATGTCGTAGATGCGGCGGTATTCCTTGGCGCGCGCGTTGTTCCAGGAGCGGAAGACCGCGTTGCGGGCACCACGCAGCTGGTCCATCGGATCCTGGGGGAACTCCTTCTTCGTCTCCGCCTTGACCAGCGCCTTGTAGGCGACGACCACTTCCTGGAGTGCGCCTTCGTCGAGGTCCGTGTCGAGCGTCACGCCCTTGGCGTGCTTGACGCCCTCGAACTCATGCTCGAACTTCGCTTTGGGAATCTCGAGCACCACGCTGCCGAACATCTGGATGAAGCGGCGATAGCTGTCGTAGGCGAAACGGCCGTTGCCGGTCCACGCCTTCAACCCCTCGACGGTCTGGTCGTTCAGTCCCAGGTTCAGGATGGTATCCATCATGCCGGGCATCGAAAACTTGGCGCCGGAGCGCACCGACACGAGCAGCGGCTTCTTGACGGATCCGAGCGTCGCGCCGGAGGCGTTCTCCAGCTTCTTGAGCTGCGTCACCATCTCGGCTTCGATGTGCTGCGGCAGACGGCTGCCGTTGGCGTAGTAGATGTTGCAGGCGTCGGTCGAGATGGTGAATCCTGCCGGCACGGGCAAGCCCGCGTTGGTCATCTCGGCGAGGCCTGCGCCCTTGCCGCCGAGCGTGTCTTTCATGGTGCGGTTGCCGTCAGCCTTGCCATTGCCGAAGAAGTAGACAAACTTCTTCGCACCTTTGCTGCTGGCCGCGCCTTTTGCGCCCGCAGACTTCTTCGTCGCCTTCTTGACCACTCTCTTCACAACCTTCTTCGCCACGCTTCGCTCCTACTTCTCTTCCGGGACTATTTCGGACACATCCGCCAGCTGGAGGATCAACCCCTCGAGCCGTCGTAACAGGCGAAGCCGCGCGTCACGCAGCTTCGCGTCTTCAGCCATCACCATCACATCGTCAAAAAACCTGGATACCGATGGGCCGAGCTTCGCCGATTCTGCGAAGCCTTGGCGGTACCCGCTACCGGCTGCCACGGCCGCCGCGATGACCGGCTCCAGCCGATTCACTTCAGCCGCCAGTGCCACTTCGGCGGGCTCCACCAGTTCGCCGCCCAGGTCGGGTGATGAGACATCCAGATTCCTGGCGATGTTGCGCACCCGCTTGAACAAGCCCGCCAATTGCTTGAAGTCGTCCGACTCTGTAAATTCGGGCAACGTCTCGAGCTTGCGCTTGGCCACCAGCGGACTGACCGTGGACGGGTCGCCATGTGTCACGGCGCGCACGTTGCGCGGATCGTAGCCGCGCTGTTCGAGCACGAACCGCACGCGGTCCATCATGAAATTCCAGAAGGCGTCCTCCTGTGTACCGGAGACGAGATCACCGAGCGTCAACCGCAGGTCAAGCCCCGCCAATTCCGGCAGGTCGACCAGGATGCGGACGATGCCCTGTGCCGCGCGACGCAGACCGTATGGGTCGCGCGAGCCGGTCGGACGCTCTCCTGCCGCAAACATGCTGGCAACGGTATCGAGCTTGTCGGCCAACGATACGGCAGCCCACGTCACGGCTGCCTTGCCGAGTTGCTCCTTGGTCGGTGGCGCCGTCGCCTCAACACCAATCGGCAGGTAGTGGAAATAGATCGCTTTCCACACTTCTTCAGGCCGGCCATCTTCGCGTGCGTAAATGCCGCCCATGGTGCCCGACAGCTCGGTGAGTTCTCGCACCATGTCTGTCGCCTGGTCAGCCTTGCAGAGCTGACCAGCCTCGCGCGCGAACGCTTCGACCTGCGGCGCTTTCAATACATCACGCGCGATCGTGGCCGCCAGTGCCGCCACACGATCGGACTTCTGCAGGTAGGTGCCGATCTTCTTGTGGAACAGCACCGTATCCAGCCGCTTCTGATGTTCGGCCAGCGGCTGCTGACGGTCGCTCTGGTAGAAGAACTGCGCGTCACGGAGGCGTGCGGCAAGCACGCGCTCCATGTTCACCGACACGACCGCAGGGTCGTCCGGATCCATGTTCAGCACCGCGAGGAACACCGGCAGGAGCTTCCCCTGGTCACTGTTCACCGGGAAGAAGTGCTGGTGGTGGATCATCGTCGTCGTGAGGACTTCTTCCGGCAACTTCAGGAACTCTTCGCTGAAGGTGCCGGATGCGACGACTGGATACTCCACAAGATCTGGAACCTCGTCGAGCATGCCCTGTCCGACCAGCTGGCGAGCAATGCGGCCACCTCGGCGGCGGGCTTCGGCGTCCAGCTCGCGAGCAATGCGGTCGTGGCGCTCATTGCGGTCGAGGATGACGAAGTGTTCCGCAAGGCGCTTGCGATACTCGTCGAAGCCTTTGACCTTCACCGCGCGGCCGGCCCGCCCTGACGTGGTCAGGAAGCGATGACCGTAGGTATTGGGGCCGGTGCTGACGTCCTGCACGCGGGAATTGGCTGCCAATGCCGACCGGCCGATCGTGAACGGCACCACGCGCCCGCCGTAGAGATACAGGATCCAGCGAATCGGCCGGCCAAACGGCAGCTCACCCTTGCCGTCCGGCAACATCGCATCCCACCGCATTTGCTTGGGGAACGCCATCGAGCGGAGTACGCCAGTCAGGACATCCGGGAGCACATCAACCGCAGCCTTGCCACGCTGGTGCTTGCGCACCGCGATGTATTCACCCTTCGGCGTCGTAACGCGCTCGATCTGATCGTCGCTGGCGCCCTGCTTCTTGACGAAGCCGGCACCGGCGGGCGTCAGCTTGCCGTCCTTGTCAAAGGCCGCCGCGACTGGCGGCCCCGTGAGCAGCTCCTCGAGATCCGTCTGGCGCTCGGCGATCCTGGCGCAGCGCACGGTCAGTCGCCGTGGCGTACTGAAGGTCTCGATCGGCTCCTCGGTGGTGAGGCGCGCCTCTTTCAGTTTTGCTTCGAGCACCTGGCCGATCTGGTTGGTTAAACCTGGCAGCCAGCTTGCCGGAATCTCTTCGAGCCCGAGTTCGAGCAGGAGTTCGCGGTCCATTACTGCGCGGCCTCCTGCTTCGGTGTGCCCTCTTCACCGTACGCCTTGCAGATCGCCAGCGCCAGCTGGCGGACGCGCAGGATGTAGGCGGTACGTTCCGTGACGCCGACGCTGCCACTCGAGTCGAGCAGGTTGAACAAGTGGCTGCACTTCAAACAGTGCTCGAGCGCCGGCAGGATCAAGCCCGCCTTCAGCAGCTCCTGGCCAAAGGTGTAGTTTTCGTCGAACAGGTGGCGATGAAAGGTCGAGTATCGATCGGCCGACATCTGCGTGTCCTGATTGAACGCGTACTTCGACTGCTCGACCTCCTCGCGAAGGCGAACGTCCCCGTACTTCACGCCGCCACCCCATTCCATGTCGAACACGTTGTCGACCTTCTGCAGGAACATGGCGATGCGTTCGAGTCCGTAAGTGATCTCGCCCGAAATCGGCGACAGGTCGATGCCGCCGACCTGCTGGAAGTAGGTGAACTGACTGATCTCGGTGCCGTCCAGCATCACCTGCCACCCGATGCCCCAGGCGCCGAGCGTCGGCGACTCCCAGTTGTCTTCTTCAAAGCGAATGTCGTGATGGCGGGGATTGATGCCGACGGCCTCGAGGGAGTCAAGATAGATCTGCTGAATCTCGTCCGGCGCGGGCTTGAGGATGACCTGCAGCTGGTGATGTTTGAAGAGGCGGTTGGGATTCTGGCCGAAGCGGCCGTCGTCCGGGCGGCGTGACGGCTGGACGTACGCCACGTTCCAGGGCCTCGGGCCAAGTACTCGCAGCAGCGTCTCGGGGTGCGACGTGCCGGCGCCCACCTCGACATCGAGCGGCTGTTGAATGAGGCAGCCCTGTGAGGCCCAGTAGTGCTGCAGTTTGAGAATCAGGTCCTGAAACGTCACGTTTACGATCGCCGCAGTTCGTTCAGCACGCGAACGGACCGGGGCTCCCTTTCGAGATGCATCGCGATCAACTTCCGATGAATCAATTCAATCTCCCGCAACACGCGGGTCGTCGCGCCGAGCGAATCCACTTCACGCGGCGCAATCTTCCGTACGCCGTCGAGAAACGTTGCCGCGTCGCTCGACAACCGCAGGTCGTGCGGATACACCCCTTGCAGCCGCAGCAACCAACATTCGAAATACCGCGCCAGTGCTTCCACCGGCACGCCGGTCACCAGCGCCTCCAGCGAAGACACGCCGAGCCGGTACAGCCGCTCGTCCACGTCCGCTTCCGCCGCCCATTCGTCGATCAACTCGGCGAAATAGTGGCTGTAGCCGAGCGCCTCGGGGCTCGCCGCGGACATCGGCGATCGCACCGGTTCCGCGTAGTTCACGACGACGAGGTCGCGCCCTTCCTTCTCGGTATACGAGACGCGCACTTCGGTCAGCGGTTCGAGGGCCGCCCCAAACCGTTTGCGCGACTTTCTCGCATTGGGAGCGACGCCTCGCTTCTTGCCGCGATCCCGTGTCAGGAAGACCACGATGCGGTCGGCTTCGCCCAGCTTGTAAGTGCGAAGAACCAGGGCGTCGGCCGTATGAAGCGGCATCCGTAGCCAGCTATTGTACTTTGACCAGGTACCTGAGGAACACCGTTGCGAGGCCTAGAAACGAGGCAAAGCCCACGACATCCGTGAAGGTCGTGATGAAGACCGAGGAGGCCAGCGCCGGGTCCACCTTGAGGGCCTTCAGGCCCAGCGGTACCAGGGTGCCGGCAATCGCCGCGACGAACAGGTTGACGATCATGGCCATGCCCAGCAGAAGTCCGAGCATCGGCTCGCCCTTGAAGATCCAGGCGACGGCGGCGGCCACCACGCCCAGCGCCAGTCCGTTACCGAGCCCAACCAGGGCTTCCTTGGCGAGGGCCTTCCGGGCGCTCTCCCATGACAGCTCACCCAGCGCCAGTGCTCGGACGACCACGGTCAGCGTCTGCGTGCCGGCGTTGCCGCCCATGCCCGCCACGATCGGCATGAAGATCGCCAGCGCCGTCACCTGCTGGATCGTGCCCTCAAACAGCGCCACGACCGACGCCGCGACAAAGGCGGTTACGAGATTGATGCCGAGCCACGGCAGGCGCTTCCGCAGCGACTCGCCAGCGGGGGTGGCAATCCGCTCGTCGCCCGACACGCCGGCCAGGCGCAACAGGTCTTCAGCTGCCTCGTCCTTGATAACGTCAATCACGTCATCAACGGTGACGATACCAACCAACTTGTTCTCTTCGTCGACGACCGGAACCGCCAGCAGGTTATAGGACGCCACCTGCCGGGCCACTTCCTCCTGGTCGGTGTCGACGCGGACGCTCGTAACCTCGGGCGTCATGATGCGCTTCAGGGGCGTCTCCGGCGACACGAGCAGCAGGCGCCGCAACGACGTCACTCCCACCAGGTGCCGCCGGGCATCGACCACGTAGAGGTAAAACACCATTTCGACGTCGCGCGAACTCTGCAGCGCCGTGATCGCCTCGCCGACCGTCAGGTCCTCGTTCAACGCGAAGACTTGCGGGTTCATGATGCGGCCCGCCGTCTGTTCGCCGTACTCGAGCAGGCTCTCGACCTGGCCCGACTCGCGGCGCCGCATCAACTCGAGGACTTCGGCCGACAGTTCTTCGGGCAGGTAATCGATCAACGCCGCCGCGTCGTCTGATGGAATTTCCTGTAACAGCCTGGCGATTTCTTCCGCCGAGCGCCCGGTCAGAAGCTTGGCACCGGCCTCGGGCCCCATTTCGGAGACCGTCTCCATCGCCAGGCGACCACTGCGCTCGACGAGGATCGAGAACACAGCCTGCCGTTCGGTGTCGAGGAGCGAGTCGAAGACCTGGGCCAGGTCGGCCGGGTGCTGCTTCTGCAGCAGGTTCAGCAGATTGGCCGTCGCGCCAATGCGGAGGAGCCGCTTGACGGAGTCGAGCACGACGTCAATTCTGCGCTGCAGGGCCATGGGATCCGCGCAATTTTAGCAGTGAATCCGGCTAAAGCCGGATTCCGCCGGGGAAAAAGTGAGCGGCCATTGCGGATCTTGCGCGGCGTCCGCCTTCAGGCGGACTGTCACTTTCGCCTTCTCGACGGCAAACCGAGGGAGTCCAGCAAGCGCTCATCGTCGCGCCACGACTCTTTGACTTTCACGTGAAGGTCAAGAAACACCTTGGCGTCGAAGAATGCTTCCAGCTCCTTGCGCGCGGCGGTGCCGATCGACTTGATCATCGCGCCGGCCTTGCCGACGATGATCGGCTTTTGCGACTCCCGATCGACGAGGATCGTGCAGTAGAACCGCATCAGGTTCTTCTCGTTCGGTTCCTCGAACTTGTCGACGACGACGGCGGTCGAGAACGGCAGTTCATCGCGCGTCTGCTGCAGGACCTGCTCGCGTACCAACTCGGCCACGAACAATCGCTCGGGCTGATCCGTGAGGAAGTCTTCGGGATAGATCGCGTCGCCTTCCGGCATCTTGGACAGGAAGACGTCCTCGAGCCGGTCGATGTTGTCGCCGCTCCTGGCCGACACCGGGACCAGCTCGTCGAAGCCCTCCTGCTCGAACTCGAGGATGCGTGGCAGGAGAGCCGTCTTCTCGACCAGGTCGACCTTGTTGAGCACCAGGATACGGGGTGTCTGCGAGCGCTTCACGAGATCCAGCAGGAAGCGATCGCCTCCCCCACTCGGCTCGCTCGCGTCGATGACAACCGCAATCAGGTCGACCTCGCCAAACGAATCGATCGCTGAATCCACCATGCGCACGTTCAGGCGATGCAACGGCTTGTGGATCCCCGGCGTGTCGAGGAAGGCAATTTGGCCGCGCAATTCGCGTTGGCCTGTCGGCCCGTGGGCCTGGCCTTCGATATTCTTTACCCCGACAATCCGGTTGCGCGTTGTCTGAGGTTTGTCGGAGACAATGGCTAGCTTCTGGCCGACCAGCCTGTTGAGGAGTGTCGACTTGCCGGCATTGGGCCGGCCGACGAGGGCGACAATACCTGACTTCATTTCCCGGTCGCCGCGTCGCTTGGCATCGGCTCCGGGCGGCTCATGCGCACCCGCGTGATGCGGCGCTGCTCGGTTTCAACCACTTCAACATCGAGGCCGTCGACCTCAAGGTGCTCGCCGACCGCCGGCACCCGTCCGAGGCGCGACAGCAGGAATCCACCAACCGTCTCGAAGCCGTGCCCTTCGATATTGACCTTCATCAGCGCGGCCATCTCCTCAACGTGCACGCTGCCGCTGAAGAGGAACTTCCCTTGGCCTTCGTCGACGATCCGCTCGATCTCCACGTCGTACTCGTCGCGGATCTCTCCAACGATCTCTTCGAGCAGGTCTTCCACCGTGACAAGGCCAGCCGTGCCGCCGTACTCGTCGACCACGATGGCGCTCTGCAGGCGCTTGCGCTGAAATTCCTTGAGCAGGTCGGGGACACGCTTGGTCTCGGGTACGAAGTGCGCGGTCCGGACATACGGCGTGATCGGCTCGGCTTGCGTGTTGCCCGGCTTCAGCATGAAGTCCTTGATAAAGACGAACCCCTGGACGTTGTCGAGCGTGTCCTTGAACACCGGGATGCGGGAATATTGCTGATCCCTGAAGAGCGCCAGTAACTGCTCGACGCTGGCGTCGCGTTCATTCGCGATGATATCGGGCCGCGGCGTCATCACTTCGCGGCCCATCGTTTCG
>JAYQOO010000075.1:15547-19307 GCA_038144855.1 Acidimicrobiia bacterium | reverse complement strand
GAACGAGTCCTTGTTCTTCTGGTACACGGCCTGTACTTCCACCGGGAAAACCTCGGTCACGATGCGGGTGATGTCGTATTCCTCACCCTTGATGACCGGATCGACCACCATGATGTACGGAACGCCCTGGGCGGTGGCGGCTCCCTTGAAGAATTTCATGCCGGCCAGCTGCTGCTTGCGCACGGCATTCTCGCTCTTCTCGAGTGCCTCCTTGTACTTCGCCAGCACGCTGTCGAAGTCGGCCGTCTTGTCGGCCTTGATCAGAATCGTGATGACCGCGGCATCACCCTCAAGAGCCAACGCCGGAGCCGGCTTCGCCTCCTGCGCTGACGCTGACGCTGCCCCGGCCAGCGTGAAGCCCGCCAGCGCAATCCCTGAAACGAATACCCGCATTCCTCGAAGCATTTGACCCGCCTCCTGCAAAAGGTTCGCTACTTTACCGTACAGTCCCGCCGATGAAAACCGCCATTACTTCGTTGGCCAGAAGCATGCCGTTCCGAGTCAATGCCAGGCGGCGGCCTGGCTCATGAACGAGCAACCCGGCGGTCACGTACGCTGATAAGTCTTGACCGTAACGCTCCCAGATATCAATACCGTGATGCCGGCGCATGTCAGCCAGGTCCAGCCCTTCGGTCAGCCTCAGCCCCATGAATAGGGCCTCTTCGAGCCGCTCAGCAGGCTCAAGCACCCGCCGATCGAGGCACGTCTCTACCCCGGCCGTCACGCGGGCAATGTAGTCCTCCGTGCCACTAACGGTGCGCCATCGCTCACCGCGAAACGTGGCGTGCGCGCCGGTGCCGAACGCGAGCCAGTCGCCACCCTGCCAGTACTTAAGGTTGTGACGCGAACGGCGTGAAACTGGCCGGGGGCCATCCGAGGCACGCGGCGCGGTCCGGGCGACGTTGGAGATCTCGTACTGCTCAAATCCCGCGCGATCGAGCCGCGCCAGCCCTTCCAGATACATGTCGGCGGCGTCTTCATCGGGCGCCACCGACCAGCCGGCTCTCGCCATGTCGTCTCGCAGCGGCGCATTGGGATAGATCTCGAGAAGATACATCGACGCGTGCTCCGGCTCGAGGGCGATCAGCGCATCCACTGAAGACAACCAGTGGGAGGTGCGTTGCCCAGGCAGCCACATCATCAAGTCGAGGCTGACGTTGTCGAAACCGGCCGATCGCGCCGATGCCACCGCCTGGCGGGCCGTCTCAGACGAGTGCAGCCGGCCAAGGCGCTGCAATTCCTCGTCCCGGAAGGACTGGACGCCGAAACTCAGCCGGTTCGCCCCAGCGAGTCGGAACTGGCCGAGCTTGTCGATGGTTGATGATTCGGGATTCGCTTCGACGGTGATCTCAGACGCCGGATCAAGGTCGAAGCTCTCACGGCAGGCCTCGATGATGCGCTTCAGCTCATCCGGCTCGAGCAGCGACGGAGTGCCGCCGCCGAAGAAGATGGTGTCGGCCTGGATTGATGCGTCGGCAGAACGCCGAATATCGGCCACGACTGCGTCAACGAAGCGCGGACGCACCGAGCCGTCGTGCAAGCCGCGGTTGAAGTTGCAGTAGTTGCAGATGGCCGCGCAGAACGGGATGTGGACGTAGATGCCCGCCGGGGCCGCGGGGACGTTAGGGGGCAGGTGCAACGTGCGAGTCCACCGAATTACTTGCTGCCCGCTTTGCCCCCGGACCAATTCAATTCGTACTGGATCCCGGAATCCTTCAAGCGCGCACGCGCCATGCCGCTGGCCTTGCCCGGCATCTTCTTGGTGAGTCGCCCCGGCGGCTCCGGCATCTGGCCGGTCTTGGCCGCTTCGGTGATCCGCTGCGCATCGCGAATGTCGGCGCCCTGCACTTCCACCCACTCACACATTTCGAGCAGGCGCGACCGCGTGCGCTGCCCCAGCTGCATCATGAAGGAGTTGATGAAGTCCTTGTCGTTCGGGTCAACGGCATCCACCAGGTTACTGGTGATGATGGTGGCGCGCTTGGCGTTGTAGCGCGTGTTGATGACCAGCCCAAGCGTCTCGTGGACCCACTCCGAGGTCTTCTCCACCCCAAGGTCGTCCAGCACGAGCACGTCGGCCTCGAGCACGGGCCGTAGGACGTCCATTTCGGTTTCGTCGACCGAGCGGTTGTAGGTCTCGCGCACCAGGCGCAGCAGTTCCGTCGTCTGGAAGAAATAGCCGCGCGCGCCCTTGTCGCGAATGGCGGCCTTTAACAGCCCGCACGCCAGGTGGGTCTTGCCAACACCCGGAGGGCCGAAAAAGACGAGGCCCTTCTGATCGGCCGGAAAGGCCTCAACAAACTTCTTCGCGAGGCGAAGGGCATCGCGCTGCGAATCGGTGTCCGGCTTATACGTGGCCAGCTCGGCTTTGGCGAACTTGGACGGAATGCGCGACTCGGTGAGGGACTTCTCCATCACGACCGCACGCCAGCAGTCGCAGCGGGTCATGCGCTCAACGCCGTTAACCGTCACGCATTTCCAGCGTGACCCGTGGCAAATATCGCAGTCCATGAATGTGTCTGGCTACCGGCTACCGGCCACTAGTTGAGATAGCCGCGCAGCACGCTGTGCTGCCGCAGGACCTGCAGGTCACTCGCGGCGTCGGCGCGGCGCTTGCGGGCCTTGCGGACCGACCGGCGGCGTCCTTCGTCCTGGAGGTGGGTCGCGAGATCTTCGGCATCGGCGACCGGCGGTTCCTTGATTTCCCTGCCTGCAGCCGCCGACTGCGCGTATTCCAGCGCCACGCGAATCGCATCGACGTGCTTGCCCTGCACGGCCGCGGCCAGCAGGCCCGACGTTCCCGCATCCACCGTGCGGCCGGACTCAGACAGCAGATGCATCATCGCCTGGCGAATCCACCACATCGCGGCCGTCTGAAAATCCGACTGCGCGGGATCGAAACGGCGTGCAGCTTCAATCAACCCGAGATTGCCTTCGTGAATCAAATCGAGCAACGGCACGCCAAGCCGGCGAAACCGTTTCGCATAACCAACAACAATGCGCAGATTGGCTTGCACGAGCCGGCCAATCGCCACCTGATCGCCGTGCGACTGGATCTGGTGACCGAGCAACTGCTCGTCATCCTTGGTCAGGGCAGGAAACGTTGCGATCTCTCGAAGGTAAGCGTGGAGTGTTGCGGATTCGGATGCGAGGGATTCGAACTTCCTGACCACGTTGCGAATCTTATCATCGGATCACAATCACGCGCCGCGAGTTTTCTTCGCGCTTTCTGATTTTGTGACGGTCGCATCAGGTTGCACGGCGCGTACCAAATCTGTCGGCGATGCTTTCACGAGCGCAGTGCCAAGACGCTGCTCCCAATCGTCGATTCCGCGTGCCAGTTCGCGCTTCACGTACTCCATGAATTCATTCACCTCGCCCTGCATCTGCTCCATTTTTCGACGCATGTTGAGGATGATTTCGACGCCGGCGAGGTTCACGCCCAAATCTCGGGTAAGTGCCAGAATTGTTTCCAGCTGTTCGAGATCTTCTTCCGAATACAGCCGCGTGTTGCCTTCCGTGCGTGAAGGCTTGAGCAATCCTTCCCGCTCGTAGAGCCGCAACGTCTGCGGGTGGATGTTGTAACGCTGGGAAACGGCGCTGATCATGAAATACGCCTTGCCTTGACGCTTGGTCATGATTTGTCCGCCGGCGTGCGAAGCGCAGACGATTCCCTGACGCTCTCGCCATTAATTCGGCCAAATTCGCGAAGTAATTCTTTTGACCGCTCGTCGAGCACCTTCGGCAGGCGCATCCGTAC
>JAYQOO010000075.1:6059-15537 GCA_038144855.1 Acidimicrobiia bacterium | reverse complement strand
CACAAGGTCTCCGCGCTGGCCATTACGCGAAACGGCGCCTCGGTCACGCAGCCGAAACCGTTGACCCGACTGGGTGCCTGGCGGAACACGCAAGCGGACCGAACCGTCGGGCGTCTCGATATCGATTTTTGCGCCCAGGGCGGCTTCGTGAACGGCGATGGGCACCATCATGTGCAGCTCATCGCCTTCGCGACGAAACACGGGATGCTCCGCCACGGTCACGTCGATCAGCAGATCGCCGGGCGCGCCGCCGCGCACGCCTGCGTGTCCTTTACCGGCAATGCGCACTCTCGCGCCATCCGCCACGGCCGGCGGAATGCGCACCGTCAACGTTTCGGCACGCGGCTCAACGCCCTGCCCCCGGCACGGCGGGCATTCTTCCTGTTTCAACCGGCCCTCGCCGCCGCACGTCGGACAGGTCTTGGCAAACACCATGTGGCCGCGCACCGATCGCACCGCGCCGGAACCCTCGCACGATACGCAGCGCGTTTCTGCCACCCGTTGGAATCCGCTACCGGCGCAGGCGCGGCAGGCATCCTGCCGCGTGACCGTGACCGTGCGCTGCACGCCGTGCCACGCTTCTTCAAACGACAGCGCGGCGCGCGCATGAATGTCGGCGCCATGTTCCGCGCCTTCGGCAGGACGGCTGGCGCGCTTCGACAACACCTCTTCGAACAGGTCACCGAAGGTCGTTGTTCGCTCGGCATGCACGCGCGTCGAAAAATCGAAACCCGCAAAGCCGAAGCCGTCTTCGGCGGCGGTGGCCCCGGTCAGCTGCCCGGCGTCATAACGCCGGCGCCGATCCGGATCCATCAGCGTTTCGTAGGCGTCGAGCACCTGGCGGAAGCGGGCTTCCGCCTCGTGGTCGCCCGGATTGATGTCCGGGTGCAACCGCCGAGCAAGACGCTTGTAGGCGCGCTTGATGTCGCCGCTACCCGCGTCCCGCTCGATGCCGAGAACGATGTACAGATCCATTTCTGGCTACCGGCTACCGCCCACTGGCTACTGTCTACTTCTTCTCGTCCTCAACCACTTCAGCGTCGATCACGTCACCTTCCGGCTTGGCACCACCCGGCTGCGACGGACCGGCTCCGTCTCCGGCACCCGACGCACCCGCGGCACCACCGGCGCCCTCTGCGGCGGCCTGCTGGTTCTTGTAGAGCGCCTCGGACGCCTTGTGCTGCGCCTGCATCAGCGCATCCATCGCCGTGCTCATCCCTGGCGTGTCGTTGCCGTCGATCGCCTTCTTGAGGTCGGCCATCGCGTGTTCGATCGCGTTCTTGTCGGTGATCGGAATCTTGTCGCCGGCGTCCTTGATCATCCGCTCCGCCGTGTACATCGACTGGTCGGCGCGGTTACGGATCTCGATCTCCTCGCGGCGCTTCTTGTCTTCATCCGAATGTGATTCGGCTTCTCGCATCATGCGCTCGACCTCGTCCTTGCTGAGGCCGGACGACGCCGTGATCGTGATCTTCTGCTCCTTCTGGGTGCCGAGATCCTTGGCCGACACGTTGACGATGCCGTTGGCGTCGATGTCGAAGGTCACTTCGATCTGCGGCACGCCGCGCGGCGCGGGCGGCAGGCCCACGAGGTGGAACCGGCCCAGCGTGCGGTTGTCGCGCGCCAGCGGACGCTCGCCCTGCACGACGTGCACTTCGACGCTGGTCTGGTTGTCGGAGGCGGTCGAGAACACTTCGCTCTTGCGCGTCGGGATAGTGGTGTTGCGCTGGATCAGCGGCGTCATGATGCCGCCCATCGTCTCGATGCCCAGGGACAGCGGCGTCACGTCGAGCAGCAGCAGGTCCTTCACTTCGCCGGCCAGGACGCCGGCCTGAATGGCGGCGCCGACCGCGACCACCTCGTCCGGGTTCACGCCTTTGTGCGGTTCCTTGTTGAACAGTTCCTTGACGATCGCCTGCACGCGCGGAATGCGCGTCGAACCGCCCACCAGCACCACTTCGTCGATCTTCGCGGGGTCGACGCCGGCATCCTGCAACGCCTGCCTGGTCGGGCCCACCGTCTTCTGCAGCATGTCCTCGACCAGCGACTCGAACTTGGCGCGCGTCAACTTCATCGCGAGGTGCTTCGGGCCGCTCGCATCGGCGGTGATAAACGGCAGGTTGATCTCCGTCTCCATCACGCTCGACAGTTCCATCTTGGCCTTCTCGGCGGCCTCGCGCAGCCGCTGCAGCGCCATGCGGTCCTTGCCCAGGTCGATGCCGTCGGACTTGCGGAACTCGTCGATGATCCACTCCATGACGCGCTGGTCGAGGTTGTCACCCCCCAGGTGGGTATCACCGTTGGTCGACTTCACCTCGACCACGCCCTCGCCGACTTCGAGGATCGAGATGTCGAACGTGCCGCCGCCGAAGTCATACACGGCAATGGTTTCGTCCTTCTTCTTGTCGAGGCCGTAGGCCAGCGCCGCCGCGGTGGGCTCGTTGACGATGCGCATCACTTCGAGGCCCGCGATCTGGCCGGCTTCCTTGGTGGCCTGCCGCTGCGCATCGTTGAAGTACGCCGGCACGGTGATCACGGCCTTGGTGACCGACTGGCCGAGATAGTCTTCCGCGGCCTGTTTCAGTTTCTGCAGGATCATCGCGGAGATCTGCGGTGGCGCGAGTTCCTGGTCGCCCGACTTCACGCGCACGTCGCCGTTACCGGCGCCCTCGACGCGATACGGAACCATCTTCATTTCTTCGCTGACTTCGCTGTAGCGGCGGCCCATGAACCGCTTGATCGAAAAGATGGTGTTTTCCGGATTGGTCACGGCCTGGCGCTTGGCGACCTGTCCCACCAACCGCTCGCCCGTCTTGCTGAACGCCACAACCGAGGGGGTGATGCGGCTGCCTTCGGCGTTCTGAATGACGGTCGGCTGATCGCCTTCCATCACGGCGACGACGGAGTTGGTGGTGCCCAGATCGATCCCGATGATTTTGCTCATGCTCTTAGTATGAAATCTGAGTGTGTTGACGTCAACCTCGTCCACCAAAGGCCATTTTCAGGCCGAGAAACAGGCGGAAACGAAGGGGCTATACTGGCTGCACGCCCGTGAGAGTTGCCGTCAGATTCGCGCGACATGCCGGACTCGCCGCCCTCTTTGTGGGAGCCGCGCTGCTCGGGACGCTCAGTGGCGTCCTGTTCGCCTATTCCGACGACCTGCCGGAAGTCAGCGCGCTGGACAGCTACGCCCCGAACACCATCACGCGCGTCGTCGGGAAGAACGGCCAACTGGTCGGAGAGTTCGCGGTCGAACGCCGCGTGGTCGTCCAGTATCGCGACATTCCAGACAACCTGCGTAACGCCATCCTGGCCGCGGAGGACTCGGGCTTTTTCGAGCATTCCGGCTTCAGCATCTCGCGCATGATGCTCGCGCTGGTCCGCGACATCGCCAGCCGCGGCAAGTCGCCAGGCGGCAGCACGATCACCCAGCAGCTCACCCGCGACCTGTTCGCCCAGGAAATCGGTTTCGCCATCGGCAATCGCAGCTGGGAGCGCAAGATCAAGGAAACCCTCGTGGCCATGCGCGTCGAGAAGCGCTACACGAAGGAAGAGATCTTCACCTTTTACGCCAACCAGATCTATTACGGGCACGGCGCCTACGGCGTCGAGGCGGCCTCGCAGCTCTACTTCAAGAAGTCAGTCAAGCAACTCAACCTCGAAGAGTGCGCCACGCTGGCCGGGATCATCCAGAGCAACGTGCGGCAGAGCCCGTTTGTCAATCCGGAGGCCACCAAGCGGCGGCGCAACTATGCGCTCGAGCGTATGGCCGAAGAGGGTTTCATCAGCCGGGACGCCGCCGAAACCGCCAAGGCCTCACCCGTCGTGGCCGCCGGTGATCCGACCGCCGAGGGCAGCGTGGCCCCCTACTTTCTCGAAGAGGTGCGCAAGTACCTCGAGGCCAAGTATGGCGCCAAGGCGATCTACGAGAGCGGCCTGACCGTCAAGACCGGCCTGGACGTCCGCCTCCAGCAGGCCGCCAACAAGGCCGTAGACGCTGGCCTGCGACGGGTCGACAAGCGCCGCGGCTTCCGCAAGCCTCGCCGCAACGTCCTGGCCGAGGGACACACCGTCGACACTTTCAAGACCGACCGCTGGAGCCGCCGCATCTCCATTGGCGACATCGTGCCGGCCGTCGTGCGCAGCGTCGACGACACCACCGCGCGCCTGCGCATCGGCGAGCTGAGCGCCGAGCTTGTGCGCGCCGGCATGGTGTGGACCAATCGCAAGTCTCCCAAGGAATTACTGAAAGCGGGTGACCTGATCGATGTGGCCATCACGACGCTCGACGGGCGGACGGCCACCGTCACGCTCGAACAAACCCCGCTGCTCGAAGGCGCGCTGGTGGCCATCGACAACCGCACCGGCGAAGTGCTGGCGATGGTGGGCGGCTACAGTTTTTCGCGCAGCAAGTTCAATCGCGCCACGCAGGCGTTCCGCCAGATGGGCTCGACGGTCAAGCCGATCCTCTACACGGCGGCAATCGATCGCGGCCTGACGCCAAACACCATCCTGGTGGACGAGCCCACGACCTTCGACGCCGGCGCGGGACAGCCGCCGTATGCGCCGCGCAATTACGACCGCAAGTTCATGGGGCCGCTGACGCTGCGCCGCGCGCTCGAGCAATCGCGCAACATCCCGTCGGTCAAGGTGATCGAGATGCTCGGCCCCACGCAGGTGGCCAGCTACGCCAAGAAATTCGGGTTCGCGCAGGACTTCCGGCCCTTCCTGTCGATGGCTCTTGGCGCCCAGGAAGTCACGCTGCTCGAAATCACGAGCGCGTATTCGGCCTTTCCCAATCACGGCATCCGCATGGAGCCGTACTTGGCCGACGCGATCACCGATCGCGATGGCTCACTGCTCGAAGAACGGCGCCCGCAACCCAAGGACGCCATTCGAGCGGATACGGCGTTTGTGCTGACCAACTTGCTGCAGGGTGTCGTCCAGCACGGGACCGCCGCGGCCGCCAATGCGCTCAAGTGGCCGCTTGCCGGCAAGACCGGCACGGTGGACGACAACACCGATGCGTGGTTCGTCGGCTTCGATCCCAACATCACCGTCGGGGTGTGGATCGGCAACGACGAGAAGAAGCCGATCGGTTACAACGAGACCGGCACGACCGCGGCGCTGCCGCTGTGGATGGACTTCATGAAGGCCTACATCGACCTCTACGGCAACCGCGAAGCGCCACCGACCTTCGAATCACCAGGCAACATCGTCTTGATGACGGTGGATCGCAACACGGGCGAACCCGTGAACAGCAGCTCCGAGTCGGCGGTGAACGAGGCGTTCATCTCCGGCACTCAGCCGGTCAGGCAGTAGCTACTCTTCGTCGTCCGCCGCGGACGCCTGCCCGAGCGTTCCTGACGCCTTCTTCATCAGGTAGTCCTTGATGAACGGATCGATATCGCCGTTCAGCACCTTGTCGACCTGGCCTTCCTGGTGCTTGGTGCGATGATCCTTGATCATCTGGTACGGCTGCAGCACGTAGCTGCGGATCTGGCTGCCAAAGGCGATGTCCTTCTTGGCGCCACCGGCCTGGGAGAGCTTGTCCTGCTGCTCCTTCTGCTTGAGGTCGTACAGCTTCGCCTTCATGACCTTCATGGCGACGTCCTTGTTCTTGTGCTGCGAACGTTCGTTCTGGCAGGAGGTCACGATGCCGGTGGGCAGGTGCGTAATGCGCACGGCGGAGTCGGTCACGTTGACGTGCTGTCCACCCGCGCCGCTCGAACGAAACGTGTCGATGCGAATGTCCTTGTCGAGAATCTCGATCTCGATGTCGTCATCGAACTCGGGCCAGACATACACCGACGCAAATGAGGTGTGCCGCCTGGCGGCCTGGTCAAACGGCGAAATCCGCACCAGGCGATGCACACCCGCTTCGGCGGACATCAAGCCAAAGGCATTCTCGCCGTTCAGCATCAGGGTGACGCTCTTCAGGCCGGCCTCTTCACCCGGCTGGTAGTCGAGCAGTTCGCGCTTGAACCCACGGCGCTCCGCCCACTTGAGATACATGCGCAGCAGCATCTCCGCCCAGTCCTGTGACTCCACGCCGCCGGCCCCGGGGTGAATGGTGACGATGGCGTTGGCGGCGTCGTGCTCGCCGCTCAGCATCTTCTTGGTCTCGGCCGCATCGACCTGTCCTTCGAGCGCGTCGAGCGCCTTCTCGAGGTCGCCGGCGACGTCTTCCCCGCTCTGCGCCCATTCGAGCAGCACACCAATATCGTCGATCTTCTTGGCAAAGCTGTCGCGCAACTCAAGGTCTTCGGTGAGCCGTCGCTGGCGCTGCAGGGTCTTCTGCGCTTCGGATTGGTTGTCCCAGAATGCGGGAGCGGCGATCTGCTGCTCGAGCTGCGCTAGTTCGCCCGGGTCGTGGGCCCCGTCAAAGATAGCTCCGCATCTCGCTGGCGCGCTTCAGCAAGTCAGTGGAACGGCGAACCAGGTCATCAAGCTGCATGTCTCTTCCGGCCTTCGATAAACGCCCACGCGAGCGCGACTACGACGATCGCGGCTGACAGGAACACCGCGAGATCCCCAATTGTGGCATACACGGTCTTCGCCTGCACGAAGCGGGCTTCCCCGACCACGGCGACCGTCTCGAACAGGTTGGTCCTGATCAACACCCGGCCGTACGGGTCGATGATGCCGCTGATGCCGGTGTTCGCCGATCGCACCAGGTATCGGCCCTGCTCGATCGCGCGCATGGTGGCCATCTCGAAATGCTGAAAGGCCGCCGACGACTCGCCGTACCAGGCATCATTGGTGATCGTCGTCAGCATTTCGCTGCCTTCGCGCACGGCCTCGCGGGCCAGTTGCGGGTAGGTCACCTCGTAGCAGATCGCCGTGCTCACCATGTGCCCCTCGACCGGCAACATCGTGACGCGGGTGCCGGCCGAAAATGCCGAGACCGCTTCAACCAGCGGCCCGACAAAAAACAGCAGGTTCTGAAATGGCACGTACTCGCCAAACGGAACGAGGTGGATCTTGCGATAGATCGCCGCCGTCGTGCCATGGGTGTCGAGCATGAACGCGGAGTTGTAATACTTCTGCGGTGGCCCATCCTCGAACTCGTCGCTGCCGAGCAGGACGGGCACGCCCAGCGTGCGCGCCAGGCCGCGGACCTGGCCGCCGCTGATGTCTTCCTCGAAGTAGAACGGCGTTGAGGCCTCAGGCCAGATCACAAACTGCGCGCCATTGGTGACCGCCTGCTCAGACAGTTTCAGGTAGCGGTCGAGAATCATGGTGGCGCGCGCCGGGTTCCACTTGTCGTTCTGCGCGATGTTGCCCTGGATCAAGCCGACCTTGATCGGCGTGCCATGCGTCAGCTCGTCGGCCGATAAACGCATGCCGCCCCAGATCGAGACGCCGGCGATCACCGCGATCGTCGACGCCGCGGTGATCATGCGTTGGCTGCCTGCCGCGATGGCCGCGACCGTAAACCCGGTATTGAGCAACGCGACAAAGATCGTCAGGCCGTAGACGCCGACCACGCTGGCGAGCTGTGCGATTGGCAGCAACGTCACCATCGTGTTGCCGAGCGGAATCCACGGAAATCCGCCAATCAGGATACCGCGAAGGTATTCGAGCGAGACCCACGCGGCCGGCGCCAGCCATAATCCGCCAAGGCCGAATCGGCGCGTGAACGTGGCGACCACGGCTCCAAACACCGCGACGTAGGTCGCCATGTAGAGCGCGAGGAGCGCCGCCACGATCACCGCGACGAACACCGGAAGACCACCGAACGTCGACACGGTGGCGCCCGTCCAGTAGACCGTGCCGGCGTAATGGATGAAGCCTGCGAGCAATCCGAGGAAAAACCCGCGGCGGGCGGATGTGCCTGGCACACGCGCGCGACCGTTCCAGCCGCTCAAGGCCACCAGCAGCGGCACGAGCGCGATGAACGCGACGGCGGGATGGCCGTACTTGGGGAACGAGAGCGCCAGCAGCACCCCTGAGAGTGCGGCGGCGATTAACGCACGATCCAGGGCTTGAACTGCTCTTCCTTCTGTAACCGCGCGGCAACCGTATCAGCCTCACGGCGTTCCTTGAACTTGCCGACGCGCACACGGTAGATCGTGGCGTCACCCTTCTTCGGGGCCACGACGTAGGCCGAATAGCCCTTGCCAGCAAGCCGCTTCACGATCGCATCGGCTTCACCCGGCTCGCGCAGTGCGGCGACCTGGATGGCAAACCCGGCGCCTGCAGGCTCGGGGGCCGCTCCGGCGGCGGGAGCGGCTGCAGGCTTTACCGGCGGGGCCGCCTTCGCCACGGCCGCTGGTGCGGGTGGCGGCGCTGTCACCGGAGCCGGTGCGGGTGCCGGTTCCGAAGCCGCAGGCGTGGATTCGGCTTTCGGTGCCGGTGCTTCAATCGGGGCACTTGCTTCCGGCTTGAGCGGGTCTTTGGGCGGCTCCGCAGAACCCAGTCGCTCAGCGTAGCTGAGCTTTTCGCCCGCGGTGGCGGGCGATGCGGACGACGCAGGTGAGGCAGAGGCAGGAGGTGGTGGTGGCTCCTCTTCCGCTGCGGCAACCGTTGCCTCGGCGCCGGCCGGGCCACGCGCGGCCAGCACGCCTCTGCCAACCATCACGCCAGCGAGGAACACACTCACGCCGATGACCACAACGGCCATCGCGAGGAAGACGAGTTGTTTCCCGCCTAGCTGAATCTCGCGAAAGGAGTCGTCTTGTGTCGAAGCCATGTGTGAAAAAGTGAGCAGAATGTTACCATGGCCCACCGAGCTTCGCTTTGAGTGCCAGGGCTTCGGCGGACTTCGGGTCCAAAGCCAGGGCTCGCTCGATTTCCAGCCGAGCGGCCGCCTGGTCCTCCACCTGTAGAAACGCCTCCGCGAGCGCCACGCGGGCGGCTACCGTTTCCTCGCTCCAGATCGCGACCTTGAGTGCATCGACAGCTTCAGCCGGGCGCCCGCCTCTCAGGTAGAGCTGGCCCAGGAGCAGGTGCGCTTCGGCCAGGTACGGCGACAGGTAGAGCGCGCGGCGCAACTCCTGGATGGCCTCACGGTCGGCATCACGCTGAAAGGCACGCCTTCCGGCATCAAGATGAAAGGCGGCCTGAGTCTCCTGTTCGCGCTGCCCCGTCGTCAGGGTCGTATCCACGCGCGCGGGCATCAGCGTCTCGCGCAGGCGCTCGAGGCCGCGTGGCACAGGATCACCAGCAGGGGCTCGTGATTCCCAGCCCGCATACTTCGACGACAGCCTGGCCGCGAGTTCCCGTTCACGAGCCGCTTCGGCCGTCGCCCCGGTTTGCTGCAACGCCACACCAAGAATGAAGTGCGCATCACCGTCGGTCGGATCGCGCCGCACCGCTTCGCGCAGCCAATAGATCGCGGCTTTGGGATCGCGATCCGTCCAGTAGGCGTACCCGAGATTGAAGAACCAGTCGCCATCCGTGGGATCGAGTTGGGATGCCTGGCTGAAGTAATAGGTCGCGCGGCCCGGCTGAGGCGTCGCGGTGCGCCGCATCT
>JAYQOO010000075.1:0-6049 GCA_038144855.1 Acidimicrobiia bacterium | reverse complement strand
CCGCGACCCCGATCGCGTTGGCGACCGTCGCCGAGGCTACGTCCTTTTGCATCGCCCGCAAGGTCTCCAGGGCGTCATCGAATCGCTTCAATTGCATCAGCGACAGCGCGCGGCGAAACCGTCCCTCGCGCGCGAACCGGCTCTCGGGTCGCACGCCGTTGACGACGTCGAGCGCACGCTGATGTTCGGAGGCTTCCGAGTGCAGTTCCCAGATCGCCAGCCGCGCGCGATCGAACTGGGGACTGGCCTTGAGCGCCTGATCCAGAAACGCGAGCGCGGTAGAGGGGGTTTCCGCCACGAGCCCCTTCACATACAGCTCAAAGACCTGCGGGGTGGATGGCAGCCGATCGGTTGTGGGCGGCACCGGCTGCGTCGAGCCGCGCAGCTGCTGCGCCACGCGGCCGAACACGCCGAACAGGTCCGTGATCGGTCCGCTTGCGGTCACCTCGGGGAGCAATCGCCCGGTATCCAGACGCACGGCACGAGCCCGGGCGGTCAATTGATCACCCGCCGTCGACACGCCGCCGCTGATCACGACCGTTGCCGCAACGGCGTGTCCGGCACGGATCGTCGACGCCCGGCTCAGCGTCGCTCCGGCCGGCAATTGCAGCCGGTCAAACGCCGCGAGCCGCTCTTCGCGATCGACCACGGCTTCGCCGGCCGCCGACAACAGTTCGGTGAGGAGGATGGCGGCGCCCTCCCGCATCCAGGTCAGACGCGCCTCTTGAGCGGGGTTATCGAACGGAACGACGAGGTAGGACGGGCCAGGCGACTGCGCGAGGCCGGGCGCCGGCACCGCCAGGATCGCCGCCACCACGCATCCCGCGACCCGCGTCAGCATCATGCGGCGTCGGCAGCTTCGAGCGGTCGAGGCCCCCTGACCGTAATGGCCAGGCTCCACGCACCAGGCTGATCGTTGGTCACGGACACGTCGGCGTCGACGGCGCAGTGCTGCAGCAGCCGATCGATGGCGGAGGCGTAGAACGCCCGCATCGGAATGGTCGCCGGGTCACGCAACTGATCGAACAGCGCCGAATTGATGTCGATGGCGGCCGTGCTGCCGCTGATACGAGTCTTGACCTTCGACTCGCGCACCGTGGTGAGGATCAACTTCTTGCCGACGCTGAGCGCCGCTCTCGCGCGCATGCCCATCGGCAGGCGCCGCAAGTACCACCGGCGGACCGCGGAGATTTCCGAGAAGGTCCAATCGGCGGCGTACTGCCCTGCCCGCTCGACGATCTGGTCGTTGGTCGGCGCTTCCTCACGGTGCAGAAAGCTCAGGACGGCGCCAAGCGGCGCCAGGCTGATGCGGCCATCACGCATGCCGGTCGGGCTGAGCCACTCCTCGTAAAACTCGAGCCGGTTTGGGGAAATGTCCGCAATGCCCTGGTGCAGGCTCGAGATGAGCAGGCGGCCGATGCCGGCGTCAACCATGGGCAGGACGCTCACGAACCGGCACGATCACAGCGAACAGCGGAATCCAACGCATCGAACGCCGGTCAGGGTACTACATTCGTCGCGGCACTTGAATGCCCAGCACCTCGAGGCACGCGGCAAGCACCGTCAAGGTGGCGGCACAGACGTTGAGGCGCACCGCCTTCTCGTCGGGCGGCGCATCCAGCACGGCTGAGTCGTGGTAGAAGCGATTGAAGGCCTTCGCCAGTTCGAAGCCGTAGGCGCACAGGCTCGACGGATTGCGGGTCACGGCCGCCGTCCGCACCTCGTCTTGCAGCCGTGTCATCTCCATGATCAAGGCCCACTCGCTCTCGTTGAGCGGCGGCATGACCGCCGGCAGCGGTGGCACCGCGGCACCGTGCTTCGCCAAGATGGACGCGATGCGGGTGCAGGAATACTGCAGATACGGACCGGTGTTGCCCTCGAAGCGCAGAGACTCCTCGAGATCGAAGATGACGTTCTTCGTGGGGCTGACGCTGAGGATGCCGTACCGCACGGCGCCGACCGCGATCGTATCCGCGAGGTCGCGCACGTCGTCATCGCTCAATTCAGGATTCGACTCGCGGATGCGGGCCGCGGCATTGTCGCGAGCCAGATCGATGAACTCGCTCAACAACACCACGTTGCCCTGGCGCGTCGACATCTTGCCCTGCTTGAGCAGCACGAACGAGTAGTAGATGACGTCGGGGGTCTTGAATCCGCTCGACCGCAGCACCAGGTCGAGCTGTTCCTGGTACAGGCGATGGTCTTCGCCAAGCACCGACACGTTGGCATCCTGTGCGATCTCGCCCTTGTAGATCGTGTAGGCCAGGTCGCGCGCCACATACATCGAGGTTCCGTTGGCGCGGCTCAGCACCACGTAGCGGCCCTCTTCGCGCTTGAAGCCGAGTTGCTGCAGGTCGATGACCTGGCGGCCGTGTTCGTCGATGATCAGCGCCCCAGCGGATTTCAGCTTGTCGAGCACCGGCTGCAGTCGTGTGTCGTTCAGGAAGTCCGATTCGCGATCAAACACGTCGTAGCTGATGCCGAGCCGGCCGAGAATGGCGACCTGGCCGTTGACGCACAGATCAACGACCTTACGGAACTCGGCGCGGACCGTGGCGTCCCCCTGCTCGAAGGCATTCAGCAGGTCGAACGCAATCTGCTCCACGGCCGGGTCGTCTTTGGCCTTCTTGCTGATGGCCACGTACTCGTCGAGAAGGTCGCTGAACTGCAGGTCGGCGCGGCCGCGGCATGCATAGACCAGCAGGGCGATCTGCTTGCCGATGTCGTTGACGTAGTAATGCACCTCGGTCTCATTGCCGAGGAAGCGATAGAGCCGCGCGATGGTGTCGCCGATGATGGCATTGCGGCCGCGGCCGACGTGCGGGCTGGCGTTCGGATTGATGCTGGTGTGCTCGATCAACACCCGCGCGCCGCTGGGCTTCATCGCCGTGGCGTCACCGGCGGCAACGTCGGCCATGAAACGCCGCGCGAAGGTGCCGCGATCGAAGGACAGGTTGATGTACGGTCCCGCCGCCACCGCCTCGGCAATGCCCGGGACACCGGTCAGCCGCGTGGCCAGCGACGCGGCCAGCGCCTTGGGGTCGGTCCCGACCTTGCGCGCGAGTGGAAAGACGACGATGGCGACGTCGCCCTTCGCGGCCGAGGGAACCGGCCGAAAACTCAACTCGGCGGCCGCCTCTGCGGAATGCGCCTCGGTCACGATCCGGGCAATCTGGTGCTTGATCTCACTCAGCATAGGCGGGCACGTCGGGGCCAGAACATCTCTCGATTCTAGCAACACTCTGCGGTTGCCGTACACCGCCCGAATATAGGACGCTGAAGCATGGCGTTGATCGCGATTGGGCAGAACCGCAAGATGGAGGACTACCTCGAGTCGGTGCGGCGCGCGGGCGGCGAGCCCGTTGAGGTGTTCGTCGGCGGCGAGGAGCCGGAACAGATCCTGTCGCGCGTCGATGGCCTGGTGCTGACAGGCGGCGGCGACGTCGACCCGCAACTGTATGGTGAAGCGCCGCACGAGACGTTCCAGGCAGCTGAAAGTGGCCGCGACCAGTTCGAAATTGCGCTCGCCCGCGCCGCCGTGGCTCGCAGGATCCCCGTGCTGGCCATCTGCCGGGGGATGCAGGTCCTGAACGTTGCGATGGGCGGCACGCTCTTCCAGGACATCCCGAGCCAGGTCACCGGCGCCCTCCAGCACGCGGTGCCCCAGCCGCGCGCCGGCGCCGCACACGAAGTCTGGGTCGCGACCGGATCAACCTTGTCCGCGTTGCTGAAGGATCACATGGAGGACGGCGAGACCTGCCACGTCAACAGCCGCCACCATCAGTCCGTCAAAGAAATCGCCAAGGGCTTTGAGGTGACTGCCACGTCACCGGACGGCGTGATCGAAGCGATGGAAAAGCCTGCCGGCGCGTTCTGTGTCGCCGTGCAGTGGCACCCGGAAAACTTCTGGCGCACCGGCGAGTTCCGCGAATTGTTCGAGGGCCTGGTGCAGGCCGCTAACGCGAAAACGACGTAACCATCTCGATGTGCGCGGTGTTCGGAAACATGTCGAACGCGCGCATCGAGTTGATCGCATAGCCGGCATCGAGCAGCACGCGCGCATCGCGCGCAAAGGTCGCGATGTCGCACGACACATAGATCAATCGTGGTGATCCCATCGCCAACGCGCGCGTCATCGCCTCCTTCGACAGGCCGGTTCTTGGCGGATCCACGATCGTGGTCATCACGCGATCGTCGGCACCACCGACGTAGTCCTCCACCGGCATCGCCGCCACGGTGATCCGCCCGCTGGCATTTCGTTTCAGGTCGCGCGCGGCAAATCGGTCACCTTCGACGGCCGTGATCGGTCCTGTCCCGCGCAGGCGCTCGACGGTCAGGCTGAACAGCCCGACGCCCGCGTACAGATCCACCAGGGGCCCGGCGTCGACAAGCCCCGCAACCCACTCCGCAAACGGCGCGATCAGGTAGCGATTGCCCTGGAAGAACGAACGCACGTGCCGATCGAGCGGCACGTCGAGCACGCGATCCGTAATGACGGCAGAGCCAAACAGTTCGATCGTCCGCGCGTCCTCGCTGTGCGCGCACGTCGCGCCGGTCACGCCATCGACCTGCACGAGCGGCACCAGGGTGGCCGGCTCAGCGTCTTCGTGGAGCTGCAGATGAATGGCGCGCTGGCTGGCATCGATGCTCTCGCTGAGCTCGATGCTCTCGATCAATCCCGGCGGCGCGCCGCCAAGCGCAGACTCGAGCCGCGCTACCGCGGCGACGGTGTCATCGCGTAATTGCCCGGTCGGGCCGGGATCGCACAACACATGGCTCCCCTCGCGAAAGAACCCGATCCTGCCGTGACGCACGTGGAGGCGGGCGCGCATCCGGTAGCCGTCACCCCGCGAGGCCATGACCTCCACGGGCGCATCCACCGTGATCCGGCCGATGCGCCGCAACGTGTCAGCGATGATCTCGCTCTTGATGACGCGCTGGCGCTCGTAGCCGACGTGGGCGAAGACCGATCCCCCACACGCGCCGTCGGGCGCCGCCACCCGGTCAGGCGACGGCTCGAGAATGGCGGTGGCCGACGCCCACACGGTGCCGCGCTGTACTTTCTCGACCTGCGCCTCCACGACCTCACCCGGAATGGCGCCTGACACAAACACGATCGCGCCCTCGTGACGGGCGATCATGCGACCGCCCGCCGCGGGGCGCTCGATCGTCAGCCGGCAGGTGTCACCGCGCTTCATCATCAGAAACTCGGAAGTCCGAAGCGCTCGCGGACCAAGCGATCCGTCGCCTGCTGGAGGGACTGCTGGTAGGCGTCTTCGCCCATGCGGCCGCGAAACGGCGCCAGTTCCTGCGCCGCCTCGCCACGCAACACCGCCTGCGCAGCGGGATCGAGCGAGGCCAGCGCGGCGGCGGCCAGCCGCGCGTCGATCTCGCTGAGCCTTCGCATGATCGCGTCGCGCGCCTCACCCCGCGCGTGCGCGGCGTCGCTTCTCACGGCGTCGAGCGCGCGCACCGCGTCCTCGAGCACCGCGCCAAGGGCTGCGCCGGCCTGGTCGCTGCCGCGCAGCACGGTGAGCCGCGCCAGCGCACTCTCGATCTGCGACGATAGCGAGCGCCGGCCTCGCCCGGCTGGTGGCGGCCCCCCGGAATCCGGGCCGGCCGAAGCGGGATCCACGCGGGCCACACCGACGGCCCGGCGCCAATCATCGAAGGCATCGAGCACGTCCGCTTCGCAGAACTCGACCCGCACGGGCCGACGGCGAGGGCCCTTGCGGTAGTAGCGCTCAAAATATCTATCGATGCCGGCCTCGGCCACCTTGAGCGGAATCCCCTGTGCCGCCCAGCCTTGCACCTGCTCGAACGCGGCACCGGTGATGCGAATCAAGTGGCCGTCGTTTTTCCGGCAGAGGTAAGCCTCGATGTCGCGGCAGTACGACTCGACGTCGGTCACGAACGACGTTCCCACACGAGCCGCAGTCCTCGCAGCGTCAACTCCTCGGCGACGTGAGTGATCGACGCCGACTCCGGCGCGACCACGGACGCGAGTCCCCCGGTCGCCACGACGACCGCGGCACCGCCCAGTTCCGCC
>JAYQOO010000074.1:0-19427 GCA_038144855.1 Acidimicrobiia bacterium | reverse complement strand
GCTCCAGCCCGTCCGGCTGGCGCTCCAGCAGCAGGCGGTGCGGCTCCGGCCGCCGGCGCTGCGGCAGGTGGCGCTGCCCCGGCCGCTCCTGCTGCGCCGCCGATGCCTCCCGAATTCGCGCTGACCGACGAGCCTGTCTACGAAGGCGAACCCATCCTCGCCATCGCCGCCGACAGTGAAGAGCTCGCCGCCGAAGCGATCGAAAAAATCATCGTCGACTTCGAACCGCTGCCGTTTGCGATCGATCCGCTCGAGAGCCTGCGCCCCGGTTCAGCCAACGGCCGTACCGAGGGCAACGTGTTCGTTGGCCCGAGCATGCGCACGTTGAAGTGGACGCCGGAACAGATGGCGATGGTCGATGCGGGCAAGTTCCCGAACGACGCTGAAGCCACTGAGACGGCCGTGTTCGGTGATGTCGAGAAGGGCTTCAAGGAAGCCGACCTCATCGTCGAGCGCGACATGTATCAGCAGACCACGTCGCACCAGCCGCTCGAGTCGCGGTCGGCGATGTCGTACTGGCAGAACGGCAAGTGCTACGTGCACGTGTCAACGCAGTCACTCGCGCGCACCGTGGCGTCGGTGGCTGGCTGGGTCGGCATCAAGCCTGATGAACTCGTGTTGATCAGCGAGTACACCGGCGGCGGCTTCGGCAGCAAGATTCCGGGCGCGCAGACGATGGCGATTCCGGCGTTGATGTCGAAGAAGCTCAATGGCCGTCCCGTGATGATGCGCATCTCGCGCGCCGAAGAGACCTACATCGGCCGCGTCCGTCCCGGGTACCAGGGCTGGATCAAGATGGGCTTCAAGAAGGATGGTCGCGTGACCGCGATCGACACCTTCATCGTTGAAGCGAGCGGTCCGTATCGCCGCCAGGGCGATCACTCGACGACGGCAAACCTCGGTTCGCTGTTGTTCCAGGCGCCGAACATGCGCTTCCGCGGCATTTCGGTTGCGACCAACACCCCTCCGGGTGTGTCGCAGCGCGCGCCCGGCGGTCTGCAGGCGTCGGTGTGGTTCGAGCCGCTCGTGCACGAGGCGGCGAAGAAGCTCGGCATCGACCAGGTCCCGATTCGCAAGATCAACGCGCCGGAAGGTCAGGCGTTGTTCGGCCTGGTGCCGCCCAACACTCCGCCGGGACGTCCGCGCAACAAGGTCACGAGCTGCTTCGTGAAGGAGTGTCTCGACCAGGGTGCCGAGTTGTTCGGGTGGGAAGCGCGCAAGGCCAACAGCGGCAAGCGTACCGGGAGCAAGGTGCGTGGCGTTGGTTGTGGCACGGGCGCATATACCGCCGGCTCGATCGGCGTGGATGGCCTCTGCATCCTGCGTCCTGACGGCAAGCTCGAAATTCACCAGGGCATCGGCAATCTCGGCACGCACTCCGTGATCGACACGGCGCGCGTCATCGCGGAAGTTGCCAACGTGCCGTGGGAGAACTGTGAAGTCGTGTGGGGCAACACGTCGAAGGGCCTGCCGTGGTCATCGATTCAGGCCGGCAGCCAGACGACGTATGCGCACACGCGCGCAAACTACGCCACCGGTCAGGATCTCAAGCGGAAGCTGCAGGAAGTTGCCGCCAAGACCAAGGGTGGTTCGCCGGAGAGCTACGACACGGGTCCGCTCGGCGTGATTCGTCGCGGTGGCGGTCTTGCCCTGACGTGGGCGCAGGCGGCCGAAGCGGCGATCAAGCTCGGCGGCATTTACGACGGCACCGAGACGCCGAAGGAAATCAACGCGATGACCAAGGCGGCCGCGGCCGCGCACAAGGGTCGCGGGTTGATGGGCGTGGCGCGCGACAACCTGCCACGTGACGGACAGACCTACGGCTTCATGTCGGCCTTCGCGGAAGTGGAAGTCGATATCGAAACCGGCGTGTGGACGATCGTGGACTTCGTCGGCGTGGCCGACGTCGGCACCGTCATTCACCCGAACTCACTGGGCGGCCAGATCAACGGCGGCAGCATCCAGGGTATTGGTCACATCCGCGCGCAGAAGCTGGTCTACGACCCGCACTACGGTGCCGGCCTGTCGACCCGCATGCACCACAACAAGCCGCCGACGATCCTCGATGTGCCCACCAATGCGAAGTGGGCCGCCGTTGGATTGCCCGACCCGACCAACCCGGTTGGCGCGAAGGGCATCGGTGAACCGTCCACCGTGGCAGCGGCGGGCGCGGTGCTCGCCGCACTCGACGACGCGGTTGGTAGTGACATCATCCGGCGCACACCGGTGCAGCCGGAACACATTGTCGAGGCCCTGGCCAATGGCCGGAAGCCCAAGAACCCGCTCCAGGCGTTCATCTAAGGGGAATAGAAGATGCCACCGATTCGCGATGTAATGCCGGCATTTGAGCTCTTCCAGCCCGCGAGCGTCTCCGACGCTCTGGGCGTGCTGAACCGTCATGGCGCTGATGCATGGGTCATGGCTGGCGGCAACGACACCTTCGACTGGTTGAAGGATCGCATCAAGAAGCCGAAGGTCGTGGTCGACCTCAGCATGATCAACGAGCTCCACGGCATCAAGGATGCCGGAGGCGGCCTGGAGATCGGCGCCACCACGACGCTCACGACCATCGGCAACAACCCGATGGTCAAGGAACGTTTCCCGATGCTGGCGCAGGCGGCGTTGCTCGTCGCTTCGCCCCAGATTCGTAACGTCAGCACGGTCGGCGGCAACGTGTCGCAGGATGCGCGCTGCTGGTACTACCGCGCCGGCTGGCCGTGCTACCGCGCCGGCGGCAACATCTGCTACGCCGACACCCCGACCTCGATCAACCGCGAGCACGCGTTGTTTGGCGCCGATCGTTGTGTCGCGGTCAACCCGTCGGACACGGCGCCGGCCCTGGTCGCTCTTGACGCGCAGTTTGTGATCAAGAACGGCGATGCCGAGCGCGTGGTTTCCGCCGAGGAGTTCTTCATCGGCCCCGGCATCGACATCACCAAGCTGACGTCGCTGCAGCCGGGTGACCTGCTCACGGCCATCCGGATCCCGAGCACCTTCGCCGGCAAGGCGCACTTCTTCGAGAAGGTGCGCGATCGCCAGGTGTGGGACTTCGCGCTGGTCAACATCGCCGCGTCATTCAACATGTCGGGAGCCTCGATCGGCGAGGCCCGCATGGTGGTGAACGGCGTGGCCGCGACGCCGTACCGCCTGAACGCGGTTGAGGCGTTCCTCCGTGGTAAGTCGCGCGACAAGGCCACCGCGGAAGCGGCCGCCGATATGGCGGTCGAGGGCGCCGTGCCGCTGAAGCACAACGCCTACAAGATTCCGTTGATGAAGGCGCTCGTGAAGCGCGCTATCCGTGGAGACGCTGAATGGACCTCTTAACGACAGCCCGCAGTCCATGGGGTGAGTCGATCTTCATTCACATCTCATGGAGCCTGTTCTGGGCGGCGCTGGTGGGAGGCTTGCTGTTCCTGCTGGCGCATGGCGGTTACATGCTGTTCTCGCAGCATCGCAAGCGCCCGTCGGCCGAAGTGGATCAACTCGAACGTGAGCGGGCCGGCCTGCCGGCCCACATCACGCGCCACGGATTCGTCGCCCGCGCGTTCCACTGGGTGATGGCGGTGGCGATGCTGACGCTGTTGTTCACGGCGTTCCTGCCCATCGTGGGCGTGAAGTTCGCGTGGGTGCAGTGGCACTGGATGGCCGGCGTGCTCCTGACGGCGTCGGTGCTGTTCCACATCTTCCACGCCACTTTCGTGCTCGACTTCTGGTCGATCTGGGTGGGGCCGAAGGACATCCCCGAACTGAAGCTGGAAATGGCGCGCGAGATGGGTCGTGAAGACCTGCCTGGCCCCCGTCCCGGCAAGTACCCGCTCGGCAACCGCCTCTATCACCTCGCCGTGATGGTGTGCGGCCTGATCGTCATCGGCACCGGCATCATGATGATGTGGCGCGTCCGCACCGGCATCGTCGAACGCAACCCGTACCTGTTCTCGGACATTACCTGGGGCCTGACCTACGTTGGTCACGGTCTGATGGGCGTCGGATTTGTCGGCCTGGTGATCGCGCACATCTACTTCGCGCTTCGCCCGGAGAAGCTGTGGATCACCAAGGCGATGATCTTCGGCACCGTGACCCGTCGCGAATACCTCGAAAATCACGATCCCGATCGCTGGGTCGTTAATAAGTAGCAAGCCACGTCACACCAACGTCGAGCGCCGCTTCACGGCGGCGTTCGACATCTCTCGCTCCCACACCAATGACTCCTGAACAAGCACGAGAAGAGCTCTCGAATCGCGCCGACGCGATCGAGGGTGGCTACGAATTGATGCTCGCCTACGCGGCGCAGGGCATCGCGACCGACGCGGGCGCCGCCAACAGCGGCCAGTTGCGCGACCACCTGAAGCGGTTCGAGACCGCGTTGACGGGCCTGGCGCAGACCTATCGCGAGTGCGCGGCCGCGCTCGGTGTTGGGCCCGCCGAAGTGCTTGACGGCTTCCTGAAGACGCTGGAGGCCGATGCGAACACGACGCAGGCGATGTTGCGCCTCGTGCTGGCACAGCCGGGCATCAGTTCACAGATGATCGACAACATCAACGCCTCGATCCACGTGCGCGCGTTGCTGACCGATGTGTTCGTCGTGGACGAAATCCTGAAGGGGACCGCCTGAGATCAGCGCTGCGCGCCATCGTGCTCTGCGGTGTCGCCAGCTACCTGCTGACAGCCGCGCTCGCGGCCCAGGCCGTGGCGCCGTCGCTGCTGCGCCTGCTGCTTCAACCTGAGGCGTTGGTGTGGAACACCGCACCAAACGGGATTCAGACGGCAGTTGTCGCCGGTGATCCGGCCAAACCGGGGACCTACGTGACCCGGATGCGCTTCCCGAAAGGCACTCGCATCCAGCCGCATCTCCATCCTGACGATCGCGTCGCCGTGTTGCTGTCGGGCACGTTCTACTTAGGGTATGGCGAGATGTTCGACGAAGCCGCACTGACGAAGATCGTGGCCGGCACCACGTGGACGGAGCCGTCCAGGACCGCGCACTTTGGCTGGGCCAGGGATGAGGATGTGATCGTGCAGGTTGTCGGCACGGGACCATCGGCGACCATGCCCGCCAAACGCTAGAAGACCGCGGGCGAGCCCAGCCTCAGGCCTCGCCGTGACGATCGGGCATCAGGAAGCTTCGTTTCGCGATCTCCGAGCCAAGCAACTCCTTCGAGTAGTACCGCTCCAGGATCGACGGCTTCCACGTCAACAGATCCGGGTTCTCGCGCGCAAAAGCGTCCCACGTGCCGGCAGGCCGTCGCGCCTGCCGATCGGCGATCAGCAGCAGGAACGCCCACGTGATGGTCTCGTGGTACAGGCCGGTGGCGCCTTTGGCATCCGCGAAGCGTTTGATGGCGGTGCTGAATTCGGCCAGGGCCGCAGGCATGCCGTGCGTCGTCACGAACATCCAGGCCACGTTCACGTGCTGGTGATGGTGGAACTGATCGGCGGGCAAAGAGGTATCGACAAAGCGGTCGAAGAGCTCACGTTCATCCATGGGTATCTGTCTATTATGACGGACATGCCGCAGAGCAAGGTGACCCTCGGCTCGGTGATCGCGTCGATGAAGAAGACCGGCTCTCCCAAGGTACGAGCCGGGATGACGCGATATGGATTGCCGATTGCAAACGCGGTGGGCATTCCGGTCGGTGTCTTGCGGGCCGAGGCGAAGCGGATTGGTCCGGACCATGCGCTGGCCTTGAAACTGTGGAAGACCGGTCTTTTCGAGGCCCAGTTGCTGGCGTCGATGCTTGGCGATCCCAAATTGCTGACGCCCGCGCAGATGCAGTCATGGTGCGCCGACTTCGACAACTGGGGCACCGTGGACACCGCGTGCTTCACGCTGTTCGATCGCTCGGCGCATGGCTGGAAGATGGTGCCGAAGTGGGTGAAGCAGAAAGGCGAGTTTCAAAAACGCGCCGGCTTCGTGCTGATGGCCTGCCTGGCCGCCCATGACAAGAAGACCGCTGACGCCGCATTCTTGAAGCTCCTGCCGATGATCGAGAAGGGCGCGTCAGACGAGCGGAACTTCGTGAAGAAAGGGGTCAGCTGGGCGCTGCGCCACATCGCTCATCGCAACGCCGCCTTGCACCTTGCCGCGATGAACACTGCCACAAAGCTGTCGAAGAGCGACGACCCGGCCGAGCGGTGGGTGGGGAAGGACGCCCTTCGTGACATCACGCGGCCGGCCGTGATCGCCAAGGTGAAAGCGCGGCGCTAGACCGCCGCGTTTCTAGAATTCCCTGGCCATGCTGATGAAGGCGTCGACCACCGGTCGCGGCTTTCCACCGGCCCGGACCATCGATAACTCCACGGAGGCGCCGGGAATCGGCTTGTAGACCACGCCCTTCCAGGCCATCAGCTGAGCGGCTGCGGGCACGACGGTGACGCCGATGCCGCAGCCCACCAGGCCAACGGTCGTGTACACCTCGCGGCTTTCCTGTACCACCTGCGGACTGAAGCCAGACTGCGTGCAGAGGCGAATCACCTGATCGTGCAAGAGCGGCGCAATGTCGCGCGGGAACAACACCCAGGGCTCGTCGGCGAGTGCGGCGATCCGCACGCGGCGGGATCGCGCGAGGCGGTGTTGGCGGTTCAACGCAATCATTAGCGGCTCGGTCGCAAACGTGTCGACCTCGAGCCGTGAATCGGGGGTGGCTGCGCGGACGATCCCCACGTCCAGGTCGCCGGCCAGCAGCGCCGCGGTCTGTTCCGCCGACGGCATCTCGTGCAGGTCGAGCCGGACCTTGGGATAGCGCGCCCGATAGGCCCTGACCACATCCGCGAGGTTCGAGAGCATCAGCGTCGGTCCGAATCCTACGCGCAGCTCGCCGGTCTGTCCGTCGGCTGCCTCCTGGCTGGCCGCCAGTGCCGCGTCGGCATCGCGCAGGAGCCGCTTGGCGGCTTCGAGGAGTACCCGTCCGGCGTCGGTGAGCGCCACGCGTCGGCTGTGCCGCTCCAGCAGACGCACGCCGGCAATGTCCTCGAGCTGGCGAACTTGCACGCTCAACGCCGGCTGCGACACCGCCAGCCGGTCTGCGGCTCGACCGAAGTGCAGCTCGTCAGCTACGGCCGAGAAGTAGCGAAGGTGCCGGAGCTCAAGGCGGCTGGAATCAATCATTAGTTAGTAATTATTGATAATAATGATCCAAGTTATTGGAAATATCAATCGATTGGGCCTACCCTGAGGAGATGGGTATCCCAAGCCGGGCGCATGCCATACCAAGCGTCCGGTCGCTGATGGGCGGCGTGGTCGACTATGCGGGCCTGTTTCCCCCGGCCGCCTTGTCGATGACAGATGCCCTCCGGGCCTATTCAGCGGCTCTTGCCGGCCCGGATGCGTGGCTGCTCGGACGGTTTGTGGTGCCGGCGGCACGGATTGCGGAGCTCGTGACCGAGCTGGCTGCCTTCACGGGCCCCCGCCTTCCACTCAGCGTGATTGTCACCGACGGCTCAGACGCCGATGCGGCAACGGTGAACGGTCTGCGTGGTGGTGAGGCGCGCGTGCTGGTCGAGTGCATCGAGTGCAAGCCCAACACCGTTGGCGGTATTGACTGGCTGGCGTCGGCGTTTGCCGGCTGTGAGATCTATGCCGAGCTTGTCCCGTCGGCTTCGATGGACGAGTGGTTTGCGCGCCTGGCCGCGCGCGGGGTTCGCGCCAAGCTGCGGACCGGCGGGACGACTCCTGGGGCGTTCCCGTCACCCGACGGCGTTGTCGGCTTCATGGTCGCGGCAATGTCGGCCCGCGTGCCGTTCAAGGCAACGGCGGGCCTGCATCACGCGGTGCGCGGCCGGTACCGTTTGACCTACGCGCCCGATTCGGCCGACGCGGTGATGTACGGCTACCTCAACGTGCTGCTGGCGGCCGCCGCGCTGCGTGCCGGGCTTCCCGCCGTGGTTGCCACTCGACTGCTGCTCGAAGAAAACCCAGCCGCGTTTACGTTCACGGACGATGCGCTGCACTGGCGGGACGTGGTGCTTGCGGCGTCGGACTTGCAGAGTTTTCGTCAGGCCGTGTTTACCGGTTTCGGATCGTGCTCGATTGACGAACCGGCGTCCGAGATTCGCGCGTTGATCGCGCAGGCTGTCACCACGGAGTAATTGTCATGGGTCCATATCCACACGATGCTGAACCGCCGGTCATTTCGGACCACAACCCGATGGGGACTGACGGATTCGAGTTCGTCGAATTCTGCCATCCGCAGCCTGAGCAGCTCGATCAGTTGTTCCGGACCATGGGCTTCATGCCGGTGGCGCGGCATCGGTCGAAGCAGGTGACGCTCTACCGCCAGGGCGGCATCAACTTCATCGTCAATGCGGAGCCCGGCTCGTTTGCCGCGAAGTTTGCCGAGACCCACGGGCCGTCGGCGCCGGCGATGGCCTTCCGCGTCGTGGATGCCGACTACGCCTTCAAGCGCGCGGTGTCGCTTGGCGCCACGCCGATTACGACGGTGACCGGGCCCAATGAACTGGCAATTCCGGCGATCGAGGGGATCGGCGGGCTGCACATCTACTTCGTCGACCGCTACGGCAAGAAGGGATCGATTTACGACGTCGACTTTGAGTGGCTGGGCGAGAGCGATCCCAAGCCGGTCGGGGCGGGGCTGTATTACATCGATCACCTCACCCACAACGTCTACCGCGGACGTCTGAGCGAGTGGGCGGGTTTCTACGAGAAGATGTTCAACTTCCGGCAGATCCGCTACTTCGATATTGCCGGACGCTACACCGGCCTGCACTCGCGCGCGATGACGAGCCCGGACGGCAAGATCCGGATTCCGATCAACGAAGACGCCGGCGAAAACGGTCAGATCGAGGAGTACCTGCAGGCCTACCGCGGAGAAGGCATTCAGCACATCGCCCTGGGCGCGATCGATCTCTACGACACCATCGAGACGGTGATCGGGCGTGGTGTGGACTTCATGCCGGCGCCGAATCCGATCTACTATTCGCGCATCGACCAGCGACTGGCCGGGCACGGCGAAGACCTGGCTCGTCTCGAGCGCAACGGCGTGCTCATTGACGGCGAGGGCGTCGTCGAGGGGGGCCTGACGAAAGTACTGTTGCAGCGATTCGGCAAGACGGCGATCGGGCCGATCTTCTTCGAGTTCATTCAGCGCAAGGGCGATGAAGGATTCGGCGAGGGCAACTTCAAGGCGCTGTTCGAGTCGATCGAGCAGGATCAGATCGAACGCGGCGTGTTGCAGGTCGAATCGAAGCGCTGACATGGCGTGGACGTTCGCCGCGCGGGTCGCCGACGTTGGCGCGACGAACCTTCTTGGCGTCGAGTGCGCGGGGCGGCCGGTGGTGCTGTGCCGGATCGCCGGTGACTACGTCGCGCTGCTGAATCGCTGCCCGCACCAGGGCGCCGCCCTGTCTGACGGGTGCCTGGTTGACGGCTTCATTGAGTGTCCGCTGCACTTCGGCCTGTTTGACGTGCGCACCGGCGCCAGTGGCGGCGGCGTAACCATGAACGCCGCACGGACATTTCCCACCCGCGTGGTGGGCGACACGATCGAAGTCGACCTAGATCCTGCCGCGTAGAGGAGAGACCTGATGGCATCGCAGAACGATCGGGCTGGTCAGCCGCTGGTCACGCCCGGTTACATGTCCGGGTTCGGCAACGGCTTTGAAACGGAGGCCCTCCCGGGCGCGCTGCCCATTGGTCGCAACTCTCCCCAGAAGTGCGCCTACGGCCTCTATGCCGAACAGTTGAGTGGATCCCCGTTCACCGCGCCGCGGGCCAGCAACGAGCGGTCGTGGTTGTACCGAATTCGGCCGACCGTGGCCCATATCGGTGCCTTCGAGCGCGCGGACATCGGCGCCTGGCGAACAGCGCCGACGGCAGAGGGCGAGGTGCCGATCGCACCCATGCGCTGGGATCTGATCCCGCTCCCCACTGAACCGCTGTCGTTCATCGAAGGCATGCGCACCATCACGACGGCAGGGGATGCGCGGTCCCAGGCCGGCATGGGAGCGCACGTCTACCTCGCCACGCGCAGCATGCAGGACGAGTACTTCTACAACGCCGACGGTGAATTGCTGATCCTTCCGCAGGAGGGATCGCTGCGCCTGTGGACCGAGTTCGGGATCATCGACATCGAACCCTGCGAGTGCGCCGTCATCCCGCGTGGCGTCAAGATGCGCGTTGAACTTCCGTCCGGCCCGTCTCGCGGGTACGTCTGCGAGAACTACGGCGGCGCATTTACCCTTCCGGAACGAGGCCCGATCGGCGCCAACTGCCTCGCCAACCCGCGCGACTTCCTCACGCCGATTGCGGCGTATGAAGACCGCGACGCGGCGTCGCGACTCTTTGTGAAGTGGGGCGGGACACTGTGGGTCAGCGCGATCGACCAGTCGCCGCTGGACGTGGTGGCGTGGCATGGCAACTACGCCCCCTACAAATACGACCTGCGGCGCTACTCACCGGTGGGACCTGTGCTGTTCGATCACGCCGATCCGTCCATCTTCACGGTGCTGACCTCGCCGTCCGAGGCGCCAGGCACCGCGAACGTCGACTTTGTGATCTTTCCCGATCGTTGGCTGGTGGCGGAGAATACCTTCCGGCCGCCCTGGTATCACATGAACGTGATGAGCGAGTTCATGGGACTGGTGCGGGGCAAATACGATGCGAAGCCGGAAGGGTTCGTTCCAGGCGGATTCTCGCTCCACAACACCATGCTGCCGCACGGTCCCGACGCCGATGCCTTTGCGGGCGCGAGCAACGAAGAGTTGAAGCCGAAGAAGCTCGAGAACACATTGGCCTTCATGTTCGAGACGCGATTCCCACAGCAGGTCACGGCCTTCGCGGCCGGAGTGCCACAACTTCAGCGCAGCTACAGCGCGTACGGCAAAGCGTTGAAGAAGCATTTCAATCCGGGACGCCCGTAGTGATGCGGGTTGATGCCAGCCACGATCCGCAGCGACGCAGCTTTGTCGCATCGGCGAATGGCCATTCGGAGTTTCCAATCCAGAACCTGCCGCTTGGCGTGTTCTCCACGACGGGCCATCCTGTCCCGCGCATTGGCGTGGCGGTCGGTGACGCGGTCCTTGATCTGGCATTGTTGGCGAAGGCCGGCCTCACCGAAGACGTGCCGGTAGCCGACCGGTCGCTGAATGCATTCATGGGCCTGGGCGGGGACGCGCGCCGTCGTCTCCGCACCAGGCTATCGGATCTGTTGAGCGAGGGCTCCGCGCATCAGCGGGCCGTCGAATCGGCGCTGGTGCCGAGGGCGGAGTGCACGATGCATGTGCCGGCCGTGGTCGGTGACTACACGGACTTCTATGCCGGGATTCACCACGCGCTCAATGTCGGCCGCTTGTTTCGCCCCGATCAGCCGCTGCTGCCAAACTACAAGTACGTCCCGATTGGCTATCACGGCCGTGCCTCGTCAATCGTGGCCTCCGGCGAATCCGTTCGGCGCCCCTCTGGACAGCGCAAGGGGCCCAATGACGCCGCGCCATCCGTAGGCCCCTCGGCGCGCCTGGACTTCGAACTCGAACTCGGGGTGTGGGTGGGGACTGGTAACGCGATGGGCGAGCCGATCGCGATTGCCGACGCGTCGGAGCACATTGCCGGCTTCTGCCTGCTCAACGACTGGTCGGCGAGAGATATCCAGGCGTGGGAGTACCAGCCGCTTGGTCCGTTCCTGAGTAAGAGTTTTGCGACCTCGATCTCGCCGTGGGTGGTCACCCCGGAAGCGCTGGTGCCGTTTCGGATGCCGCAGCCGCCTCGATCGAGCGAGGATCCGTCGCCATTGCCGTACTTGCTTGATCGCGGTGATCAGGACAACGGCGCCCTTGATCTGCAGCTCGAGGTGCTGATCACGACGGCCGCGTCACGAGCCTCCGGTCATGCACCGCACGTCCTCACGCGCAGCCACGCCAGTCACATGTACTGGACCGTCGCCCAGCTGCTGACGCATCACAGCAGCAATGGATGCAACCTGCGTGCGGGCGACTTGATCGGCACAGGTACGATCTCCGCGCCTGATAAATCCGGCGTTGGCAGCCTCCTCGAAATGACGGATGGCGGCAAGGCGCCGCTGACGCTGCCATGGGGTGAGACGCGGACCTTCCTTGCGGATGGCGACGAGGTCATCCTCCGCGCGAGGGCGGTTCGTGAAGGGTATGCGTCGATCGGATTTGGCGAGGCCCGCGGCCTGATTCTGCCGGCGCGCTGACGCCGATCACACCCTTCGAACCAGCACGCCCGCCGAGCGATGCCGGCTACATCGGCAGTGTCAGCTTCGCGCGGCAGCCGCGCGTGTCGCCACGATTCTCGAGCACCAACGTGCCGCCGTGGCCTTCGGCAATCTGCCGGCACAGCACGAGTCCGATGCCCGATCCGCCCTGTTTGGTCGTAAAGAACGGGACAAACAGGTTTGACGTGTTGGCCAGGCCCGGGCCGTCGTCCTCAACAGTGATCTCGAGGTTCTCGCGCGTCCGCCGCCAGCTCACGGTGACGCTCCCGCCGCCGACTTCAAGGCAGGCGTCAGCGGCGTTTCGCAGCAGGTTGATCAAGAGCTGCTCGAGCTGATCGGCATCGGCGTCGATGGTGATGTCCGGCCCCGGCTTGACGACGATCGGCACGCGGGCGTCGAAGGCGGCTACGCGCTGGATCAGCGGCTTGAGTACCAGCGGTGCCAGCTTCGGGTTGGGGAGTCGTGCCAGGCGCGCCGATGCGCCGGTAAAGCGGCTCAACGAATCGGTCCGCGAGGCGATGACCTGCAGGCCGCGCTGCATGTCTTCACGCCAGTCCTCCGGCGGTGGATTGCGCTGCAGCAGGGTGTCGAGCGATCCGGCGATCGACTTGATCGGGCCGAGCGAGTTGCCAAGTTCATGGCCGATCACGCGGATCAGTCGCTGCCATGCCTGGCGCTCCTGTTCGCGCAGCGGCCGGCTGACGTCGGACAGCACCAGCAAGTCGTGCGGCAACCCGCCCAACCGGAACGTCGTCCTGCGGACTTCCCAGCGGCCCGGGCCGCCGCCAGGGGGAGAGATGTCGACGACGCGTGGGGCGTCGCCGAACCAGTCGGTGAGGGAGAGTTCTTCTGCGGTTCGGCCGAGCATGTGGTCCATGCTCTTGCCCATCAGTCGCTCGCCGGTGCGATTGACGATCCGCAGACGCTGCCCGGGGTCGAAGGCGAATACCGCGACGTCGATCTGCTCCATGACCGTGCGGAGCAGGGCGGTTGCTTCGACGGCCCCGAGGCGCTGCTCGTGCAGCGTCTCGGCCAGCGCGTTGATTTCAAGCAGCGCGGCCCCGAGCGGATCCTCGGGGTTGGCGGTGCGGCCACGGATTGAGAAATCGTCTTCGCGAAGCGCCGCCAGCAGGTTTGACAACGTCTGCAGCGGGACAACGACGCGCGTTCGCACCGTCGACGCCAGGCCGACGAGGGTGCCGATGATGATCACCGAGAGCGTCCACTGGACCTTGGGTGTGTACGGTTCAGTCCAGAGGATGTACAGCGCCGTCGCAGCGCCGGGCAAACCGGCGCCGAGCGCCAGCGCGAAGATCTGCTGATCGAGGCGAAGGCTCCGCCACATTGGCTAGAGCTTATATCGCTCCAGCCGGCGATACAGGGCGGAGCGCGACAGGCCCAGGGCGCGGGCGGCATGGCTGACGTTGCCGTAGCGGGCCATCGCCTTCTTGATCAGGAATGATTCCACTTCTTCGAGGCTCATGTCCTCGAGTCGCGAATTCGAGGCTCCTTCCACGCGCAGCCCAAGATCATTGGCGCGAATCGTCGACCCTTGCGCCATCAGCACGGCACGTTCGACCGAGTGATCCATTTCCCGGACGTTGCCGGGCCAGCGGTGGTCCATCAGGATCTGCATGGCCGAGGGATCGAAGCCGGACAGCGGCTTGCGATAGCGCTGCGCGTGTTGCCGCAGGAAGTGCTTGGCCAGCAGCGTGATGTCTTCGCGGCGGTCCCGGAGCGGCGGCAAGTGGATCTCGATCGTGTTCAGGCGGAAGTAGAGATCCTGTCGGAACCGGCCGGCCTCGACTTCGACGTTGAGGTCGGCGTTGGTCGCCGAGATCAGGCGGACGCTGACCTTGCGCGTCTTCGACGAACCGAGGCGCTCGAACTCGCCGGTCTCGATCACGCGCAGCAGCTTTTGCTGCTGCGTCATCGGCACGTTGGCGATTTCGTCGAGGAACAGCGTGCTGCCGTCGGCCAGCTCGAACCGCCCGACGCGATCGGTCTTCGCGTCCGTGAAGGCGCCTTTCAGATGCCCGAACAGTTCCGATTCGAACACGCCTTCGGCCATGCCGCCGGCGTTGACGGTGACCATCGGGCGTCCGGTCCGCGGCGATACCGCGTGCAGCGCCTGGGCCACCAGGCTCTTGCCGGTGCCGTTCTCGCCGGTGATCAGCACGTTGGCGTCCGATGGCCCCACCCGCGCAATCATCTCGAGCACGGGCCGCATCGCAGCGGATTCGGCAAGAATCGGCGATCGCCCGTCCGCCTGCAGGGCCTGGTTGGCCGCTTCGAGCTGTCGGCCGCGACGAATCGCGCGACCCAGTTCCGCCTGCGTGCGCACGATCGACAGCAGGCGCTCGTTTTCCCACGGCTTCTGCACGAAGTCGCGCGCGCCGCGGCGCATGGCCTCGACCGCGATATTGACCGAGCCCCAGGCCGTCAGCACCACCACCGGCAGGGATTCATCGGCGGTGTGAATCCGCTGCAGCAAGTCGAGACCCTCTTCACCCGAGGTGGTGTCGCGCGTGTAGTTGAGGTCCATCAGGACGACATCGAAGTCCTTGACCTCGAGCGCGCGCAACAATTGCTGCGGAGACGCCGCCGTGTCGATGATGAACCCTTCGGGCTTCAGCAGCAGCCGAAGCGCCTCGAGCACGTCGGCCTGGTCATCGGCGATCAGGATGCGAACCGGCGAGTGATGCGGATTAAGCACCGGTTAACCCCGCAGTCCGTCTCGCACTGCCGCAGGCTGTGCAACGCTAGTTGGCATCAACGATCCAGCCGTCCTTGAGGTTGATCACTCGCTTGCCGTAGCCGGCGTTCTCCTTCGAGTGTGTGACCTGCACGATCGTCGTGCCCGCGTCGTTCAGGCGGCGGAACAGCTCCATGATCTCCTTGCCCTGATCGGAGTGCAGGTTGCCGGTCGGCTCGTCGGCCAGGATCAGCGTGGGCTTGGCGACGACCGCCCGGGCAATCGCCACCAACTGCTGCTGTCCGCCTGAGAGCTGATTGGGGAACAGGTCCTTCTTGCCGACGATGTTGAAGCGGTCGAGGATGTCGGCGACCATGCCTTCACGTTCGGACTTCTTCACGTCGCGATACGACAGCGGCAGGTCGATGTTTTCGTAGACCGTCAGGTTGTCGAGCAGGTGATAGCTCTGGAACACAAAGCCAATGTGCTGCTTCTGTACCCGCATGCGGTCCTTGGCCGAGAGCTGGTGCACCGGATCATCGAACAGCCAGTACTCGCCAGTCCAGGCGCTGTCGTGCATGCCGAGGATGTGCAGCAGGGTGCTCTTGCCGGCGCCGGACGGCCCCATGATGGAGACGAAGTCGCCCTGCTTGATCTCGGCGTTCACGCGACGAAGGACGAAGGTCTGCGACAGACCGTGACGGTAGGACTTCTCAGTATTCTGGAGTTTGATCATTGATTCAGTGCCGAGGGTGCCAGCGTGGGCTGGGTGCCTAGGGAAGGTGCTACTCGCTTCGACGGGCCGTCATCGGATCGACGCGCATGGCGCGCCTAGCCGGAACATAACATGCCAACGCCGCCATCGCCAGCAGCATCGCCGACAGCGAGCCGTAGATCCACGGGTCGCTCGCGTTGGTGTCGAACAAAAGGCCCTGGGCGAGCCGGGTCGCAGCAAAGGCGGCCGCCACGCCAATCACGACACCGATCGCTGCGAGCCGCAATCCACCACCAATCACATTTGCAAAGACCTGGCGCGGATTCGCCCCCAGCGCGAGGCGGACCCCGATCTCCGGGATGCGCTGCGCGACGCTGAAGCTGATCAAACCGTACACCCCGACCGCGGCCAGCAGTAGCGCGAGTCCGGCAAAACTGGCGAGCAGGAAGGACCGGAAGCGAGGCTGCCCGGTCGACTCATCGATGACCTGCTCGATGGTGCGGACGTCGCCGACCGGCAGATCGGGATCGAGCTGCGACACGGCGGTCTTGACCGCTTGCAGGATCGGCGCTGCGCCCTGCGCCGTCTGAACGCTGACGCCCATGAACGGCATGACGAATTGCGTGTAGGGGAGAAACACCGACGCCCTCGGCGCGGTATCCAGCGAACGGCGTCGCGCGCTCGACACCACGCCGATCACCGTGATGGGCGTGCCCAGATTGATCTGCTGGCCGATTGGGTCCTTGTCGCCGAACTCCTTCAATGTGGCTTCGCTGATGATCGTTACGGGCGGCGCATCTGGACCGTCGGCGGCGGTGAAGTCCCGGCCGCGAATCAGCTGCATGCCGGACGTCTGGAAATAGCCAGGCGACACCATGTTCAGTTCGGCCGTCGTACGGTCCTGCGGCGATCGTTGCGGTTGCCCGACAACCTGCAGACCTGCCTGCGCGTTCGATCCGCGCAGCGGAAACGGGAACACGAGGGCCGATCGGGCGGTGAGGGGGTTGGCCTGCAGGCGTTCCATCACGTTGGTGTAGAACTGCCGCTGCTGATCTTCGTTGTAGCGTGCCTGCGGGAGCAACAACTCCACCGACACCAATTCGCTCGTGCGGAAGCCGGGGGCGACGGCGCGCAGCCGGAACAGGCTGCTGAGCATCAAGCCCGCGCCGATCAACAGCACCAGCGCCAGGGCGACCTGCGTGATGACCATCACGCTTCGCGCGCCCGTGCGGGCGGTGCCGGATCGGCCGCCGTCCTTGAGGTCGGTATTCAATTCAGTCTTCGAGGCTTGCAGCGCCGGCGCGAGGCCGAAGACCACGCCGACCACGATGGTCGCGGCCAGCGTGAACAGCGCGACGCGCCAGTCGAGGCCGACCTCGTCAAGTCTCGGCAAGTTGTCTGGGGCGAACTGGATGAGCGCACTCAACAGCCAACTGCCCAGCAGGAGCCCGCTAAGGCCACCGGCCAGCGCGAGCACCAGGCTTTCGGTCAGCGCCTGCACGAGCAGGCGCGCTCGACCCGCGCCGAGCGCCGTCCGGACGGCGATTTCCCTGCGTCGCGCCGTGCCGCGAGCCATCAGCAGACCGGCGACGTTGGCACACGCGATCAGCAAGACGAACCCAACGACGCCCAGCAGCACATAGAGCGCCGATCGAACAACCGAGATCAGATTGTCGGCCAGCGGTGAGGCGCTGAATGTGTCAGAGGCGTTGTCGGGATACTGCGAGGCCAGCCGCGCACCGATCGACTTGAGTTCCTCGCGTGCGTCGGTCAACGTGGCCTCGGGCTTGAGCCTGGCCACTGCCGAAAAATAGTTCACGCCGCGTTCGGCAAGCGGATCGTCGTCTGCATCACCCGGAATCGGGGATACCGGAACCGGGAGCGGCGACAGCGTCCACACCTCAGCACGAATCGGATGGCGGACCGATTCCGGCACGACGCCGATGATCTCCATCGGGTTGCCATTCAGGCGAATCTTGGAGCCGACGACACTCGCGTCGCCGCCAAACTGCTGGCGCCAGAGTGACTCGGAAATCACGCAGATCGGGGCGCCTGGTGCGTCGGTGCCTTCGTGATAGGTGCGGCCCAGCAACGGCGGCGCCGCCATCACGTCGAAGAAGGCGGGTGTGGTCTGCATGCCTTCGATCCGCGTCGGCTCACCGCGTCCCGTCAGGTCGATGATGTCTTCGCGGTACCCGGCGACGTTGGCGAACTTCGTAGCGTCGCGTTTGATGTCGAGGAAGTCTGCCGCCGAATAGGCGGCATCGGTCGAGGTGCCCTGCGCGTGGGTCAGCCGGACGATGCGATCTGCATTCGGATAGGGAAGGGGGCGCAACGGCACGCCGTCGACGACCGAGAAGATCGCCGTCGTGCCGCCGATGCCGAGCGCGAGTGTGGTAAGCGCGACGAGCGTGAAGCCTGGCGCCCGAACGAACGGAGGGCGTAGCGAATGTCGGAAGTCAGACGTGAGAAGTGAGAAGTGAGACGACTGAACACGCTCATGGCCAGCCTCTCACCTCTCTCTTCCGACCCTCACGTCGCGGAGCGTTAGTGCGCGTTGGCGGCGACGTTCTCTTCGACGACCCGGCCGTCGAACAGGTGCACACCGCGGTCGGCGTGAGCGGCGTAGCGCGGATCGTGCGTAACCATGCAGATGGTGGCGCCACCGCGATGCAGTTCGCGGAGCAGTTCCATCACGGCTTCGCCGTTCTTCGAGTCGAGGTTACCGGTCGGTTCGTCCGCCAGCAGGATCGACGGCTGGCCGGCGACCGCGCGCGCCACGGCGACGCGCTGCTGCTGACCGCCCGAGAGCTGCGAGGGCAGGTGCTTGGCGCGGTGCGCCATGCCGACGCGTTCAAGCGCGGCGTTGGCGCGCTCGCGACGCTCGGCGGCCTTCATGCCGCGATAGATCAGCGGCAGTTCGACGTTCTCGAACACCGTCAGGTCGCCGATCAGGTTGAAGCTCTGGAAGATGAAGCCGATCTCGCGGTTGCGGACGCGCGCGCGCTCCGACAGCGAGAGGTTCGCCACCTGGTTGCCGTTGAGCATGTAGGTGCCCTCGTTCGCCGTGTCGAGCAGGCCCAGGATCGCGAGCAACGTCGACTTACCGCAGCCCGACGGACCGGCGATGGCGACGTATTCGCCCTGCTGGATCTCGAGATGGATGCCGGCCAGGGCGTGGGTTTCTACTTCGTCCGTGTAGAACACCTTCTTGATGCCGGCGAGGCGAATCAGGGGCTGCGCGGAAGCGTTCATCGAAGACTCCTTTTACTTGCAATTGGGCGTGAGACGAATACGTTCGAACTGATCCCAGGCCGACACGTCGGAAAGGACGACCGCGTCGCCTTCCTTGAGGCCGCCCAGGATCTCAATCGTGTTGACCGAGCTTCGGCCAAGCTGGACCTGTGACCTGGTCGCTTCGTTGCCGTCGGCGGCGCAGGTGAACAGGCCGACCGTGCTCTGCTCCTGGCCGAACGCCGGGCGCCCGACGAACAGGATGTTGTCGAGCCGTACCAGTTCAATGGTGCCGTCGACGCTGAGGTCGGGCCGCGCACCGCGCGGCAACTCGCCCTCGAGCGCGACGTCGACCGTGACCGTGCCGTTCACGGCAGCCGGGTCGATGCGGATGACTTTGCCAGGGATCAAGCCGTTGCGCGTATCGACCGAGGCGATCTGGCCGATCGTGAGGTCGCGCGCCTGCGTTTCCGCGATGCGCAACTCCGCCTTCAGGCGGGTCGGATCGGCGACGCGCACCCGGTTCGTGCCGGGCTGTCCCTGCGAGCCCACGTCACCCGGGACCTGGTCGAGCGCGCCGGGCATGCCCGCGCGC
>JAYQOO010000073.1:0-19446 GCA_038144855.1 Acidimicrobiia bacterium | reverse complement strand
GATCCGTTTCGTGTCGCGATCGACCGGCGCTACGGCAACCAGTTGCTCGAGTTCTGGCGCGACGAAGGCGCGCAGACCGCGGTCAGCGTGCGCGCATCGCAGTTCCAGCACGTGCTCTATCTCGACGGCCTGCACCAGGCCAACGACCAGCCGGCGATGGTGCAACTGCACCGGTCGATCGGTCACCTGCCGATGGTCCTGCACGGGTCACCTCGCACCGCGCTGGTCGTCGGGATGGGCGGCGGCGCCACGCCGGGAGCGGTAAGCCAGTACGACGCCTCCGTGCAGATCGTGGAGTTGTCGGACAGCGTCCGTAAGGCGGCGCCGTTTTTTGCCCACGTCAACTACGACCTCCTGAATCGCGCCAACGTCAACGTGCGGGTCGACGATGGACGCAATTACCTCGCGTTGTCGGGGCGGAAATTTGACGTCATCACCGCGGACATCATCCAGCCGGGTCACGCCGGCGCCGGCCACGTGTATTCGCGCGAGTACTTCACGCTCGTGAGGAACGCCTTGAACGACAACGGCGTGGTGTTGCAGTGGATCGGACACCGCCCGTTCGTTGAATATGCGCTGATCATGCGCACGTTTCTCGACGTCTTTCCACATGCGACGTTGTGGGCGGATGCCGGGTTCATGGTCGGCACGGTGAAGCCGTTGCAGATTGACCCGGCGGCACTCGACCGGCTGCGGCAGCGGCCGGAAACGCGTGAAGCGCTCGACGCGGTCAGACTGAAGTCGTTCGACGACCTGCGCCGCTGGTTCACGGCCGGGCCCGATGAGATGCGCGCGTTTGTGGGCGACGGCCCGATCCTGACCGACGATCGGCCATTGGTCGAATATCACCACCGCTTGCCGCCGCCTGAAGCCCAACCGCCGTTGAACCTCTCGGCGCTCAAGGGAGATGTCGCGCGCGTGATCGCGGGCGGCGCATCACGATAGATGACGACCAACGGCATTGAGACCGTGTTCCTGGATGCGGGCGGCGTGTTGTGCCACCCGTCGTGGACCCGCGTCGCTGACGCGTTGGGGCGTCATGGCACGCCGGCCGCGGCCTCGACCCTGGCGCGAGCGGAGCAGCGCGCCACCAGGGACATCGACAACGCGTCGACCATTGGCTCGACCGACGACCGCTCTCGCGGCTGGCTGTACTTCAACCTCGTGCTGCACCATGCCGGCATCGAACAGGGAGCCGGCACCGACGCCGCGCTGGCCGAGTTGCGGGAATACCACCGCACCGAGAACTTGTGGGAGCACGTCGAGCCTGACGTGGTGCCGACGCTGGCGGCGCTGCGTGATCGCGGTCTTCGCCTCGTGGTGGTGTCAAACGCCAATGGGCGGCTCCGGCACCTGTTCGATCGGCTCGACCTCACCAAGTGGTTCGATCACCTGCTGGATTCGCACGAGTGGGGCGTCGAGAAGCCCGATCCGCGGCTGTTCTCGCACGCGATCGAGCAATCGCGCGCCGATGCGGCGACGACCGTGCACGTCGGCGACCTGTACCACGTTGACGTGGTGGGCGCGCGCAATGCCGGACTGCGCGAAGGCGTCTTGCTCGACCTGGCCGGGCTCTACGAGGGCGTGGACTGCCCGCGGATCCCTTCACTGGCCGCGCTCGTGGAGTGGATCGACAAGCCGAGCGGGAACCACACGCGGAACCGCGTGCCCTGACCGAGCGCGGAGGTGACGCGCAAGGCGGCGCGATGGCTGCGTACGATGCCGCGCACGGCCGCCATGCCCAGCCCTCGGCCGGTGTCCTTGGTCGAGTAGAACGGCTCGAAGATGCGCGCCAGCGTGTCGTCGCTCATGCCAATGCCGTTGTCGACCACGTCGATGAACACGTAGCGCCCGGCCGGCATCTCGGCGCCGAACGTCATCTTCTTCAGCGTGGCCTTATCGAGCAGCTCCTCGCCGGTCTCCACGGTCACCACGCCCGACTCGTCGACGGCTTCGGTGGCATTGACGATCAGGTTGAGCACCACCTGGCGAATGTGCGTTGGATCGGTCTCCACCAACGGAAGCGGTCCGGGGCTGTTGTAGATCAGCGTGCAGTGTCGCGCCACCGAGGCACCGAGCAGGTCGACCATTTCCTTGACCAGGGCGTCGAGTTCGACGTTCTCGGCCACGACGCGCCCGCCGCCTGAATAGGCGAGCATCTTCGACACCAGGTCTGCGGCGCGCTGAGCGCCGATGATGATGGCGTCAGCGGCCTTGCGCGCTTCGGAGTCGGCCGGCGAAGACATCGAGATCAAGTCGGCGTTACCGAGAATGCCGGTCAGCAGATTGTTGAAGTCGTGCGCGACGCCGCCGGCCAGCACCATCAGGCTTTCGCTCTGCTGTTGTTCCTGCAGCCGGCGGTCGAGCGCGTAGCGTTCCGCTTCCGTGCGACGGCGGTTCGAAATGTCGTGAATGATCACCAGCCAGCCGACGAAGCGGCGCTCGGTATCGCGCACGGCCGTGACCTTGACTTCGAAGTACCGAGGGCCGGGCTCGACCTTGACGATGGCCGGCTGGCCGTTGCTCATCGGCCGCTCATCGTCAACGGCCCCGGTCCACCAGGACACGACCTCCTCGATCGGCTGGCCGAGGCAGGCTTGCGAGCAACCGGTGTATTTCTCCGCGGCGGCATTCAGGTCGACCATGCGGCGCTGCGCGTCGAGCACGATCACGCCGTCGTCCATGCTGTCGACGACCATGTCGCGCGCCACCGGGACAAGCCCGAACAGGCGGTAGCGATAAATGCCCCACGTGAAGCACGCCCCCGACACCGCGAAGGCGATCGGCGTGAGATCGAGCCCGTAAGACGGCAGCACGCGCCCGAGGTAGAGCAGGTTGCCGAGCAGCGGCACGAGAGCGCCGACGATGATCAGCGCGGTTTGCAGTCGATAGGGCGGAGGAAAGCGCCGCAGCCCGCGCACGAGCGTAGCGGTGCCGAGCAGGATCAGGAAATAGCTGTAGGTCGCGTGCACCCAGTACCAGGGCCCGCCCGTGTAGACCAGCCGCGTTCCGACCGGAGTCGACACCTGTGTGATGGCGCTCCAATAGAACTGGTGCTGTTCGTTGGTTGCGGCCAGCAGCAACGTGCCGACCGGCACGATCCACGCGAGCAGCCGTAGTGCGGGCGGTCCGGGCCACGTCACGCGGCTGTAGTCGGTGGTGAAGAGCAGCCACAGCACCCCGATCGGGGCGATGCCGAGATACTGGAACTTGGCGATCAGGATACGCGTGTCGTAATCGTCGACGAGGGTGTGGATCGCGCTGGTCAGGCTCCACAGCGCAATCGCGATCATCATCTAGCCAAACGCGGCTCCGCCCGGCACGCTGCGGCGCGTTCGCGCGACGACGGCAGCCCAGATCGACAGGCCGGTTGAGGCGAACAGCGCGATCGCCTGCACGGCAGTTGGCAAGAACACTGGCGTTCATTATCAACCTGAAGTGACTCCAGCGACCGCTGCCGCCGGGCGTGGGCTACGAGAGTGGCGGCCCGCCCGGTGTCTGTGGCTGGGATGGCCGCCGGGGGATTTCTGGTAGACTCGAAGGTGCTGTAGGGGAAGGCCGCCCAGACGCGGCCTTACGTGTTTAGGGTAACTACCCGGGCAGCCTTCAGCAGGACGAGCAGAATACCATGGGTCGGAAGTTGTACGTGGGGAATCTTCCCTACAGCGCGGCGGAGCAGGATCTGCAGGAATTGTTCGAGCGCGTTGGGCCGGTGGAATCAGTCACCGTCATGCGCGACATGGCGACCGGACGGGCCCGTGGCTTCGGCTTCGTGGAAATGGCGACTGATGAAGGCGCTCAGAAGGCGATCACTGAGTTGCACGAATCACAGCTCGGCGGCCGTACGCTGACCGTGAACGAAGCGCGTCCGAAAGAAGCGCGTGGTCCTGGCGGCGGTGGCGGCTTCGGCGGCAACCGTGGCGGTGGCGGCGGATTCGGTGGCAGCCGTGGCGGCGGCGGTGGTGGTCGCCGCGAGCCTCGCTGGTAGGCCGCTGAATGGCAGCACCATTCGGCCGAGGCAAGCGCGAACGCGAGCGGGCGCGCGCGGAAAAGCAGAAAGAGAAAGTGGTGCGACGCGAGGAAGCCAAGCAGCGTCGTAGCCAGTCGAGTCCGGGCGAGCCGGGTGTCGATCCCGATATCGCGGGAATCGTGCCGGGACCTCAGCCAAATCCATGGCTCGACGAACTTGAAGCTGAAGAAGCCGCGAACGCCGAAAACGAAGACAAGTAAACGCAGAAGGGCGCCCCAGACAGGGCGCCCTTTTTGTTTCGAGGTTGATCCGGCTGAAGCCGGACTCCGCAGGATCTACGAGAAGCCTTCTCAGATCAACCCTGCGGTATCCGCCTTTAGGCGGATTACTTCAACCGCGCGTTCGTCAACTGCGCCACGCCCGACAGCGTCGTCTGTGCCGCATTCAATCCCAGCCTGAAATCCTTGTCCGAGAACGTGGCGAACACGTCGATCGGCTGATGCCACGTCGGATTCCATCCAGCGCCGGTGTGCATGCCTCGTTCGTTCTCACGCAGGCTGATCGCCGGAACGATGTCCATGAACGGCGTTGAGTCGGTGTTGGTCATGTGCGGACCGACGGCGGCCGGGTAGTCGGTGGCGTACTTCTCGTTCGCAGCGCGGAAGAAGAACGCCAGCTTCATGGCCTCGTCCGCCAGTTTGGCCGTCGACTGGAACTCGATGTTGACGTCCGCCTCGGGGCGCTGTTCCGGATTCCACGTGCCGTCCGCGCGCGGCATGCCGTGATCCCACATCATCATGTCGTGCTGGATCATGCCGAGCCACTTCGGCTCAGGGTAGCGTCCTGATCCCGGCGGATTCTCCTTGCCTTGCATCGAGGCGCGTTGATCGACGTAGGCGCGCGCGCCGTTGAGCCCGGTCTCTTCGTTGTTCCACAGCGCGAAACGAATCGTGCGATCGGTCTGCACGTCCGGCATGCTGAAGATGCGGGCCAGCTCCATCACCAGCGCGGTGCCTGAGCCGTTGTCGTTGGCCGCCTCTCCCCAGCCGTGCCCGTCCATGTGGGCACCGACGATGTACATCTCGTCGGGGCGGGTGGCGCCGACCTTCGTGCAGAACACCTGTTCACGCGCGCCAGCCTTGGTCGGTTCGCGATTCAGCTCGCGCAGCTTCTCGTCGGGCTGCGCGTTGGCGTCGTTGTTGACGCCGGTGCGGCGCGTCGTGCCGTAGTAGCGCGAGCCGCCGGGGCCCATGCGCATCTCGCCGCTGGCGATGACCGGGTTGGGACGCTGTTGCTGTCCGCCGCCGCCACCTCCACCGCCGGTGGGCGGTTCCGGGTTGTACTCGTAGCGCACGCGTTCGGTCGGGCAGCCGTAGCTCTTGAGCTGCGCCTCGATCCAGTCGACCGCCCTGGCGTTGCGCGACGTGCCTTGCCGGCGATCGCCGAACTGGGTCAGGCCCTTGATCGTGGCCTTGTATTTCTCGAGATCGAGCCGGCTGACGAGCGTGCGGATCGGATCCGGTGGTGCGGCCGGCTTGGCCGGCTGCTGTGCGTGAAGGGTGGCGGCCGCGGTCATGACCGCCAAGCCCAGCAGAATGCGTCTCATGCACCGGAGTATAGCGGCTGAGAGATTTTCACGCAGCCGCGACCGGCGGTGGGCGAGAATGTCCACACTGTGACAAGGCAGCGTGTGGCCCTGGTCCTTGCCCTCGTGCTGGCCGTGGGGGCGATCGGCGAAGCGCAGCGGCGCGGCGGCGGCCGTGGCGGCCGCGGTGGATTCAGCGTGCGACCGGCGATTGCGTCGGACTTCGACGGCTCGTGGCAGTTTTGCCGGGTCGCGTTTCGTGGCAATCGCGCCGGTGACGGCGGCGGGTGGAGCGTGGATTTTCCCCGTGCCGACATCAATCTTTCGATCCGGCTGTCCGAGCTCACGAAGACCACGGTCAGCTTCGCGGGCCCTCAAGAGCCGAACCACGTCGTGATCCAGCTCACGGATCCGACCTTGTTTCAATGCCCGTTCATCATGATGACCGAGGTGGGCGCCGCGTTCATCACGGACGCCGAAGCGGAAGCGCTGCGCAACTACCTGCTGAAGGGCGGCTTTCTCTGGGCTGATGATTTCTGGGGCGAGTATGCGTGGCAGGTCTGGATGGAACAGTTCGGAAAGGTGCTGCCCTCCGCCGTGTATCCGGCGAAGGACCTGCCGAAGGATCATCCGCTGTTCCGGGCGCTGTTTGATACCGGAGGCGTGCCGCAGATTGCGTCGATTGGCAACTGGCTGAACACCGGCAGTACGTCAGAGCGTGGCGCTGAGAGCGCCGTGCCGCACGCGCGCGGCGTGTTCGATCAATCAGGCCGCTTGATGGCGCTGATGACCCACAACACCGACATTGGCGACTCGTGGGAGGAAGAGGCCTCGAATCCCCGGTACTTCTACGAGTTCTCCACCAAGGGATACGCGTTTGGTGTCAACGCCCTCGTCTACGCGATGACTCACTGAAGCGCGATCTGGAACGCACGCAGCCACGCCTGCACGCGTTCCGCGTTCGCCGCGCCCATGCGCAGTAGTTGCTTCTGCGTCATCGTCAGTTCTTCAAGATCCGGATCCTCGTACGCCCAGCCGGTCGCACCGGTTTCGACCAGTGGGATCGGATCCTTGACGATCGGCGTATCGAGCAGGATGTCGAGCGCCTGCTGGAGCGCTGGATCAACGCTCCGCCCGGGATTGCCGGCCCGTTGATACGCCTCGTTCAGTCGAGGCCGAATCGTCTTGTACACCTTCGCGGCTGCGGCGGCGTCGATCGACGTGACCGTTTGCACCAGGGAGTCGTAACGGCGATAGCTTGCTGGATCGATCGAGCGCCGCTGGCCGCGTCCAGAGACGCGGAACGTGCCGCTGGGTTTGATGACCTTCAGGTCGCGGGCCGGCGAATCGCCTTCGGATGCTTGATCGATCGCCGTGGCGAGCTGGCCGATCAGATCGTCCGTGGCCAGCCATTTCACCAGTTCAGGCCGTGATGACAGCGCCGACAATAGCGGACGCAGAAACGCGTCCATCTGGTCGAGTGGCGGCAGGTTGACCGGAGGCGCCGGCTTGTCGACCGGCGCCTCGGTGGCATTGACCGCGACTGGCGTGGTGTTGGCCGGCGGCGGTGCCGGGCGCGAGTACCACCAGATGCCGCCGCCAACGACGGCCACGATGGCAGCAGCGATGATCGCGATCGGCTTCTTGTCGTCCACGGTGTCTCCTGCCCGGCCTCAGGCCGGTGATCAGCGTTACGGTGCGCTTGGCGGCGGCACGCGCTTCTTGCTGGCCTGCTCGAACGCATAGGCCAGCTCAATCAGCCGAGGTTCGCTGCATGCCATTCCCGTGAAGCTCACCCCGTACGGCGCCGGCGCGAGCGCGAAGCCCGCCGGATACGGATTCGCCGGAGGCGCGGCGCCACCAGCCGGCGGCGGACCGCCCGGGCCACCGGGCTGTGGAACGAACAAGCCAAACGGTACGATCACCGTCGGGTAACCGGGCTTGGCGGCAATGCCGGCGCCGCTTGCGCCCGGGAAGAGCAGTGCGTCGAGCTTCTGCGCCTTCATCACTTCATCGATGCCGTGCGTGGCCGCGAGCCGGATGTCCTTCTCGCGATCGGCCTGCCACTTCGCCTTATCTTTCTCGATGTCGAGCAGGTCCGAGTTGTCGAGATTCACCTGGGCATACTTGATGGCGTTGCGATTGCTGTGCGCCGTGTTGAACGCGCGCAGTTCGGCGAGCGTCTTGACCGGCGCGGCCGGGCCGAGCGACGCGAGCCACGCGTTGAAGTCGCGTTTCATCCCGTACCACAGCACCGACGAGCAATTCGGGTCGCGCGGACCGTTGTCGCACGCGTTCCCCCAGAGCAGGAAGTTGTTCTTCGGATCCGGATCGACGACGCTCGGGATGTCGGCGTCGACGACGGTCGCGCCTTCCTTCTTCAGGACCTCGATGGCGTCGGCCATCGACTTGGCCTGCGCCTCATTCAGTCCGCCGCGCGGATTCTGCTCGCCCGGAGGCGTGAAGCGGTCGTAGTAATTCGCGCGCGGGATGCCGATGCGCGCGCCTTTCAGGCCTTCGCGCTTCAGGAACGGCGTGTAGTCGCGGTTTGGCGGCGCCTGGCACGTCGTGGTCGCCGCGTCGTTGGGATCGGGTGAGCCGCTCTCGAGCGCGCCAAACAGGATCGCCGCATCGGTGACGGTTTTTGCCATCGGACCCGCGGTGTCCTGGTCGGCCGTGATCGGAATCACGCCGTAACGGCTGATGCGGCCAACGGTGGGCTTGATGCCGGCGAGCATGTTCTGGTTCGATGGGCTCAAGATGGACCCTGATGTCTCTGTACCGACGTTGGCGGCCCACAAATTGGCGGCGGTGCCGCCGCCCGAGCTGGATCCACCGGTGTTGAGCACCGGCCGGCCGTCGCTCGTGTTGGGTCGCGGATCCTGCCGGGGATCGTACGGATTCATCGCATAGCCGACGACCGCGTTGTAATTACCCGGCATGCCGTTGGTGACGAAGTTGGCCAGCTCGGTCAGCGTCGTCTTGGCGATGATCACGGCACCTGCCTCACGCAGGTTCTTCGTGAGCGTGGCGTCGTACGACGGCATCAGGTTCTCGAATGCAATCGCGCCGCCGGTCGTCCGCAGGTCGGTCGTATGGATGTTGTCTTTCAGCGCGATCGGAATGCCGTGCAACGGGCCGCGTACCTTGCCGGACTTGCGTTCCTGATCGAGCCGGTCGGCTTCCTGCAGTGCCTTGGGGTTGACGGTCACGACCGCGTGCAGCTTGTCGTTGTAGAGCGCGATGCGCACGAGGTATTGCTCGACGATCTGGCGCGAGGTGACGCGGCCCTCCTGCATCGCCTTCTGCATGTCCGGGATCGAGGCCTCGACGACGGAGAAGGGTGCTGCCTGCGTGGGGGGCGTGCTCGGGCTGCACGCCGTGGCGGTTGCTGCGAGAAGAAGAATGCCGGCCAGGGATGATTTCATGGCCGGAATCATACCGGAACAATCCGGCTTAAAGCCGGATGCTGCAGGGGGAGTGCTCTGCCGCGGATATTGCTCTACTGGGATATTGCCCTGCTGCGGCGTTCGCCTCCAGGCGGACCGCTCAGAACGCAAACATTTGCGTGTATTTCACGACCACTCCGCGGCCCGCCGTTGAGGTCGCGTCCGTGAACTGCGACTCGTTGTAGACGATGAAAAAGTCGCTGAGCGGGCGATGGATCAGGTTGAACCGGACGTTGGCCGAGAACTGTTTCACGTCGTTGCGGTACTGCAGCAGCGTGTCCAGGAACATGTTGGTGCTGAAGGAGTAGCCGGCCCTCAGATTGACGAGCGTGGTCGTGAACTCTGCCTTGGGCAGGTCGAGCGCAATCTTGGTGACCTGCAGACCCATGTCGACCACCATGCGGTAGGTCGGGCGGTAGAGCAGGCTGACCTGCGTGTTCTTCTGCGAACCGCTCCAGAAGCCGCCGAAGGTGTAGCGGATCGAGCCGGAGAAGGCGCGGCTGTGATCGCCTTCATACAGCAGGATGTGCTGGTTCCAGTCGTAGCGTCCGATCGGGATCGCCACTCCAGGCGAGACCACGAACGGTTTCTTGATTGCTTCCACGCGAGGCTCGAACGCGTATTCCATGTAGGTGCCGTTGTTCCACGTCGTCTGGTTGGCGACGTGCACGGTGCGGCTGACAAGATCGCCATTGGGATCGTTGTAGATGAACGCGCGGGCGTGCGGCTGGATCTGGCGGATGCCGCGCTTGCGCAGGCGGTCGGGCTGCGGCAGGAACGCCATGTCATAGAACTGGCGTGTGACGCCGACGCGGCGCACAAACCCCATGTCGTCCTTGAAGCCCTCGCCGATCTTCATGATCGACGCGCCCAGCCGCTTCAGGCTGTCTTCCCAGCCGATCGCGATCTTGCCGGCATCCTGGTTCTTTGTGACGCCGGGCGTTTCCGTGCGGGCGGCGAACGAGTTGATGCTCAGGCTCTTGAAGAAACGGAAATTGGCGTCGACGCCGGCCACGCGATTGAAGTCGGTGCTGTCGCCCGATGGTTGACGCGACAGGAAGATGGCGCCGATGTCGGAGCTCTTGAGGATGTCGGCGCGCACGCGGGCCACGGTGTAGTTGTTGCCGGGCTTGCCCTGGTGCTCCTCGCTCTGCATCGTCATCACGCCAATGCCAAATGCGCCGGCGCGGCCCGTGACGCGCGCACCGCCGTACAGTGGGAGCTGTTCGCCCGCGTCGGTCAGGCCGATGCGGCGGCTGAAGAACAGCAGCACGTCTTCTTCGGGCGGGCTGAAGCGGCTCGACGCGCGCTTGTTGCGGGGAATGTCGCCGATGTAGAAGATGCCGGCGTTCTCGAGGAAGAACTCGCGCTTTTCCGGGAAGAACAAACTGAACTGCGTGAGGTTGACCTGCTGCTCGTCCGCTTCAGCTTGCGCGAAGTCGGGCTTGATCGTCGCGTCGAAGGTCAGGGATGGGGTCAGGCCAACCTTGACGTCGACGCCGGCCGAGAAGTCGCGATCGAAGCCGTCCTCTCCGACCGCCCGCACCGCGCCGGCCGCCAGGAACGGCTTGATGCGAAGGTTGCGGCCCTGTCGGAGTTCGGGAAGGCCCACCAGGTTGCCCTCGGCCGAGGCGCGCGAGATCGTGTAGGCGCGTGACACCGGTGACCAATAGCTGATCTCGCTCTTGCGTCGCACGCGCCTCGCAAAGTTCACGCCCCAGCTTTTGCCGGCGCCGGCCTCAAAACGCAAGGTCTTGAACGGAATGCGGAACTCCGCTGTCCAGCCCTGGTCCGAACGCTGCGTGGCCACCCACCATACGGCGTCCCAGTTGGTGTTGACGTCACGGCCCTCGTTGGCCATTTGCGTATCGGCCTTGGCGCCGGCGGCGTTGGTGGAAAAGACGAACCCGTTGCGCCGATCGCTGAACGTATCGAGCAGCACATCAAACGTGTCTTGATCGCGGCCGGTAAAGTCCTTGCGGATCTCGTTGATGACGATGCCGGCCGGATTGCTGTCGTGCATCGCGGCGCCGATGTAGAGATAGTCGGAGTCGTAGGCGATGCGGACTTCGGTGGTCTCCGTTGCCGGCTGACCCTCGAGCGGATCCGCCTGCGTGAACCCGGTCGCGGGGATCGCGCGCTTCCACACCTCGTCGTCCAGCGCGCCGTCGAGGGTGATCGGCGACGCCGTGGGCACGGCCTGCAGTTGCTTGCGTCCGTCTGGAGACGACACGGTGGTTTGCGCAAACGCAGGAAGCGAAATCAGCGACAGCAGGAGGACGAGCGCGAGTCTTTTCATCACCTTGAGGAAGTCGGCCGGCAGCGGTGCCTCGACTGAAATGGGCTGTCCGCTGAGCGGATGCGGGAATGCGAGTGTCCACGCGTGCAGCATGTTGCGCGTCGCGGGAGATGGGCCTTTTGAAGTCACGCCGCTGGCGTACACCTTCTCTCCGATCAATGGGTGCCCGAGCTGTTCCAGGTGAAGCCTGATCTGATGCTGCCGCCCGGTGTGAAGCCGCAATTCTAGCAGTGCCGCGTTCTTCAGGCGTTCGCGAACCCTGTAGTCGGTCGCCGCGTCGAGCCCGCGCGCCTCGTCGTCGACCAGCTTCCTGCGGCCGTCACGGTAGCCCGACGAAATGCGCGCCCGGATCGTCCCTTTTGGCGGGCTGGGGATGCCTTGCACGAGCGCCAGGTAGTGCCGCTCGAATCGATGTTCCTTGAACAGTTCGCGTCCGGCGGCGTGTGCGTCCTTGGAGAGTGCGACAGCCAGCGATCCGGACGTTTCGCGATCGAGCCGGTGCAGCATGCCGACGTAGGACTTGCGGCCGCGCTTGAGCAGCATGTAGTCGCGGACGCGCTGCATCACGGTGTCCTCGGAGCTTGCCGCTTCGGGACTCGACGGAATCGACAACAGGCCGGCCGGCTTGTTGAGGACGATCACGTCGTTGTCTTCGTGGAGGATGTCGAACGCCGCCCGCGTCCGCGACTGGGCGGGGCGGTTGCGATTCATCTCGACGGTGACGTCGTCGTACACGTCGAAGCCAGGATCCTTTTCGACCTGGCCCTCAACGGTGACTTGTCCTTTTTCAATCGCCTCGCGGATTTGCCGCCACGACAGCTCTTGGTGCTCGGCCTTCAGCCGCTTATCGAGTCTCATTTGTAACGGGGACTGACATCGTACCCCCTGAAATCATCTCAGTTTTTGCCAACGTGGCAGAAACTTCAGTGATTTCGGGGCTGGCGATGTCAGTCCCCGTTACATTTATCGCGCGCGGAGCGGGACGAAGACGGTGGCGTCGCCGCGCTGGATCAGCAGCACCGACGGCTTGCCGGTTGCCGCGCTCAGGGCGCTGCGGACCTCGTCGACCGAGCGCACCGCCCGGCCGTTCACCTGCTGGATGACATCGCCTTCCCGCAGGCCGGCTGACGCGGCGGCGCCCGACGGATCGACATCCGTGATCACGGCACCGCGTGTATCCCGGTCGAGGTCGAGTTGGCGTGCGATCTCAGGCGTGATCGGTTCGACCGTCATGCCGTACTTGGCGGACCCACCCGGTGCACCTGCGTCCTCGCGATCGGCATCCTTGGCCGGCGTGGACTCGGCCAGCGTGGCCTTCATCGAGCTGGTCTTGCCATCACGCAGCACATCCAGCGTGATCGTGGTGCCAGGCTTCGTTGCCGCGATCTCATTGCGGAACGCATTGGTATCGACCACCGGCCGACCCTGGTAGCCCAGGATGACGTCACCGCGCTTGATGCCGGCCTTCTCGGCCGCGCCGCCGGGCGTCACACCGCTCACGAGCGCACCCTCAGACTTGTCGAGGCCAAGCCCCGCTGCGAGGTCGCTCGTGACACCTTGCACCGTGACGCCCAGCAGACCGCGATGCACGCGACCGTGCTGCACGAGCTGGTCCATCACGTTCTTCGCCATGTTCGACGGCACCGCGAAGCCAATGCCGATGTTGCCGCCCGACAGCGACATTATCTGCGAGTTGATGCCGATCAGCTCACCCGCGGTGTTGACGAGCGCGCCACCGGAGTTGCCCTGGTTGATCGGTGCATCCGTCTGCAGGAAGTCTTCATAGCTGCCGTCGCCAAGACCCGTCGCCCGGCCCTTCGCGCTGACAATGCCCATGGTCACCGTCTGGCCCACGCCCAGCGGGTTACCGACGGCGAGCACGAGATCCCCAACGCGCATAGCGTTGGAATCACCGATCGGCACGACCGGCAGGCTGGTGTTGTCGACCTTCACCACGGCGAGATCGCTCGCGGGATCCGCGCCGATCAGCTTCGCGTCAAGCACGCGGCGATCCGACAGTTCGACCTGGATCTTCGTGGCGTCGGCGATGACGTGGTTATTGGTCAGGATGTAGCCATCCTGGCTGACGATGACGCCCGACCCGAGCCCGCGCTGCAAGGGTGCCGGCACCTGCCGCCCGCGCGGGGCGCGCTGGCCGAAGAAGTCGCCAAACGGCGTGCCTTCAAACGGCAGTTGCGTATAGCGGGGCGACGCCTTCGCTTCGGTGCGGATCGTGACGACCGCAGGTGTCACTTTGGCAACGACATCGGCGAAGCCCTGCGTGACGACTCGGGCCTGTCCGGCGAGCGGAGCTGCCGTCACTGGCGCGGCCACCGCCGAGGCCTCGAGGCTCCTGGGCGCGATCGGGGTGGCGCTCCACACGCCGGCCGATGCGAGCCCCAAACCGAGGACCAGTGCTGAATTTCTCAAGAATGAACGGGACATTACCCACTCCTCCATCTTTGAACTCGAGCGCGTCACATTCGCGCCCTACTAGTCAGACGTCCGAGTGGCTTTCAGGAGTGTTACCGGAGGATTACAACCGTGTAAGGGTGGGAAAGGTGCCTAGGTTCGAGCTGGGAGGGACACTGAGAATGTGGAGCCGGCTCCCGGCGTGCTCATGACGTCGATCCGCCCGCCCTGCGCCTCGACGTAAGCGCGGACAAGGCTGAGCCCCAGTCCCAATCCGCGGGTCGCCCGGCTGTGGTCGCCGCGGTAGAGGCGATCGAAGATGCGTGGCAGGTCCTGTGCCGAAATGCCGGCGCCGGTATCGGCGACGCGGATCACCACGTTCGAGCCCTCGCTGGCCGCAGTGATGGTGACGCGCCCCTCGCGCGGGGTGTATTTGTTGGCGTTGTCGCCCTGGTTCGCGCGCGCCTGCCGCAGGCGATCGCGATCCGCCGGCACCGACAGCGACGGCGCGACCGTCGCGTGCAAACCGACACCGGCATCCTCGGCCGTGTCTTCGTACAGTTCCGTCACCTCGTTCACCAACTGACCAACATCCACGTGCGACACGTTGAGTTTCATCGCGCCGGTTTCTGCTTCCGAAATGTCCATCAGCGTCGTCAGCATCGACAGCACCCGCTCGGACTCTTCGAGGCAGTCAAGCAACGCCTCACGCTGCTTGACCGGATCGCCGGTGGCCAGAGCGGATTCAGCCGTGACCCGCAGCCGCGTCATCGGCGTCCGCAGATCGTGGGCGACGTGATCGAGGGCTTTGCGCATGCCGTGGATCAACGTGGTGATGCGCGCGAGCATGGCGTTGAACTGCGTACTCAGTTCATCGACCGTGTCGCCTGTGCCATAGACCGGGACGCGATCGTCGGTCTGGCCGGTCTGAAGGATGCGACGGACGGCATCGCGCAGATCCAGCAACGGCTTGAGCGTCGAGCGGGTCAGAAACACGCCGCCGGCCACGCCGATGATCAGCGCGGCGCCGGCGCCGAGCATCAGCACGCTCCGGAAGTTCGACAGCAACTGGTTGCGTGACTCGCTGGTCTTGCCGACCTGAAGAAACGATCCGCCACCGACGTTGATGGTCGCAATTTCGAGCACCGCGTTTCGATCGCGCGCGCGCACCTGCGTCCAGATTTCGTTCGGGCCACCGGCGAGCTCGGACAGGTCGAACGCGCCCCAGGTTTCCGGCAGCGAATACAGCAACACGTCCTCGAACGGACCGACTACCCGGACGAACAGCGGTTCACGCGATCCGGCGCGTTGCTCGAGCTCGATGGCGCGGGCCAGCGCCGGCAGTCCGCCGGCCTGATAGCGGGTGGCGTACTCCCGCAGGGTGGATTGGATGATGTCGTGATCGCGGGTCTCGAGCAGCGAGCCCAGCAAGCCGTACGTCAGCCCGCCGATGACCAGGGTGCTGGCGAGAAAGGTGCCGAGATACCACGCCGCCAGCCGCAGACCAAGAGCCTGGCTGACGCGCTCAATCCACCTTGAGGACATAGCCGGCGCCCCGCACGGTGTTGATCAACTTGGTCTCGAATCCTTCGTCGACCTTGTCGCGCAACCGCGACACCAGCACGTCCACGACGTTGGTGCCGGGATCAAATGAATACCCCCACACATGCGACAGGATCATCGTCTTGGACAGCACCCGCCCTGGATGCCGCATCAAGTACTCGAGCAGCGCAAACTCCCGCGGGCGAAGATCGAGCGGCGTGCCGCCACGCTCGACGCGGCGCGACAGCAAGTCGAGCGTAAGCTCGCCGACGCTGAGCCGGGTCGGCTCGGTCGTCCCGGCCGTGCGCCGCAGCAGCGCCTGGAGCCGGGCCAGCAGTTCAGCAAACGCAAATGGCTTGGTGAGATAGTCGTCGCCGCCGGCCTGCAGGCCCTTGACGCGGTCATCGACCGTATGGCGCGCGCTCAGGATCAGCACCGGCATCTGGCGCTTCTTCGCGCGCAATTGCTCGATCACCGATAAGCCGTCCACGCCGGGCAGCATCACATCCATGACGGCGGCGTCGTATCCACCATCAAGCGCCTTCTTCAGCGCATCCGGCCCGGTGGCTGCGACGTCCACCGCGTAGCCGGCTTCGCGCAATCCCTGCGACACGAAGTCGGCTATGACCTGATCATCTTCGGCGACGAGCACGCGCATGTGTCTAAGAAAGATATCTCTGCCGCACGTCGGATTGCCACGCCGCGTCGAACCCGGCGGCGGTTACGCCCTGGAGATCGGCGTTGGACTCGACCAGGCGCTTCACGGCCATGACAACCTGTGGGTCGAGAAGAAGTCCCGCACCGCGGCCGACAGCGCGACCGCGTCCTTGCGCGTGGCCCAGGCGATGATGCCGTCCTGGCTGACCGCCACATCGCGATTCACTTTGAGACCGGAGAGCGCGGCACAGCACGCCTCGAGCACGTAGTCGTCGACGATGGTCGCGGGAAGCGTACCGGCGTTAACGAGTTGGAGAAGATTTTCGTCGGTTTGCGACGCACTACCAAGAGCAATCGTGGCCGGCGCGCGGTTGATGGTCTTCAGTTGGGTATTGAGCCGGATCAGGCTGGCGTGATGATCGCTGCCGCGACGGACGTGGATGGTCCGGCCGCCGACATCCTCGAGGCTGACAAGCGCAGGCACCGACGGTCCGGTCACGATCCATTCGCGAATGCCCGTGCGAACCGGCGGCGCGAACGCAACCTGGTCGTCACGTTCGAAGGTCAGTCGCAGGTTGACCGCAATGTCACCCTTTCCGGCAAGGAGATCGCTGACGAGCGCGTCTTCGGAGGTGGTGATGTAGGCGACTTGAACAGGTCGCGGCAGGGCGTTGTTGAGAATCGCCGCAAACGCGACCACGGCATCGACGGTCCGGCCGCGGTGTTGACCATCACGGGTTTCAAAATGCACCTGCTCGGGAGTCACGAGCACGCGAAGATACGAGCGGCCGGCGATGTCGGTGAGGTCTCCCTTTCCGATGGCAGGAACGGATGCCGCCGGCGCCACCGGTGACCCGCTGGTGCGGGGAATGTCCTTCAACCCGATCGCCGGCGCAGGAGCGGCAACGGCCGGCGTCGTACCAACAGCAGGGTCTTCAGGCGACGGTGCTGGCCCTCCCGCGCACGCAACCGCCAAACTCGCGCACAGGATCAGCGCCGCCAGCGTCCTCATGCGCCGATGTTAGCGTAGGATGCTGGAATGAACCGGCGGGAATTCCTTGGCACCATGGCCGCTGCGCCGATTGTGCTGCACGGCGCACGCGAGAACGCGACTCGGACTTACGAAGTTACGACCAGGATCGAGCTCGAGGAGACCCACGACGGAGCGCTGGTGTGGGTCCCCCTGCCGCTGGCCCGGCGCTCGCCGTTTCAAGTGGATCGCGGACATACGATCGGAGGCAACGCCGACAAGGCCGAGACGGCCACGATCGCGCCGGACACGCGCATGATCGTCGCTGAGTGGGGACACATGATGCCTCCGCCGGTGCTGACCGTGACGACGCGCGTCGAGACGACCGACCATCGGATCGCCATCGATCGCCCAAATGGTGCGAAGCGAACGGCGGATCTTGCGTCGTATTTGAAGCCGACCAGGCTGATTCCGCTCGACGGCATCGTCAAGCAGACGTCAGACGCCGTCACAAAGAACCACGCCACTGATCTTGCCAAGGCGCGCGATCTACGACTGGATCGTCGAGAACACGGTGCGTGCCCCGGCCGTTGAAGGCTGCGGCCTCGGCGACATTCGCCGCATGCTGGAGATGAAAAATCTCAGCGGCAAATGCGCGGACCTGAACGCGTTGTTTGTTGGCCTGGCGCGCGCCGCTGGACTACCTGCGCGCGATCTCTATGGGCTGCGCGTCGCACCATCAACGCAGTTTCCGAGCCTCGGCCGCGCCGGTGGTGACGTCACCACTGCCCAGCATTGCCGCGCGGAAGTGTGGATCGACAACTACGGCTGGATTCCGGTCGATCCGGCTGACGTGCGCAAGCTGATGCTCGAAGAGAAGAAACCAAACCTCGGCGATCCGTACGTGGCGAAGGTGCGTCAGGCACTGTTCGGTTCATGGGAGATGAACTGGATTGCGTTCAACGACGCGCACGACGTGGCGTTGCCCGGTTCGAAGGGAAAGCCCCTGTCGTACTTGATGTATCCGCAGGCAGAAGTGGCGGGCTCGCGACTGAACAGCCTTGCGCCGGCGGCGTTCAAGTACACGATCACCGCCAAGGAAGCGTGATCTCCGGCGTCAACTATCCCTGGACTCTTTTCCAGGGGCGCCCCAACTATGGTTGCGATTTCGGTCGCAACCGCTGGAACAGCCACACCGGTGTCACCGAGCACCTCTCCGAGGTGCGTGCGGATTTCAAGGCGATGTCCGATGCCGCTGTCGAGGTGACGCGCTGGTTTGCGTTCACCGATGGGCGCGGCGGACTCGACTGGGGCCCTGCTGGCGAACTGCTCGGCCTCGACGACAAGTGCCTCAACGACTTCGACGCGGCGCTCGAGATCGCCGCAACCGCAAGCGTTCGCCTCTGCATCGTGCTGATTGATTTTACGTGGCTGGACGATCTCAATCGCCGTGCAGCGCTTGAGCGTGGCGTGTTCCTCGATCGGGTGCTGGATCCGCTGCTGGATCGCTACGGCGCGACAGGAGCGATTCACTCGTTTGACGTGATCAACGAACCAGACTGGCGTCACGCCTGGCCAGACTCGGCGCTCCGAGCCTACTGTGGTTCGGCCGTGCGGCGGATTCGTTCACGATCCACGGCATTGGTGACTCTCGGCGGCGCCATGGTTCGACATGCCAAGCGGTGGGACGATCCGGCCTACGGGCTCGACTTTATCCAGGTGCACTCGTATCCGGACGTGCGCTACCAGGAGCGCGACCTGAGTGTGTTCGAGATGACCGCCGCGGATTTCGGTCTGAGCAAGCCGATATTGATAGGGGAGTGCCCGTGGCATCCACGGGCTCATCCAGCCGGGCATGTGTCACCGGCCCGCACGCTCAGTGACTACCTGGATCGCGCTCGGGATGCGGGATATCTCGGTGCCTGGCCGCGGAGCTTGTAAGGGGTAGACGCGTTTGGCGCCGTTGATCTGGCCATGCTTCGTGAAGGCGGGGGTTCCAAGCCAAACAGGCGGCAACTAACCCCTGTATTTGTGAAACTTAGCGCAATGCGCCGGCCGGAGCCGATCGCATGGTATAGTTGGAAGTTCCTGTCATGTTGTATTACCTCGTTGTGACCCTATACGTCATTGTCTGCGGGCTGCTGATCGTCACGATCCTGCTCCAACAGGGCAAAGGCGGCGACATTGCAAATGCGTTTGGCGGCGGCAGCAGCCAGGCGGTGTTCGGCGCGCGCTCTGGCGCGACGTTGCTGACGCGTGCGACCTCGGTGCTTGCGGCGCTGTTCGTGATCGGCTCCCTCACACTGACGGTGTGGGGCACGCGCGGTCCGAGTTCGGTGGTTGGCGGCATTGAAGGTCCGCCCCCGGCGCCGGCACCCGTGAACGCGACTCCGGCTCCGGCGGCGCCTGCAGCTCCTGCGGCGGCGCCCGCTCCGGGCAACACCACTCCGTAAGCACGTTCGGAGTTCAGCTTTCGGATCTTTGAGACAATCGAAGATCCCCCCACGCGGAAGTGGCGGAATTGGCAGACGCACCAGCTTGAGGGGCTGGCGCCCGCAAGGG
>JAYQOO010000072.1:0-19512 GCA_038144855.1 Acidimicrobiia bacterium | reverse complement strand
GGAATTGCCCCTGAGCACCCCGGATACTCCATTACTCTCCACAAAAATCCACCTGGATAGTAGAGGGGGTGCCAGGCAAAGTCAACTTCCAAGTGAGTTAAACCTTTGACAGTTAGGATTTTACGCTTTATTTTCGCCAACCAGTTTTAAGGCATGTCAAATTTTTGACTACCAGATTTTGACAAGAGGCGAAAGGACGGTAACCTAACGCCGTTGGCTGAGCCGCAGAAAGTGACCATCGTGCTGCCCGCATTCAACGAAGGCGGAAGCATCGGCGCCGTCGTCACGGCACTGAAGGCCGTTGCACCGTGGCACGAGGTGCTGGTCGTCGACGATGGCTCGACGGATGGCACTGGCGATGCGGCCATCGCGGCTGGCGCGCGCGTCATCCGCCATCCTTACAACAAGGGCAACGGCGCGGCGGTCAAGACCGCGATCCGCTCCTGCGCGAGCGAGTGGCTGGTCGTGGTCGACGCCGACGGCCAGCACCAACCCGACGACACGCTGCGAATCGTCAATCGGCTTGGCGAATACGACCTGGTGATCGGCGCGCGCGATCCCCGCACCCAGGCCACGCTCGGGCGACGGGCCGGTAACGCGCTGCTGAACGGCCTGGCGTCGTACCTCACCGAACGGCCGATCCCGGACCTGACGTCCGGCCTCCGGGGGGCCCGGCGCGCCCACCTGCTCGAGTTCATCCACCTGCTGCCAAACGGCTTTTCGACGCCGACAACGACGACCCTTGCCTTCATCAAGGCGGGGTACAATGTCAGCTTCGAACCTATCGGCGCGCGCGCACGCATCGGCACTTCGAAGATTCGGTTTGCGAGCGACGGGGCCAAGTTCTTTCTTATCTTGCTCAAGGTCATCACCATCTTCAGTCCGCTGCGCATATTCGCCCCCGTCAGCGCGCTCGCGTTCCTGCTTGGCGCGTCCTACGGCGCCTGGAATTTTCTCTATCACGCGCGGATTCCGAACGGCGCCGTGCTGCTGTTGATGTTCGCGGTGATCGTGTTCCTTGTCGGCCTGGTCTCGGAACAGATCTCGTCGCTGCGCTTCGAGGGACGACCGTGAAGACGCTGGTGTTGATCCCGACCTACAACGAGAAGGAGAACATCCCGATCCTCGTGAAGGACCTGATGACCATCCCGGGCGTGCACGTCATGGTGCTCGACGATCAGTCGCCGGACGGCACCGGGAAAGTCGCCGATCAGCTCGCGGCGGAGTATCCGGGACGGGTGTTCCCGATGCACCGCACCGGGCAACGCGGTCTCGGCGTGTCGTACCTCGAGGGTTTTCATCGCGCCATTGCCAGCGACTTCGATTTTGTCGGGCAGATGGACGCCGACCTGTCGCACGACCCGGAGTACCTGCCGGCCATGATCGAGGCCGCCGCCAAGGGCGCCGACCTGGTGATCGGCTCGCGATACCTCAACGGCATCAGCGTCGTGAACTGGCCGCTGCGGCGCATCATCCTGAGCCAGTTCGCCAACTTCTATATCCGCACCGTGACCGGGTTGCGGCTGCGCGACATCACCACCGGGTACCGCATCTGGCGCCGCACCTCGCTGGCCAAACTGCCGCTCGATCGCATCGTGTCGGACGGGTATGCGTTCCTGCTCGACGTCACGTTCATGGCAGCGGATGCCGGGCTGGGCATCGAGGAATCGCCGATCATCTTCATCGAGCGGCGGCAGGGCGCGTCGAAGCTGTCGAGCGGTGTGCTGATTGAATCGCTGTTCACGCCGTGGAAACTGATCCTGCGCCACGGCCGCATTCGCGCGGCGCGGCCGAACGGATCGCGGTAATGGCGCGCCAGCCAGGCCTGAGCGTGTTCTTCCCGGCGTACAACGACGCCGGCACGATCGCCAGCCTGGTGATCACCTCGGTCAAGGTCGCGGCAACGCTGACCGACGACTACGAAGTGATCGTCATCAACGACGGCAGCAAGGACGACACCGCGAAGATCCTCGACGAACTGGCCCGCGTCTATCCCGAGCACGTTCGCATCGTCCACCACGCGCAGAACCGCGGCTACGGCGGCGCGCTGCGCAGCGGATTTGCGACCGCGACCAAGGACCTGGTGTTCTACACCGACGGCGACGCGCAATATGACCCCTCGGAAATGACGCTGCTGTGGCAGCAGATGCGCGACGATGTCGGCTGGGTCAACGGCTGGAAGATCAGCCGCTCCGATCCGATGCATCGCATCATCATCGGCCGCCTGTATCATCACTACGTCAAGATGCTGTTCGGCCTCAAGGTGCGCGACGTCGACTGCGACTTCCGGCTGATGCGGCGGCGCATCTTCGAGGTGGTGCGGCTTGAAAAGAACAGCGGCGTCATCTGCCTCGAGATGATGAAGAAGTTCCAGGACGCAGGCTTCCGCGTCGCCGAGCAGCCGGTGCATCACTACCACCGCGCGCACGGCCAGTCGCAGTTCTTCAACTTCCCGCGCGTGTTTCGCACGCTGATCGACGTCCACATGTTGTGGTGGAACCTGGTGGTGCGCCGCTCGCACCTCAAACCCGACGCGGCCGCGGCCACGTCAGCCGCCAACTCGAAACGCGGATGAACGGCAACTTCTACAACGGCCGCCGCGTGATGATCACCGGCGGGCTGGGATTTATCGGCAGCAACCTCGCGCACCGGCTGGTGGCGCTCGGGGCCGACGTGCTGCTGGTTGATTCGCTGATCCCGGATTACGGCGGCAACCTGTTCAACATCGCCGGCATCGAAGACCGCGTCACGGTCAACGTCGCCGACGTGCGCCAGGCCAGCACGATGAACTACCTGGTGCAGGGCCGCGAGGTGATCTTCAATCTCGCCGGCCAGGTCAGCCACATCGACAGCATGCGCGATCCGCATACGGATCTCGAGATCAACTGCCGCAGCCAGTTGACGCTGCTCGAGGCCTGCCGACATCACAATCCGCGCGCCAAGGTGGTCTACGCCAGCACGCGCCAGATCTACGGCAAGCCGGACGAGCTGCCGGTGACCGAGCGGCATCTGGTGCGGCCGACCGACGTCAACGGCATCAACAAGGCGGCCGGCGAGTACTACCACCTGGTCTACAACAATGTGTTCGGCGTCCGCGCGTGTGCGTTGCGGCTGACCAACGTCTACGGCCCCCGCCAGTTGCTGCGCCACAATCGCCAGGGATTCATCGGCTGGTTCGTGCGGCTGGTGCTCGAGAACAAGGAAATCCAGGTGTTCGGCGACGGATCGCAGGTCCGCGATTTCGTCTACGTCGACGACGCGGTCGAGGCGTTTCTCGCCGCCGGGGCGAGCGACGCCGTCAACGGCGAAGCCTTCAACGTGGGCGGCGAACAGCACATCTCGCACAAGGACCTGGTGGCCATGCTGGGCGACATCGCCGGCAGTGGCCGCCACCCGCTCGTCGAGTGGCCGGCGGAAAAGACAGTCATCGACATCGGCAGCTTTTACGCCGACTCGACGTTGTTCCGTCAACGCACAGGGTGGGCGCCGACGGTGCGGCTGCGCGAGGGGTTCGCGCGCACGTTCGACTACTACCGGCAGCACCTGCCGCACTACATTTCGTAGCGCAAATGCTCTCAGTAACCGTTTCCTGGTGATCTGACCGTGAAGGTTCCGTTCAACGCGCTCACGCTGACCGACGACGCCGCTGATGTGAAGGCGGCCATTGAGCGCGTGGTCGCCAGCGGCTGGTACATTCTCGGGCCCGAGGTCGAAGCGTTCGAGCAGGAATTCGCCACGGCGTCCGGCGTGGCGCACGCCGTCGGCGTCGGCAACGGCACCGACGCGATCTTCCTGATCTTGCGGGCGCTCGACATTGGCCCCGGCGACGAGGTGATCACCTCTCCTCTGTCGGCAGCCTTTTCCGCACTTGCCATCCAGATGTGCGGGGCGCGGCCGGTGTTTGCCGACATCGACCCTGAGCGCCTGACGCTCGATCCGCTCGCTGCCGAGTCGGCTGTCACGTCGCGCACCAGGGCCATCATGCCGGTGCACCTCTACGGCCAGCCCGCAGACATGCGCGCGTTCGAAGTGCTGGCGGCGCGACACAACCTTGCATTGGTCGAGGACGCGGCACAGTCACAGTTGGCGACGTCTGACGGGCGCCCGGTCGGCTCGATCGGCGTGGCGGCCGCCACCAGCTTCTATCCCACGAAGAACCTCGGCGCGCTCGGCGACGGCGGCGCCATCCTGACGCGCGATGCGGCGCTGGCCGCGCGCATCAAGCGACTGCGCAACGGCGGCCAGTCGAAGCGGTATCACCATGACGAGCCGGGCGTGAACTCGCGGCTCGACGAAATGCAGGCGGCGATCCTGCGGGCCCGCCTGCAGCGCCTGCCGCGCTGGACCGACCGCCGCCGGGCGATTGCGGCGGCCTACCGCGCCGCGCTTGCCTCGCACGGATTGAACGCGGCGGCACTCACCTGCCCGCGCGAGTTCGATCCGGGCCACGTGTATCACCTCTTCCCGTTGTTGACCGGCGAGCGCGATCGCTTCCAGGCGCATATGGCTGCCGCCGGCATCGAGACCCTGATTCACTACCCGATTCCGATCCCACGTCAGCCGTCGATGCGCTCGGCCAACCCTGCCACGTGTCCCATTGCCGACCGCATCTGCTCGCAAGTCGTGTCGTTGCCGATGTATCCGGCGCTGACCGTCGAAGCCGTGGACCTGGTTGGCGCCGCCGCGGCGGCCTTTCGAGCCTAGCCAGCGTCTAAGCAACCAGAGGCCGCGGCCGGCAGACCGGCCGTATACTGGACGGACACGTTCTCATGCGTAAGACCCTGCTCACCGTTGCACTGTCGATCGTGCTGGCAGCGCCTGCCTTCGCGCAGCAGCTGAAGCTCGATTTCCACGCCGGGCTGGTCACAGTGGAGGCGACCAACGTACCGGTGCGCACGATCCTGACCGAGTGGGGCAGGATTGGCGGCACCAAGATCGTCGGCGCCGAACGCGTCACTGGCGCACCGCTGACACTGAAGCTCGTGGATGTCAGCGAGGCCAAGGCGCTCGAAATCGTCCTTCGCAGTGTGGCTGGATACGTGGCCGCGCCGCGCGCCATTACTGCCGCGGGACCGTCGGTGTACGACCGCATTCTCGTAATGGCCACAACCTCCGCCCCGGCGGCGAGCCGGCCGACCCCAGGTCAGCCCGGCAATGGTGCCTTCAACGGGACGCAGCGGTTCGTCCCGCCCCGCCAGCGTCCCGACGAGCAGCCCGAGCAGGACGAACCCGAGGAACGGGACGAGAATCCTCCCAATCCTCCGGTCTTCACGTTCCCGGCGCCGGGGACGCAGAACGGGTTCCCTCAGCCAGCCCAGTTCAACGGCCCAGGCCAGAGCATGATCTCGAACCCGTCCGCGCCGCCGCAGAACATCGTCATCAATCCCTCGGTCGTGCCCGGGCAGCAAACCACGCCGGGTATGCCGACCGGCGCCGCCACGCCCGGCGTGGTGATTCAGCCCCCTCAGCCCGGCGTCCGTCCGCCCGGCGGACGACAGCAGTAATCGCTGAAGCAGCCAGACGTCTGCCGGCAGTAGCCAGAAGAGCTTGGTTTTCTGGATACTGGATACTGGATACTGGCTACTGCATTGGCGGACATCGAACGATTCACTCCTGACGATCGCAAAGGCGTTGAGCAGTTGCATCGGCGCACGCTTGGCAACGAAGCGGCCGAGCGACTGCGCCTGCGTTGGGATCGGGCCCGCCGCAATCCCGCCAATGGTGTTGAGCCGCCGTACTGGGTCGTACGCGAAGGCCCGACGCTGATCGCCGCGTCACAACTGCCGCCGGTACGAGGCACGGGCAACGGCCACGAAGGGGCCGGCACGTGGAGTTCGGATCCGCTCGTGGTTGCCGAGCGTACGCGACAGGGGCTGGGCGGATCGCTGCTGCGCGCGTGGGACCGCGGCACCGGCGTCGCGCTCGGCGCGGCGCTGTCGGCCGCCACGCGCGGCAAGCTCGACGAACTGCGGTGGCCAAAGTCGCAGCCGCTGCCATGCCTCGTCAAACCGATCAGCCGGCGCGCGCTGCGCATTCCGACCTGGCCGGTCGCCATCAATCGGCTCGTCTCCGCCGTCGCACTGCCGATCGTGCGCGTGGTGTCGCGGACCCAACCGCTGAAGGAAGAGGTCGAGGTGGTGCGCCGGTTCGACCAGCGCGCCGACGCGCTCTGGGAGAAGCTCGCGCACCGCTTCGCGCTGGCAGTCCGGCGCGATGCGCGCTACCTGAACTGGAAGTACGTCGAGCCACCGCACGTGCGCTATACCGTGGCGCTGCTGAGTCGCGGCGACGAAGTCGAAGGCTATGTGGTCTATCGCCACTTCCGCGAACCGCAAGGCCGCGTCACGCAGATTGTCGACCTGCTGGCCGATCCTGCGGACGAACGCGGCATCGAGACGCTGGCGCGCTGGGTCGATCGCGAGGCGCGGATGAACGATTCGGACAAGATCCGCTGTCACCTTACCCATGGTGCGTTTCGTCGCGTCCTGCGCCGTTCGGGTTACTTCGTCGTCAAGAGCGGCATCGAGCTGACCGTGAAGGTGAATGCGGTGCCGGTGCCAAAGGATTTTTACGATTCCGCCGACGAGTGGCATGTCACTCTCGGCGATGGAGAAATGGACCACTAATGTCACTAGAGAACGCGCTCACCGCCGACATCGTCACCGCGATGAAGGCCAAGGACCAGACCAGGCTCACGGCCCTGCGCATGTTGAAGACGGCGCTGACCAACAAGAGCATCGAGAAGGGCCGGGCGCTTGAAGGGGCCGAAGAGCTGCAGGTGGTGTCGATGCTGGTCAAGCAGCGACGCGACGCCATCGATCAGTTCACGAAAGGCGGGCGCCAGGATCTGGCCGACAAGGAACAGGCCGAAATCGTGATCCTGAATACCTACCTGCCGGCCTCGGCCTCGGACGACGAGATTGCCGCCGCCGTCGAAGCGGCCGTCAAAGAGACCGGCGCGACGACCGCCAAGGACATGGGCAAGGTGATGAAGGCCGTGATGGCCGGACTGGCCGGCAAGACGGTCGACGGCAAGAAGGTCAGCGAAGCCGTCAAGGCGAAGCTCTCGTAGATCTCAGCCGACCGAAGTGTGGCGAAGCCGTCCGCCCGGAGGGCGGGCCCAAAAAAAATTGGGGCACTTACTGCGCAGTAACCCTGTTCAGTAAGCACCCCAAGGAGGATGGTGAGAGGCTGACTAGGCCTTTCAAAGGTATAGACGGTCCACCCCCGGGAAATGTTTGCCTCTCAAATGTAAAGTCTGTGAAAAGCCTTGGGACGGATGTCTTGGTGCTACGCTTTTGAAATCTGATGGCCGATTCTGAGAGTCCCGCCGTACCCCGACAGGTTGAGGGCGGGCCTGCCGCGCCAAAGCCGCAAGGTGAAGGCGGGCACCCACGCCTTGCCCGATCCGCGGGCGTGTTCGGGCTGGCCACCATCACCAGCCGCATCCTCGGGCTGGCCCGCGAACAGGTGATGGCGTACTACTTCGGCGCCGGTGACGCCAACGACGCGTTCCGCGTGGCGAGCCGTATCCCGAACCTCGTCCGCGACCTGTTTGCCGAGGGCGCGATGAGCGCCGCCTTCATTCCCACTTTCACCCGCCAGCTCACGCTGCAGGGCCGCGAGCGCTCGTGGCATCTGGCCAACTCGGTGATCAACTCGCTGGTGCTGGTGACCGGCGCGATCGTGCTGCTCGGGATCATCTTGGCGGGTCCGCTAGTCCGGCTGTATGCCGGCGACTTCGCCGATGTGCCCGGTAAGATCGAGCTGACGATCTACCTCGCTCGCATTGTCTTCCCATTCCTGACGCTGGTGGCCGTCGCGGCCGTGCTGATGGGCATGCTCAACTCGCTCGGCCATTTCTTCGTGCCGGCGCTGTCGCCGGCGATGTTCAACGTCGCCGGGATCCTGATGTCGGTCGGGCTGATTCCGTTCGCGCCGTTCCTCGGCCTGCAGCCGATCACGATCGTCGCGGTTGCAACCCTAGTCGGCGGCATCGGCCAGCTCGTGATTCAGTGGCCGCCACTCGTCAAGGAAGGCTTCCGGTATCGTCCGGTGCTCGACTTCAGGGACGAGGGGTTGCATCGCGTGCTGCTATTGATGGGACCCGGCACGCTCGGCATGGCGGCAACGCAGATCAACGTGTTCGTCAATACCGTGCTTGCCACCGGCCAGGGTACCGGCGCCGTGTCGTGGCTCGATTTCGCGTTCCGGTTGATGTACCTGCCCATCGGCTTGTTCGGTGTGTCGATCGCGACCGCCGCAACGCCGGCGATTTCGCGGATGGTCGCGGAGAAGAATTTCGACCGCATCCGCTCGACGCTGGCCAACGCCCTCGGGCTGATGCTGCTGCTGAACCTCCCGGCGACGGTCGGATTGATCGTGCTGGCGCGGCCGATCGTCGCGGTGATCTTCGAGCACGGCGAGTTCACGTCGGCAGACACGATCGCGACCGCGGCGGCGCTGCAGCTCTATGCCATCGGGCTGATCGGATACTCGATCGTCCGGATCATCTCGCCCACGTTCTACGCGCTTGGCCGCAGCCGCATTCCGGTGATGGTGTCGTCTGGTTCGGTGCTCGTCAACGTCGCGCTCAACGTCACGCTGGTCAACACCATGGGTTATCGGGGACTGGCGCTCGGCACGTCGATCACGGCAATCGTCAATGCGTCGTTGCAGCTGTACCTGCTGCGGCGCGAGATCCAGAGCCTGAACGGCTCCAGAATTGCCGCGTCGTTCGCCCGGGTCGTGGTGGCGTCGGCGATCATGGGTGTGGTCACGGCCATCGCCTACGACAGCCTGCTCGGCGTGATGCCCGGTGACGCGCTGGTGACGCAGATGGCGCGATTGCTGGTGACGATCGCGCTGGCGCTGGCGACGTTGACGGCGGCAGCGCAATTGTTGCGTATCCAGGAGTTTGCCGAAGCCCGCGACCTGGTGCTGGGCAAATTCAAGAGGATGACCGGGTGACGGCACGCACGACGGGCTGGTTCGGACTCCATCCCTCAATCTGGAAGGTCGCCTCCACGCACGTCGTCGTCGACGCGTACACCAACATCTACGCGCCGATGCTGCCGCTGCTGATCCCGCACCTCGGCTTGTCGCTGGCCACCGCGGGCACGCTGGCGATGTGCTTCCAGATGGCGAACTCGGTGTCGCAGCTGGCGTTTGGCGCGCTGGCGGATCGCTGGCGGCCGCGCGTCCTGGTGATCGCCGGTCCGCTGCTTGCGGTCGTGGTGCTCAGCCAGATCGGGCTGGCGACATCGCCCCTGGGCCTCGGCGCGATCCTGGTACTCGGCGGGCTCGGCGGCGCCGCCTTCCACCCGCCGGCCGCAGCGCTGGTCTACAAGATGGCCGACCATCGCAAGGGCCTGGCGATGTCAGCGCATCTCTCGGGCGGGTCGCTGGGCTTTGCGGCTGCGCCGGTGCTGTTTGCCCCGTTTGTCGCATCGATGGGCCTGTCGTACTCCCCGCTGATCATGATTCCAGGGTTGATCGCGCTGGCGTTCACGCTCCGGCACACGCCGGAAATGTCGCGCCCACAGTCGCACGAGCGATCGACGTGGTCGTCACTGCGACCCGCCGCCCGTCCGCTCTCGCTGCTCTACTTCACGATCGTGCTGCGCACGGCGACGACCTACGGGTTCATGACGTTCACGCCGACGTTATTGACGCAACAGGGCTTCACGATTAGCGAGGCGAGTTCTGCGGTGTCGCTGTACCTGTTTGCGAGCGGCATTGGCGGGTTCCTCGGCGGACCGCTGTCGGACCGCATCGGCGCGCGGACGGTGATCCTCTGGTCATTGATCATTGCGGTGCCGTTCATGGCCGTGGCGCCGCACCTGTCACCAATCGGCTTCACGGCCATGCTGGCGATCGGCGGGCTGCTGCTGCAGTCCACGCTGCCGATCAGCGTGACGTTCGCGCAAACGTTCGTGAAGGGCGGGGCGGCAACGGTGTCGTCGCTGATGATGGGATTTGCGTGGGGCATGGGCAGCCTGACGGTGCCGCTGGTCGGCATGGGCGCCGATCGCTTCGGCATCAAGCCCACGCTTGCGATCGTGGCCTTTATCCCGCTCATTGCCGCATGGCTGGCGTGGCAGCTCCCGGAGAAAGGCATTCACCACGTGGAGCCCAGCGTCGATCCTGTGCCGTAGGGGCCGCGTGGACGCCGGCAATCGCGTCGCGACCTGAAACCTGCCGCGGCACGCCGGGACCGCACTCGCTCCCCGTGCGGTCTTCGTTCTAGACCGTGGTACGATTCTGACGTGGCCCGCTTTCCTTCCTCGGGTGTCAGCGCCTCATTCGGACCAGGCCGGCTAACTCCCGCCGTCCAGGCATTACTCATCACCAACGTCGTGTTGTTCGTGCTCAACATGATCGTCGGCGACGCCATGACGCTCCGGCTGGGCCTCTCGCCACAAGCCGTGTTCGAACAGTTCGCGCTGTGGCAGCCCTTCACCTACATGTTCCTGCACAGCACCAGCGGTGTGGGTCACATCCTGATCAACATGCTGTCGCTCTGGATGTTCGGGACGGAGCTGGAACGCAGGTGGGGCACGCGCTTCTTCACCAAGTACTACCTGGTCACGGGCGTTGGCGCCGCGGCGACCAGCCTGCTGCTGTCGTTCTTCGTTGACGGCATCTACTATTCAGTGACGGTCGGCGCCTCGGGCGCGATCTACGGGCTGCTGCTCGGGTACGGCATGTACTTCCCGAACCGGCCGATCTACCTGTATTTCATCTTTCCGATTCCGGCGCGCATCTTCGTGCTGATCGTCGGCGCGATTGCGTTCTTTTCGGCGCTCGGCGGTCCCGGCGGCGGCGTGGCACATACCGCGCACCTCGGCGGACTGATCATCGGCTATCTCTACCTGAAGGCACTCAGGGCGCGCCCGATGGATGAACTGAAGTACCGCTACTTGCGCTGGAAGATGGGCCGCGCGCGCAACAAGTTCGACGTCTACTCAGGCGGGCGCTCGGACGACATCGACGACGAGTGGAAGAAAGAGTGGAAGAAACACATCCACTAGAAGTGCCTGGCCGGCTTGAATCCCGCCGCGGCACCAACGAGTGCGCCAAAGACGCTCGCCAGCGCATTGTTGTAGGTGTCGACCTGCTTGTTGTAGACCGTGCGAATCGCCTCGTTTGACTGATCGGCTTCAAGCCGTTTCCACACCAGCGTCACCTGATTGCGAAGGCGCACCAGCCGGCTGTAGATCGCGATCGTCCACATCGCGACACCCAGGATGAGGACGATCGTGAGGATGACGTTCACTGCGCGGCGTTACTTCTCGGTGGGCTTGTCGAAGAAGTACTTGTCGCTGCCGTCCAGCCAGTCGTGGCGGATCGGACTGAAGATGTCCATCTCGAACGTATCGTCGATGGCCTCCGCCTGGTGCGGCACCCATGAAGGAATGTGCAGCACTTCGCCTTCGCGCACGGTGATCTCTTCGCCGTGGATCAGGAAGCGCAGGCCACCCTGCAGCACGTAGGTCATCTGTTCGCTCTCGTGCGAGTGCATCGGCACGATGGCGCCGCGCTTCAGATAGATCTGCGTGACCATTTCGCGCTCGCCGGTGATGATCTTGCGCGAGATCATCTCGGTCACCTTCTCGAGGGAAATTTCATCCCAGCGGTACAGCTTGACGGGACGCTTGGTCAGGGCCGGGTCGATCGGTGTGCTCATGTCTGTAGATGTCGCCTAATTAAGTCTCGCCTAATAAGTGTCTCGGCGCGTGGGAATTAGCGGCGGATTATAGCACCCACCCGGGTGGTATAATTTTTCCCGCATGAAGGCTTCAACGCTCGCCTCCAGGCCCGACACGCGCAGCGAGTCCAGCGCGCGTTGGGACGGCCTCACGTCCGATCAGTTGCTGCGGGCGTACCGCACGATGTTGCTCTCGCGGCGCATCGACGACAAGGAAATCCAGCTCAAGAATCAGAGCCTGATCTTCTTCCAGATCAGCGGCGCGGGACACGAGGCGGTGCTGACCGCAGCCGGGCTGCACTTGCGCGCGGGATACGACTGGTTCTATCCCTACTATCGCGATCGCGCGCTGTGCCTGCAGCTCGGCATGACGAGCGAAGAGATGTTGCTGGCCGCGGTCGGCGCAAAGGACGATCCCAACTCCGGCGGACGACAGATGCCGTCGCACTGGGGTCACAAGAAGCTGAACATCCCGTCGCAGGGCAGCCCGACCGGCACGCAGTGCCTGCAGGGCGTCGGCGCCGGTGAAGCCGGGATGATCTACGAGCGCGTCACCGCGATCACGGATCGCGCCGAGCAGTTCCACAACGACGAGATCACCTACATCTCGATCGGCGAAGGCGCGACCAGCGAAGGCGAATTCTGGGAGTCGCTCAACACTGCGTGCACCCGCAACGTGCCGGTGCTCTACCTCGTCGAAGACAACGGCTACGCCATCTCGGTGCCGGTCGAAGTGCAGACGCCGGGCGGCGACGTGTCGCGGCTGGTCGAGTCGTTCCCCAACCTGAAGTTGTGGCGCTGCGACGGCACGGATTTCCTCGACAGCTACCGGACGATGGGCGAGGCCGTGGCCTACGTCCGGCGCGAACGCAAGCCGGCCTTCGTCCACGCCAAGGTGATTCGCCCGTACTCGCACTCGCTGTCGGACGACGAACGTCTCTACAAGACGCCGGAAGAGCGCAAGGCGGAATCGCTGCGCGATCCGCTGACCAAGATGAAGGCGTTCCTGATCAAGGAACAGATCGCGAGCGAAGCCGACCTCGAGGACATCCTCGCGTCGGTCGATCGTGAAGTCGCCGCGTCGACCGACTTCGCGCTGAAGGCGCCGAAGCCGTCGGTCGATACCGCGACGTCGTTTGTGTATTCGCCTGACGTCGATCCAACGTCGGCGCAGTTCCTGACAAGCGCGGTGCCCGAGGGCAAGCCAGACACGATGGTCGGCGCCATCAACCGCACGCTCAAGGACGAAATGGCCCGCAACCCGCGGATCGTCATCTTTGGCGAGGACGTGGCCGATGCGAGCAAGGCGGCGTCTCTGGCGCACGTGCCTGGCAAGGGCGGCGTCTTCAAGGTGACGCACGGCCTGCAGAAGACTTACGGCGCGGATCGCGTCTTCAACTCGCCGCTCGCCGAAGCCAACATCGTCGGCCGTGCCGTCGGCATGGCCACGCGCGGCCTGAAGCCGGTCGTCGAGATCCAGTTCTTCGACTACATCTGGCCGGCGATGATGCAGCTCAAGGACGAGATGTCGATGCTGCGCTATCGCTCGGGCAATAACTGGTCCTGCCCGATGGTCGTGCGCGTGCCGATCGGCGGTTACCTGCGCGGCGGCGCGCCGTACCACAGCCAGTCGGGCGTCAGCATCTTCGCGCATTGCCCGGGCGTGCGCATTGTGTTTCCGAGCAACGCCATCGACGCCGCCGGCCTGCTGCGCACCTCGATTCGCTGCGACGACCCGGTGCTGTATCTCGAACACAAGCACCTCTATCGCCAGACCTACAACAAGGGCGCATACCCCGGCGACAACTACATGATCCCGTTCGGCAAGGGTTCGCTGCGCCGCGACGGCACCGACATGGTGGTGTTGACGTGGGGCGCGCTGGTGCAGCGTTCGCTGCTCGCAGCCCAGCAAGCCGAAAAGGATGGCATCAGTGTCGCGGTGTTCGACCTGCGCACGATCATGCCGTACGACTGGGACGGCATTGCGGAGCTGGTGAAGAAGACCAGCAAGGTGATCGTCGCTCTTGAAGACACCCTGACCTGCGGCTTCGGCGCGGATATCGCCGCGCGCAGCGGCTAAGAGCGGTTCGAATATCTCGCGGCGCGGGTCAAGCGCGTCGCCGCGCTCGACTGCCCGGTGGCCTACTGCCCGGATCTCGAAGAGAAGATCCTGCCGCAGTCCTCCGACGTGCTCGCGGCGATCAAGAAGCTGGCAGCGTACTAGGTAGGCAGTCGCCAGTAGCCGGTAGCCAGAAATGCGGAGCGGCCTTTTCGTTCTGGCTACTGGCTACTGGCTGCTGGCTACCATCACCGCGCAGCAACCCTCCCCGGGTACCGTTGACGTCCTCAAGTCGGTCAACGCCCTTCCTCCACATATCGCCGGCCTGTTTCGCGATCCAATCGGCTGCAAGCAGACCGCCAACGGCGACTACTACGTCTTCGATCGCCGCAGCCACACCGTCTACAGCGTCGACCGCGCCGGCACCGCGGCGCAGAAGCTGGTGCAGATCGGCGCCGAAGATGGGCGACTGATCGAGCCGAGCGCGTTTGACGTCGCCTTTAACGGCAGTTTCGCGGTGGCCGATGGTCCCAACCGCCGCGAGCGCGTGCAGTTGTTCGACGCGGCAGGCGTACGCACCGGCGGTTTCCTGCTGCCGGGCCAGGGAGTCTCTCGCGTCGTGCTTGGATCGCTCTCGCTCAACGGTGTGGGGTCGCTGTCCTACAACGGCCGCACCATCCTGATGAGCCACCCGGAGAGCGGCTGGTTGATGACCGAGTACGGCCTCGGCGGCACGCCGCTGCGCTCGATCGGACAGCTGCGCAAGACCGGCCACGAGTCCGACCGCGATCTGCACTTCGCGCTGAATGCCGGCATCCCGATCGCCGACCCGGACGGCGGCTTCTATTTCGTCTTCATGACCGGCATGCCGGCGTTCCGGAAGTACAACGCCAGCGGCGAACTGGTCTACGAGCGTGCGGTCCAGGGCCGAGAGATCGATCCGCTGATCGCGGCGATCCCCGATCGCTGGCCGAGGCGCAGCGCCGGCGAGGTGCCACTGGTCGCACCGATCGTCAGAACCGCCGCCCTCGATCGCGGCGGGCGGCTCTGGATCTCGTTTGTGCTGCCGTACTCATACGTCTTCGACACCAACGGCGAGAAGGTCCGGACGGTTCAGTTCAGGGGCGCGGGCATCATGACACCGTCGAGCTTGTGGTTTAACGATCGCGGTCGCGTGGTGATCACCCCCGGGTGCTATGAGTTTGCGGCCCGGTAAAGCCGATACGACCGTAGGGTAAGATCGTTAGTTCACGTAGATGAGAACGGCGAAGCATTGGGCAACGCGATCGGCATTGGCGGCATGGGTCGCGGTCGCCATATCCGTTGCGTCGTGCACCAAGACACCGGTCGCACCGACGCCAGATCCTCCGGTCGTGATCCCGCCTCCAGTCGCCGACGCGCCATCGTTGTCGTGCGTCGAAGGCATTTCACGATCGACCGTGAGCGGAAGCGGCATGGCGGTGACGTTCGACACGCCTTCCGCCACGGCAGGTCAGGGCACGGTCAACGTGTCGTGTTCGCCTGGATCGGGCCAGAATTTCCCCATTGGCAGCACGCAGGTGACCTGCACGGCCACCGATTCGTTGAACCGCACGGGCACGTGCTCATTCAGCGTGACGGTTTCGCGCATTCCGACGCTGTCGAGCACGCGCTACCTCGCGTTCGGCGACAGCATTACCGCTGGTGAAGTGTCGCCGGCGACCGCGTCGTTCTCGAGTCTGACGCGCGTCGTCAAGAACGCCGTCGTCCCGTCGGTGGCGTGGCCCACGGTGCTGTCGCAGACGCTGCGCGGCCGCTACTCAACGCAGACGTTCACGGTGGCAAACTTCGGCGTACCGGGCGAGCGAGTCGTCACCGCACGCAGTCGATTCCTGTCTGCGTTGAATTCCGAACGGCCGGAAGTCGTGATGATCCTGCACGGCCATAACGACATCGCCGGCGGCGCGGATGGCGCCGCCAGTGGTGCCGCCGCCGAGTTGGAGCAGATGGTCGCCGAAGCGCGCCTGCGCGGCATGCGCGTGTATCTCGCCACGGTCCTGCCTCCGAGGACTGGTGGGACCAGCAAGCCCATCCCGCAGCTCTACATCGACGACTTCAACGGCCGCCTGCGCACCATTGCTGCCAGGCAGGGTATCGCGATCGTCGACACCTACGCCGCGTTGCGGACCGACGTCAACCGCTTCATCGGGATTGACGGCCTGCACCCGACCGAGGCCGGGTACGCCAGGATTGCCGACACGTTCTTCCAGACGATCCAGAACAATCTCGAAGTGCGATAGCCTTCGCTGGTGGTTGTAGCGCAACAACTCACCCGGGTGTTCGGGGATCGAGTGGCGGTGCGGGACGTCTCGCTGACCGTCCGCGCGGGCGAGATCGTCGGCCTGCTCGGTCCCAACGGTGCGGGCAAGACCACGACCATGCGCATGCTGGCTGGGCTGATCCTCCCGACCGCCGGAAGCGCCACGATCAACAACATTCCGCTTACCGCGGCCACCGCGGCTCACGCGCGTGGCGCGGTGGGACTACTTACTGAAGCGCCCGGTTTGTGGGAACGGCTGTCGGTGCGCACCAACCTGGTCACCTATGCGCGGCTGCAGGGAATCGCCAACCCTGAGCAGCGCGTGGCGGAATCGCTGGCCCAGGTCGATCTCTCGGATCGTGTGAATGATGCCGCGGGCACGCTGTCGAAGGGATTGAAACAGCGCGTCGCCGTTTGCCGGGCGCTGCTCCATCGGCCGCCGGTGCTGTTGCTCGACGAACCGACCTCGGGCCTCGACCCGGCCAGCGCGCGTCACCTTCGAGACCTGATCCTGAAGTTGCGAGACGAGGGCCGCGCGATCCTGGTGTCCACGCACAATCTCGCCGAGGCCGAGGCGCTGTCGGACCGGATCGCCATCCTGAAGACGACGCTGCTGGCGTGTGACACACCGGCCGCGTTGCGCGCATCCCGCGGCAAGAACGCCGTGGTCATTGCGTTCGACGACGGCAAGACCGAGGAATATCCAGTTGCCGGACACTCAGAGATCGCCGACATCGTCGCGACACTGGTGCGCGAGGGCCGGCGCGTCGTCCGCGTCACCCCTGAACAGCGCTCGCTCGAGGACGTGTATCTCGACCTGGTGGGTGCGTGATGACGTTTGGCTGGCATCGCGTGTTCGCGCTCGCACAAAAGGACGCCGTCGAATTGCTACGCAACCCCGGCGCCATTGTTCCGGCGGTTCTGATGGTGCTCGGGTCGCTGTTCCCGGCCTTCCTCGTGATCGTAATCACCCCGAGGATGGTCGGCACAACGCTGGAGGATTCCGGAGAGTTCGCCGAAGCCGCCGCCAAGGCGGCTGCCTTGATGCCGGAGTTGGCGGGACTCACCGGTAACGCGCTGGTGCAGGCCTTCCTGTTCCACCAGTTTTCCCTGCTGTTGCTGATGGTGCCGGTGGTGGCATCGATGTCGCTGGCGACGCACGCGGTCATCGGCGAGAAGCAATCGAAAGCGCTGGAGCCCCTGCTCTCGACGCCGATATCCACGCTGGAGCTGCTGGCCGCCAAAGCGATGACTCCGTTTCTGTTTGCGCTGGGCCTGACGTGGAGCGCAGGGGCGCTGTACCTGCTGGGGGCCGCGCTGATCGGCGAGCCGGGCGTGTTTCGCGCCGTCGCCGGACCTCGTCTCGTCATCATGTTCCTGGTGCTCGGCCCCCTGGTCGAACTGGCGTCGCTGCTCGTCTCGGTCATCGTCTCGTCCCGCTCGAACGATCCCCGCTCGGCCCAGCAGATTACGGCGCTGCTGATCCTGCCGATCACGATCGTCTTCGTGGCCCAGTTGATGGGGCTCGTGGTGGTCGGATCCACGGCCATGCTGCTCGGCGCCGCCGGCTGCATCGTGTTGAACGTGATCCTGTTCTGGGTGGGCATCCAGGTCTTTCAGCGAGAGACGATCCTGACGCGGTGGCGATGAGCTGCCACCCTGCCGTGGTTGACATGCCCCGGAGAATGAATGACCATTCATTCAGTCCATGCGAGCCAGCTCAACCGCGCGGCGTCTCTCGGTGGTTCGCCAGTCTCCCTCAGCCGGTGACAAGCGCGATCTCATCCTGAAGGCCGCCACCAAGGTCTTCGCCAGGAACGGGTTCTTCAACTCACAGGTCGCCGACGTGGCCAGGGTGGCCGGGGTCGCTGCGGGCACCGTCTATCTCTACTTCGAGGGGAAGGACGACCTGTTGGTCTCGATCTTCGAACAGTCGATGGGAACGGTGCTGGCCGAGGGCCGGGCCGCCATTGCCGGCGTGGCCGATCCGGCCGAGCGGCTGCGCGTGATTGCGCGGCTGCACCTCGAACGGCTCGGGCGCGACAAGGATCTTGCGGTCGTGTTCCAGGTGGAATTGCGGCAATCGGTCAAGTTCATGGAGCGGTTCTCGGAGTCGTTCCTCCAAGACTACTTCACGCTGATTCGGCAGGCCATCGCCGATGGCCTGCAGGCCGGCACGTTCCGCAAAGGCCTCAGCGCCACCACGGCGACCAAGATCTTCTTCGGCGCACTCGATGAAATGGCGACCAACTGGGTGTTGAGCCGCCGCAAGCACGACCTCCGCGCCGAAGCGGACGCCGTGGTCGATCTGTTCATCAACGGAGTCAAACGGCCGTGATCAATTCCGTCACCGTACTCGGCGCCGGCACCATGGGCGCCCAGATTGCGCTGCATTGCGCCAACGCCGGCATTCCCGCGTTGCTGCTGGATCTCACGGCAGACATCGCCCGGCAGGGACTCGAAAAGGCGCGGAAGCTCAAGCCGGATCCGCAGTTCACACCCGACGCGCACAAGCTCGTCACGACCGGTGGATTCGACACGCACCTCGATCTGATCGCCAAGAGCGACTGGATCATGGAAGCGGTCGTTGAGCGGCTCGACATCAAGCAGCAACTGCTGGCCAAGGTCGATGCGAAGCGGCGTCCGGGTTCGATCGTCAGCTCCAACACGTCGGGCATCCCGATCGCGGTCATTGCTGAAGGACGCAGCGACGACTTCTGCAAGCACTGGCTCGGCACGCACTTCTTCAATCCGCCGCGCTACCTGCGGCTGCTGGAAATCATTCCGACCGCCGAGACGGACCCGGCGGTGGTGGCCGCCATGGTGCGGTTTGGCGATCACGTGCTCGGCAAGGGCGTCGTCATTGCCAAGGACACCCCGAACTTCATCGCCAATCACGTCGGCCTGTACGGCATTGTCCAGACGCTGGCAGTACTGGCAACGGGCAAGTACACGATCGAAGAAGTCGACGCCATCACCGGCCCTTCGCTGGGACGACCGGGCAGCGCGACGTTCCGTACCGCCGACATCGCCGGCATCGACGTGCTGGCGCACGTGCTGCGCAATCTGCACGAACGTCTCGACAGCGAGTCGGATCGCAAGGCCTTCGCCGTGCCCACGCTGGTCGAGCAGATGATCGCAAAGGGCGCGCTCGGAGAAAAAGCCGGCAAGGGCTTCTACGAGCGGCGCAAGGGTGCGGGCGGCGAGTCGGAGATCTGGACGCTCGATCCCGCCACGCTGGAGTACCGCCAGAAGCAATCGGCTCGCATTGGCTCGATCGAGGCCGGCAAGTCAATCGACGACCTTGCCGAGCGCATCCGCATGCTGTTCAGCAGCAAGGACAAGGCGGGCGAATTCCTGCGCGCCACGCTGGCGCCCACGCTCGTCTACACCGCGCGCATCACGCCGCAGATCGCACATTCGATCGACGATGTCGATCGCGCG
>JAYQOO010000071.1:3246-19996 GCA_038144855.1 Acidimicrobiia bacterium | reverse complement strand
GGTCGGCCTGGCCTCGCTGAGCAGCACGGCCGAACAGGACGAGAACACGCTGTCATTCCGCCTCGACCATCGCTTCAGCAACACCCAGTCCACCTACGCCCGCGTGCTCTACAGCAAGGGTGAAGTCGACACCCCGGATCGCACCGTGACCGCGCGCCGCGTCCGCGCCGAGCAGAACCCGATCAACGTCGTCCTCAACCACCAGTCGGTGGTCGGGACCAGCTTCGTCAACGAGCTCAAGCTCGGTTACAACGCGCCGAAGACCAGCGCCAACGCGTTCAGCAACCAGGCCAACTACGACCCGATCGGCGTGTCGCTGTCGGGCACCTTCACGTCGTCGTCGATCGACGCGCGCGGCTCCACGGGCATCGCCCGCAGCGGCCTGCTGATTCGCGCCACCTCGGCGTCGACCACGACCGGTTCGAACTTCGACCCGCGCTCGTTCGCCCTCAACAACGCGACCACCTGGACGCCCGGCCGCCACACAGTCAAGTTCGGTGGCGAATACCGCAAGATCGATTCGGATTTCCAGTTCCTCGGCAGCACCGAGATCACCTACAACAGCATCAACGACTTCATCGACAACCGCCCTGCGGCGGTCGCCGTCGCCCTTGACTCGCCGGTGTTCCGTCCGCAGCAGTGGTACGCGGTCGGCTTCGCCCAGGACACGTGGCAGGTCAACGACCGGCTGACGCTCGACCTCGGCCTGCGCTACGACTACTACTCGGTGGTGAAGGAAGCCGAGGGCCGCGCCCGGCCGTTCTTCGTCGAGGACAACGCCTTCGCGCCCGAGGGCGCGTCGTTCTACGACGCCGACAAGAACAACTTCTCGCCACGCGTCTCCGCCGCGTTTGAGATCAACGACAAGACCGCGTTCCGCGCCGGCTTCGGCCTGTTCTACGGCCCCGGCCAGTTCGAGGACCGTATCCAGCCAATCGAAAACTACATCGAGCGCCGCCGCGTGCAGACCGCCGACGTCGCCAATAACGGCCTCGCCTACCCGGTCGCGTCTTCTCAGCTCGCCAACCTGCTGTCGATCCGCGGCTACACGCACCACTACCCGAACGAATACAACGTGCAGTACGGCGCCAGCCTGTCGCGCGAACTGCCGGGTGAAATCAACGTCACGGTCGGCTACACCGGCAGCCAGGGCAAGGACATGTTCCTGCGCGGCGTCGGCAACATCCTGAACGTCAACACCCGCGCCCGCCTGCAGCCGACCTACGGCCAAATCGACTACAAGACCGCCGGCTGCGTCGACGGCCTGACGATCGCCGGCTACCCGGTCACCGGCTGCGGCTACGCCCAGTACGACGCGCTGCAGGTAAGCGCCACGCGCCGGTTCCGCGCTGGCTTCACTGGCGGCTTCCAGTACCAGTTCTCGCGTAACCGCGGCACCACGCAGGGCTCGAATGAAGCGGCCACCACGCAGAACACGTTCGACTACGAGAGCGAGTTCGGCACGAACCCGCAGGATATCCCGCACACCTTCAACGGCTCGCTGGTCTACTTGATTCCCGGCGACGGCCTGCTGACCGGCGGCTGGCGCATTGGTGGCATCGTCAACGCACGCAGCGGCGTGCCGATCAACGTCGTGATGTCACGGCCGGACAACACCACCGTCAACGGCGTCACCGTGACCAACATCCCAGGCGGCAACAGCCGCGGCACGCAGCGTCCGGACCTGGTTCCCGGCGTCGATCCGTATCTGAAAGATGGCGTACGCTGGCTGAATCCGGCGGCGTTTGCGACCCCGCAGCCAGGCACCTTCGGCGACCTGCCGCGCAACTACCTGCGCGGGCCCGGGTTCTGGCAGGCAGACCTGATGATCAGCAAGGACTTCCGCTTCGCCCAGACGCAGGGCGTGCAGCTCCGCGTCGAGATCTTCAACATCGCGAACCGGCTGAACTACGAAAACCCGGCCGCAACGCTGCCCAACGGCACGCCCGGCGCGCCGATCACCGACGCGCAGGCCGGCACGTTCGGCTACATGCTGGGCCCGCTCAACCGCACGGTCGGGCTCGGCACCGCGCGCCAGACGCAAATCTCGCTGCGCTACACGTTCTGACCAACGTCTTCGACAGTCTCGAGGCCGCTCCTTCTCCGGAGCGGCCTCTTTTTGTTTATGATGGAGCCCAGAGGAGCCTTATGACCCGCATCGTTTCCGTTGTCGCAGTTGCCTGTCTCGTTGGAACCGCCGCCGTATCGGCGCAGATGAAGCACGTGGATCTGAAAGACGCCAAGGGCGCCTCGGTCGGCATGGCGATGATCTCGCCCGCCAAGGGTGGCGGCGTGTCGGTCGACCTCGATGTGCACGGCCTGCCGCCGGGCGAGCATGCGTTGCACTTTCACGCCGTCGCCAAGTGCGAAGGCCCGGATTTCATGAGCGCCACCGGCCACTTCAATCCCGGCGCCAAGAAGCACGGCATGCAGAACCCTGAAGGCTCGCACGCCGGCGACATGAATAACTTCACGGTGGATGCCAAGGGCATGGCCAAGGTCACGATCGTGAACAAGAACGTGACCATGGGCGCCGAGCCGAACTCGATCTACGCCAACGGCGGCACGGCGCTCATGATTCACGCCGCGGCTGATGACATGAAGAGCGACCCGGCAGGCAACGCCGGCGCGCGCATTGTGTGCGGAACCATCACGAAATAGCGTCCTGAACGCGGGCGGGGTGAGAAGCGTGCCTTTCACGCCTCACCCCTCTCACCTTTCTCCCCTCTCGCAAAGGTGCGTGACGTCACGCCCCTGGCCCTGAAACTACAAGAGAGTCGAAACGCCCGGCCGCGATCCGGGTCTGGCTACCGGTATTTGGCGGACCTGATCAAGACGGTCGTCGCCATCAGGCTCACGGCCAGGGCGGCAAACACGGTGGAATAGCCGGTCAGTCCCGCCGCAGCCGCCGCTGAGACGGGCCCAGCCGCTCGAGCGATCTGCTGCGCCCGGGCAATCACGCCGTTTGCGTGGCCTGCGCGATCAGGGCCGTAGGCGTGCAAGACCCAATACGGCCGCGCCAGTGTGGTCAGTCCCGCACCGATTGCAAACAGCACGACGCCTGAAACCAGGAATGACGTGGTGTGTGCGGCGAGCGCGATTAGTCCGGCAATCTGAAACGCAAAACTGATCACGATCAACCTGACGGGGCTGGGCGTGAATGACGGCGTCGTCATCAGCATGCGACCAGGTAATTGCATGATGCCGAACAGCCCGGCGATCGAGGCCGACACGGTGGCATTGAAGCCGCCGTCGATCAACGCCGCAACCATGTTGGAGGCGACAGCGGAGTTGACGATCGCCGACACCGCAAACACCGCGGCGAATCGGCCGAGGTCCGGCAGGCCCCCCGTCGACCCATCGTCGGCTTCACTCAGGATCGCGGTGCGGATCGTTTGCGCCGACCATTAGAGATCGCCGAACGCGATGCGCCATACGACCAGCGTCGTCAGCGCGATCAGCAACCCGATCGCAATCACCGCGCCGCGCCAGCCGAAGCGATCGGTCAGCGCCGCGGTGCCGGGTAGAAACACCGAGCTGGCCAAGCCTCCCATCACCGTCACAGTTGCGATCGCGCGCATGCGGCCAGCGGGATCGCTGAAGGCGCGACCGACGATGGCGAATACCGGCTCGTAGAGAATGGCCGCGCCGCACAGCCCCAGCAGCGCCCACACCAGGTAGGTGGACCCCAGCGACGGCCAGGCCGCCCAGCCGATCAGGAGTGCGGAAGCGATGAGGCCACCGGCCTGCATCACCGCCGGCCCCTGCCCGCGATCCGCCAGCCGCCCGATCGCGGGCGCGGCGAACGCGGAAACCAGGAGACTCAACGAGAACGCGCCGGCGACCAGCCACCGCGGCTCATTGAGAAACTGCTCGAGCGGTACCAGCAGCACACCGAACGCGAAATACATCACGCCCCAGTTGACCAGCTGTCCACAACCGATCGCCCAGATCGCGCGCCAATGCATCCCGCTCTTCAACTGCGAGAGCGTACTCCGATTTGCACGAGCGGCTGTTCGGTTCCACAACCGCAACCGCTCTTCCCTTCCGCCTTCGCCGCGGCATCGTCGCTGCAGCAGGCGTCGGCCCCAGCCGGAGCCGGCCCTCCGCAGCACCCTGAGGCAGGTGCCGGTGCCGCTGTCGCCGACAGCGTGATCGGGATCACCACCGCCACCGGTGCCGGCGCGCAACAGCTCGACGCTCCCGTGCTCGCGTCGGTGCTGCACACTCCCGTCTCAGGAAGCACCAGTTCGACGCGTTCAGCCGCCGCGACATCGCCGGCGAGCATGGCGGCAATCGAGCGCACCTGTTCGTAACCGGTCGCCAGCAGGAACGTCGGGGCCCGGCCGTAACTTTTCATGCCGGCGATATAGAAATCCTTTTCGGGATGCGCCAGTTCGCGCGCACCGTGCGGCCGAACCGTGCCGCAACTGTGCTCGTTGGGATCGATCAGCGGACCAAGTGCCGTCGGGCACTCGAGCCAGGGATCCAGACCGAGCCTGACCTCGGACAACATCGCCAGCTCGGGGCGGAATCCGGTGCAGACCACGACCTGATCCACGGCCACTGTGGTGACGTCCTCTCGAAGCGCCCCACTCACGACAAGCTCGTCACCCACCAACGACACCGTGCGAACGCGGTACGGCGTCAGCACGCGGATCTTCCCGGCCTCGACGGCGCGCCTGGCGCGCTGCCCGAGTTCGCCGCGCGCTTCGAGCGCATCCGACGCGCCACCACCCCACACAGAGTCCAGGTGCTCGCGACGCATCGCCCACACGATCTGGGTGCCCGGTTCCTCCTCTGCGAGGCGCAGGAGATCCAGAATCACGTTGAACGCCGAGTGACCGCTGCCGACCACCAACACGCGCCTGTTGGCGTAGCGGTGCCGATCGCGCGTGACGACGTCGGGAATGCCATAGGCGATGCGATCGGTAAATTCGCGCTCACCCGCCGCGGCCACGCCGCCGGAGCCGGCGGGATTGGGCTGCATCCAGGTGCCGCTGGCGTCTATGACCGCGCGCGCCTCGATCGTGGTGCCGTCCGACAGCCGGAGTTCAAACGGCTGTTGGTCACGTCCTTTCGTCCGCACCTTGTCGAAATCCTTGCGGCCCACCGACGTCACTCGGGCGTGATACCGGATGTGCGGCGCCAGGGTGCGGTGCTTCGAGAGCGGCGTCAGGTAACGGTCGACCAGTTCGCCACCCGTGGGCAGCGTCTCCGGATCTGGCGCACGCCATCCCGTCTGCTCGAGCAATTCGCGGCTGGCGGCATCGACCATATAGCGCCACGGCGAAAACGTGCGCACGTGGGACCACCCGCGGATCGCGGCGCCAGACTCTGCGCCCGCCTCGAGCACGACGAATGGCTGGTGATAGTGGGCCAAATGAGCCGCAGCAGCGAGGCCGACCGGGCCTGCGCCGATCACGGCTACGGGTAGCGTATCCATATGCGTCCTGTGATATATTCGCTTTAGCGAATGTCTGGATCGCATCGTATATTCGCTTACACGCATATGTCAAGCTCGTGCTGTTCATCGAAACCTGCGCCGCCAATCAAGAACCTGGATGACCTGACGTCGGTCTACGCGGCCCTTGCCGATCCGACGCGCCTCAGGATCCTGGCGCTGCTCGGCGATGAGGAGATCTGCGTGTGCCACATTCACGCCAGTCTCGACGTGCCGCAGCCAACCGCCTCGCGGCACCTCGCCTACTTGCGAAAGTCAGGCCTCGTGGAAGCACGTCGTGATGGCATCTGGATGCACTACCGGCTGTCCCGACTCGACAATCCGGTCGTGGCCTCGGTCCTCAAGGCTGCCCTGCACGCGCTGACCCACACCACGATCAAGGAAAAGGACGACCGTCGATTGCAGGAGGCCCTCAAGGCGTCGTGACGACCGTTCTCTTTGCCTGCGTTCACAACGCCGGCCGCTCGCAGATCGCCGCTGCCCTCTTCAATCGCTACGCCGATCCGTCGAAGGCTCGCGCGATTTCGGCCGGGACCAGCCCAGCCGCCCGCGTGCATCCGGAAGTGCTCGAGTTGATGGCTCGGCGCGGAGTCGACCTGTCCGGACAGACACCACAGAGGCTGACGCCTGAACTGGCGTCGACCGTGCAGTGGCTGATCACGATGGGATGCGGCGATGAATGCCCGGTGGTGCCTGGCACTCGCCGGGATGACTGGCCGATTCAGGATCCGAAAGGTCAGCCGCCGGACACCGTCAACGCCATCATCAACGACATCGATCACCGCGTCCGGCAGCTACTCGCGATCCTGCCCCCGGCTGCATAGCGGTCGCCAGTGGAGCGGGGTGTGCGCCTTCAGAATTGTTCGAAGTCTTGTTGACGTTTGGCGAACATCGACGTTGCAAGGCACGCAAGGGTCACGGCCGCGACGACACTCCAGTAGAGCGTGTGTGACCAGGTCACGATCGGGTACGGCTCGGCACCGCTGACATACGGCGGCGCATTGACGTCGACCGTTGCCGCCAGGTCAGCCCGCTGCTCTGGCGACCAACGATTGCCGTCAGGCGATGCATAGGTCGGCGTGTCCAGAACCGGCGCAAAGAAGCGCTCGAGGATCAGGTTTTCGCGCCAAGCCGTCGTTGCTTCTTCGCTGTTGCGGGTGCGAACGTGCCACAACCCTTCATCCATGTATTGGTCTTCCCGCGACAGTCGCCTGAGCACCTTCGGCGGATCGGTTCTCCAGCGCTCCGCGCGGTCGCGCTGCAGTGCATCGAGTTGCTCGACGCTGTAGTGCGAACGGAAACTCACATGGGCATCGAGGGAGATGGCGTGGCCCAAGTGCACCTGGCCAACAAACGTCGCAAACACCAGCCACACCACCGCCACGATGATCGGCGCCTGGACGCGCGTCTGGGGCCGGAGTGACATCGAAAAGCGGTCGGGAGAGTCGAGCGCGATCGCAAACATCAGCCCGCACCCGATCGATACCAAGTTCAGGAACACGTCGTGGGCTTCGCCAACGCGGACCGGAATGAACCACTGCAGCCATTCATCGAGGGTGCCGACCATGAAGGCGACCAGCAGCGGCAGGATCACGATCGACAAGTCGCCAGCCGGTCTCCACGCGCGATAGAACAGCAACGCAATAAGGCCGTACTCGACAAAGTGCACGCGCTCGACGGCGTTCACCTCGGGATATGGCGTCCCGACGGCCCACAGGTAACCGCCGCCAATCCCGAGTGCGACGGCCATCGCGGCGTAGCGCGGCACCCGGCGGACGCGAATGTGCCTGGCAGCGTGGGCAATCGCCCCGACAACGGCGATCAGGACGCTGGCGCTGAACAGCAGCACATATTGTTCAGTCGTCAGGGACCGGCGCAGAAACGACTGCAACTGGCCCATGAACGGCGACACCAGCACGACCGCCGCCGACACGAGTCCCGCCAGGATGAACTTCAAGGGTGCGCCTAGCTTACGCCACCGGTGATCTTGCCCGCCGTCGCTTTGGCGAAGGCGGGATACAATCCCACCGCTCATGTCTCGCGCTCGCGGCCTTGCCGCACTCGTCGCCCTCTACGTCGTCATCGCACACGTCATTCCGGCGCCGGCCACGGTCACGCCGCAAGGCTGGCGGCAGACCGCGATCTTTATCTGCGTCATCGCGGGCATGGTCAGCGAGCCGATCCACGCGTCGGCGCTGGTGCTGATCGGTCTCACCGCATGGGCGGCGACCGGCACCCCGATGGCACAGGTCCTGGGCGGCTACGCGCAGCCGTCCGTCTGGCTCGTCATCGTGGCGATGCTGATCGCCAAGGCGATGCTCGACTGTGGACTGGCGCGACGCATTGCCCTGCTCTTCGTGCGCATGGTCGGAAGGACCTCGCTCGGCGTCGCCTACGCTCTCCAGATGACCGACGTTACTCTGGCGTCCGGCGTGCCGTCGATCACCGCTCGCAGCGCCGGCATGGTGTTGCCGGTGGCGCGCAGCATCGCCGAACTGTTCGATTCACGGCCTGACGGGACGCGCCTGCGCCTTGGCGCCTATTTGATCGCCGCGATGTATCAAGGTTCGGCGGTCGCTTGCGCGATGTTCATCACCGGCCAAGCCAGCAACCTCCTCGGCGCCAGCCTGGCGCAGAAGCTCACCGGCGTCACTGTCACGGCCCCGAGCTGGTTCATGGCGGCCATCGTGCCCGGCCTGCTGTCGTGCCTGGTCGTACCGTGGATTACCTATCGCGTCCTCCGGCCCGAGGTCACGCACACGCCGGAGGCGCCGAACTTTGCGCGTCAGGAGCTCATCAAGATGGGCCCGCTCAGCCAAAGCGAGTGGATCACCCTCGCGGTGTTTGCCGGTGTCGGCCTGCTTTGGCTGACGACGGTGTTCCATCGGCTCGATCCGACGTTCGTCGCCCTAGGTGGCTTGGGTGTGCTGCTCGTCACCGGCACGATGACGTGGCAGACCGCGGCGTCGGAGCGATCCGCCTGGGACGTGTTCATCTGGTACGGCGGCATGCTGCGCATGGGCGAGCTGTTGAACGAAACCGGATCGACGCGGGTGTTTGCCGAATACGTCGGCGGTCTGTTCGGCGGGATCCCCTGGCAGGTCGTGCTGGTCGCGATCCTGATCATCTTCTTCTACACGCACTACTTCTTCGCGAGCATCACGGCGCACATGCTGGCCATGTTTCCGCCATTCGTGGCGGTGCTGATCGGCATCGGCGTGCCGGTGCAACTCGCGGTCTACAGCCTGATGTGCCTGGCAAATCTCACGGCGGGGCTGACGCATTACGGGACGACGACGGGGCCGATCCTCTTCGGCACGGGCTATGTGACCCGTGCCGAATGGTGGCGTGTTGGCTTCTTCGTCTCCGTCGCGAACGTGGTGATCTGGCTTACCGCCGGCTTCGCGTGGTGGAAGTTCCTTGGCTTCTGGTAACGTCGATCAAGGACGTTCCGCTCGGCGCTGACGCCGGTCTGTGTGGTGGTGAGCGTAACGCCAAGTGAAACAGTCAGGCGGCCGAGGAAACCGCCCCAATCCGATCCCGTAACCCAGAATTAACACCTCCGTCATGGGCTGGAAATCTGCTGTGGCTACTTTGATAACGGATGCAAGCCACTGCCATGAGTTCACCGTTGCGGGGAGCCCACCCGTCGCGAAAGGTCGACAAGACTCGGGTGCTCGTTGTCGAAGACGAAAGCGACATCGCCGGGCTGATCACGCACACGCTCGAACGGAGCGGCGACGCGACCGTTGAAGTGGCGTCGAGCGGCGATCAGGCGCTCAAGCTGTCGAGCGAACAGGTTCTGGATCTCATCATTCTCGATCTCAATCTGCCGGTGCTGGGTGGCCTCGAAGTCTGTCGATTGCTTCGTACCCGCCCAGCGACCGCCAAGACGCCGATCATCATGCTGACCGCGCGCACCACCGAAAGCGATCGCGTGCAGGGTCTCGATGCCGGAGCCGACGACTACATCACCAAGCCGTTCAGCCCGCGTGAACTGGCCGCCCGCGTGCGCGCCGTCATGCGGCGCGGGCGCCCGGACGAACCAGGTCCACCGCCGGTGTATCGCGGGGAACACCTGGTCGCCGACTTCGATGCGGTGTCGATTGCCGTCGACGGCGAGCAGATCCGCCTGACCCGCCGCGAGTTCGAACTGCTCCGCTACCTCGTGGAGAACCGCAATCGCGTGCTGTCACGCGATCGCCTGCTGGAACGCGTGTGGGGCTATGACCGGATGATCGAGACGCGGTCGGTGGACGTGCACGTCGGGCGGCTGCGGGGGAAGCTCGGGGCGGCCGGAAGGCAGATCGAGACCGTGGTTGGCCTCGGGTATCGATTTATCGAGATCGAGAAGAACGGAAGCAGCTAGGACTCGATCGCCCAGCCCTGACGCTGGAGTTCATCCAGCTCGTTCGAGATCGAGCGGCGTGCCCGCTCGACTCGATGCCAGTCCTGGTATTGCACCTTCTTCACGACGTGGCTGTCGCGTTCTTCGCTGACTTCCCACCCGGCTTCGGTTGCGCTGATCGAATAACGCAGGGTGTGTTCCTGGTTCCGCAAGCTCTTCGAGAACATCTGCCGCCATCGTGGCTCAGGTCCGAATTGCAGCGCGGTAAATTCTTGGTAACAATTAATCGGTCGTACGAGATAACTCACTTTATTTCAGTGACTTACCTTGACCGGCAGCACGTGCTTTCGAACCTGCAAACGGATGAGCTGAGAGCCGCTTCTGGGCTCCCCATCGACGTGGAAGCGGATCGGCTGCGCGGCCGAAATTTCGATGGACGCCGCGCTCCGCATCAAGATCCCGGCGCCTTCGCGGAGCGTGCCGCGAAAGAAAGCTGGCACCTGCTGCATGATGCCGAATCCCGATTGCGGTTCCACAACCACGACCTCGATCATCCCATCGTCCAATAACGCCCGTGGCGCAATCTGGGCGCCATTGCCGTACTGCCGCGAATTCGCCAGCGCAATGAACAGCGCGCGATGATCGACAAGGTCGGGCGCAGTGGCGCTGCCATCCAGGTTGCGGGCCTGACAGATCGAATAGGTGCCCGGCACGTACTCGCGCAGTTCCCCATAAGTCGCGATGACGTAACCCAAGAGGCCGCGGCGATGCCCGGGAGACGCAAGCCGTTCTGCGATCCGCGCATCGAATCCGATGCCGGCCACATTGAAAAACAAGGAACCGTGCAGGTCTCCCGCATCGATGCGGCGCACGGCACCAGACGCCGCAACCTTCAGCGCCGCCGCTGGATCGAACGGCACTCCGAGGTCACGCGCCAGTCCGTTGCCCGACCCGCCGGGCACGATCGCAAACGCGACATTGGCGTCTGCCGCTGCGCACGCAACCCCGTTGACGGTGCCGTCACCTCCCCACGCCACCAGGAGATCGACACCCTTCTTCGTGGCGTTGCGTGAAAAATCTGACGCTGATGAAGGCCCCTCGGTGATAAGCACTTCGGTGTCGTAGCCGTGCTCGGTGAGCACTCGTCGTGCCAGATCCACGCATGCGCCGATCGTGCGCGTGCGCCCGGCGCCGGCGATCGGGTTGATGACGACTACGGCTTTCACAGCGATCAGGGGACGAGGGCGCGCAGCGCCTTGGGCGGAAGCATCCATCGCAGGGTGCCAGGGCCACCAGGCGTCGCTCCGTCCACCTCGATCAGGCACACGGCGCCCTTCTTGAACTCGACCATGCCGCGCGCACCGAGCAGGCGCGCAGCCAGTTCGCCGAGGTCGGGCTCGTGACCGACCAGCGCCAGCCGCCGGTGACGCTTGCTGTGCGTCTTGATCGCATCGACGATCGCCAGGTGCCGGCCACCTGGGGCGAGGGCTTCCAGCTCGGTGATGGCCGGCTTCGGCTTTAACCCGGCAGCGAGGATCTGCGCGGTCTCCCGCGCGCGCACCAGCGGGCTGGTCAACACGAAGTCGACGATCACGTCGAGTTCCAGCAATCCCGGAACCGACTGGGCAAACTTCTTCGCGCCCGCGGGCGTGAGCGGACGCAGGCGATCATCCGGATACTTCGGGCCCCGTTCGGCAGCAATTGCGTGACGGACGAGGTACAGCTCAATCGTGGCGGCCATCAGAAACAGTCAGCAGTCAAGGGTCGGCGGTTAAGAGTTGTGAGTCAACAGTCGGCAGTTGAGTCGGCCGTCGGCATCAGGCCGCGTCAGTGTTCGAGTTCGCTGGCTCGCTGATCACGGCATCACACAGTTTCAACAGCGCCGGACGTCCACGCATGTAGGCAGAATGGCCCTCGCGACATTCGTCTTCGACGGCGCGAATCAACCGGTTCAGTTCGGCCATCGCGCGGCGATTCGTCGGGGCGAGCCTGGCTTGCACCTCACGGGTGCGCTCGATCAACACTTCAAGGTCATGCACACGCCCCAGCAGATCTTGCTGTTGTTTCAACCGGGTGAGGCGCGCCGTGGACCTTGACCGTGTCAGCTCGCGCTGGATCTCGAGCGCGTAGCGCAGCTTCTTCGCTTCAATACGGACGCGGTGCAGGCGATCGGCGAGATAGATACCGCCGGCCCGTTCGATGGCCGCCTTCAGGGATCGCGCGCGAAGGGACGCTTGCTGCGCAGCTTCGGCTAAGGCATTGCGCGACACCTGCCCGCGAGCATCCGGTGCTGCCACCTGGACGAGGCGCTTCCGTAACTTCTCGAGCCTCGACGGCGACATCTCCTCGAGCATGGAGCGGCGGCGCTTCTGACGCTCCTCGAGCACCGCGGCGCGGACTCGCGCGATCGCCCGCTGGGGCGTGGTGCGCTTGCCGTCGAGTTCGGCAAGTAACATCAATGTAACGTCGAGCTCGCGCACCGGTCCGAGCGCACGGGTGATCCGCCGGACCCGCTTGCCGGCGCGGTCAATGGCCGCCAGGTCGGCTCGTGCCCCAAGGACCGGGAGCGCTTCGCGCAACCGGCGCGACGCGACCCTGGCCTGATGCACGGAGATTTCGTCGCCCGCCTGAGCCGCAGGCATGGCTCTCAGCATTGAGATCAGGCGCTGCCGTAAGAGTGCGACGGAGATGGCCGAATGCTCCATGCTACGATGAGCCCGATTCTACATCGTGCGCCTCGCCGCCATCGACATCGGCACTAACTCCGTCCACATGATCATCGTCCGGGTCAGACCGGACTTCTCGTTTGAGATCGTTGATCGTGAGAAGGAGATGGTGCGCCTCGGCGCCGGCGGTCTCGACGGCAAGAAGCTCACGCCTGAGGCGATGACCGCGGCCTTACAGGCCCTCAAGAAGTTCGCGCGACTTGCTGCCTCACATGAGGTGGACGAAATTCTCGCGGTTGCCACCAGCGCCACCCGCGAAGCCGAAAACGGTGGCGCGTTCCTGAAAGCCATCGAGCGGCGTACTGGCATTCGCGCCCGCATCATCAGCGGCACCGAAGAGGCGCGGCTGATTCACCTCGCCGCCGTCTACGGCGTCGATACGCCGAAGCCGGCCGTCGTGATCGACATCGGCGGCGGCAGCGTGGAGATCACGCGCGGCAGCGGCAGCCAGGTGGACGCGGCGCGCAGCTTCAAGATCGGCGTCATCCGACTCACCGAACGGTTCGTGGATTCCGATCCGATCTCGAGCCGCGACGAGCGGAAGATGACCAAATTCATCCGCGAAGAAGTCGACCGCTACGTCGAAAGCATCGTCGAACTGGGCTTCGATCGCGTCATCGGCACGTCGGGCACGATCCTCTCGCTCGGCACCGTCGCCACGGCGCTCGATCAAGGCACTGAACCGCAGGAAGTGCGCAACCTCAGGGTGCCGGCAAAGAGCCTGCGACGGCTGCGCAAGACCGCTGTCGAGATGGACCTCGAGGAGCGCATGCGCCTCCCCGGTCTCGACCCGCGGCGCGCGGACTTGATGGTCGCCGGCGCGATCCTGCTCGATACGCTGCTCAAGCGGCTGGAGGCAGAAGAAATTACGTTGTGCGATCTCGCGCTGCGCGAAGGGGTGCTGCTCGACTACATCCACGCCCATCGCAAGCACATCAAGCGCATTGATACCTACCCGGACGTCCGGCGCCGCTCGGTGATCGAGCTGGCTGAGCGCTGCGCATGGGAAGCCGATCACTCGCGCCAGGTGGCCGCGATCGCGCTGACGCTGTTCGACTATACGAAGCGGATTCACGAATTCGGCGACCAGGAACGCGAGTGGCTCGAATATGCCGGCCTGCTGCATGACATCGGCAACCACATCAGCTACGGCAAGCATCATCGCCATTCGTACTACCTGATCAAAAACGGCGACCTGCGCGGCTTCGAGCCCGGCGAGATCGACATCATCGCCCTGCTCACGCGCTATCACCGCCGCGCCACGCCGAAGCGCGAGCACATTGGCGTCGAGAACCTCAACAAGGGTCAGTTGCGCCGCGTCGAGATCCTGTCGGCGTTCCTGCGCCTCGCCGAAACGCTCGATCGCAGCCGCCATGGCGTGATCAGGGGGATCGAGGCGCGCGAGCGCATGGGCGAATTGAAGATCAAGGTGCAGGCGGTTGGTGATGCGGAACTTGAAGTGTGGGCCGCGAACAAGCAGTTGCACGCCGTGGCAGAAGCCATGGATCGCGAAGTCACGCTCGAAAAGGTGCCCTATCGAAAAGCGTCCGCGCCATCACTCGCCCTGGTGACAAACGCGCGCCCGGTGACGCCAGCCCCTGCCACGGGCCGCGGCAACCGGCGCAGGCCGTAGACGTCCCGACACGCCGAACCAGCCGTTTACACGGAATTAACACGACAGAAACTGCCGCGAAATCACTGCCGCCTAACCTAGTGGCATGAAATTGCGCATTCGACACATCGCCCCGCTGGTGGCCCTGAGCGTCTCGCTCGCGGCATGCGGATCCAGCTCGCAGGACGCTCGCGCGGGAGCCGCGCCCGGCGCCGGTCCGACACTCATCTCGCTCGATGGTTCGAGCACCGTGTTCCCGATCAGTGAAGCGGTCGCGGAGGAATTTCAGAAAGCCGAAAAAGACGTCAAGGTGACCGTGGGTATCTCCGGCACCGGCGGCGGCTTTCAGAAATTCTGCCGCGCCGAAATCGACATCGCCGACGCGTCGCGCCACATCAGCGCGACCGAGATCGAGGCCTGCAAGGCAGCTGGCGTTGAATACGTCGAACTGCCGGTGGCATTCGACGGCATCGCGATCGCCGTCCACCCGAAAGCGACCTGGGCTGACAAGATCACCACTGAGGAGTTGAAGACCTTGTGGGGCCCAGACGCGCAGGGCAAAGTGACCAAGTGGAGCCAGATCCGCAAGGGCTGGCCGGATCGCGAGATCCACCTGTTCGGCGCCGGCGTCGACTCGGGCACCTACGACTACTTCACCGAAGTGATCAACAGCAAGGCGAAGGCCAGCCGCGGCGACTTCACCTCGAGTGAGGACGACAACGTCCTGATCCAGGGCATCGCCAACGACGAACTGGCCCTCGGTTTCGTGCCGTTTGCCTACTTCGAAGGCAACCACGACAAGCTGAAGGTCGTGCCGGTCGTCGACAGCAAGACCAACGGCGAGCCGATCACGCCGAACCCGGAGACGATCGAGAAGGGCACCTATCGCCCGCTCTCGCGTCCGGTCTTCATCTACGTCTCGAAGAAGGCGGCACAGCGTCCAGAAGTCCAGAAGTTCGTCGACTTCTATCTCAAGAACGCGGACAAGCTGGTGCGCGAAGTCAACTACGTCAGCCTCGGCGCGGCCGCCTACACGTCGAGCGTCGACAAGTTCGCCAAAGAACGGTAGCGAGTGAAGTCGACCGGGATCCTTGAGTGGATCATCGAGAAGCTGCTATTTACCTGTGCAGCGCTCTCAGTACTGACAACGGCGGGGATCATATCGGTCCTCGCCTTTGAAACGTACGAGTTCCTGCGCGAAGTCCCGGTGCTGGAGTTCCTGACCGGCACCGAATGGACGCCGCTGTTCGCCAGCCAGAAATTCGGCGTGCTGCCGCTCGTCGGCGGAACGCTGCTTGTTTCGGCGATCGCGATGGTGGTCGCGCTGCCGATGGGGCTGCTCGCGGCGATTTACCTCAGCGAGTATTCGCCTAGCGGCTTCCGCCGTGTCGTGAAGCCCATCCTCGAAATCCTCGCCGGCGTGCCGACGGTGGTCTACGGCTACTTCGCACTCACCTTCGTCACGCCTCTGCTCCAACAGTTCCTGCCGGAGTTGTCGGGCTTCAACGCGTTGAGCCCTGGCCTGGTGATGGGCCTGATGATCCTGCCGCTCGTCTCATCGCTGTCTGAAGACGCGATGCGCGCGGTACCGCGCGGGCTGCGTGAAGGGTCTTACGCCCTCGGCGCGACGCGGATGCAGACCGCGCTCAAGGTTGTCGTCCCCGCCGCGTTCTCCGGCATCACGGCGGCCTTCATCCTCGCCGTGTCGCGCGCGATCGGTGAAACGATGATCGTTGCGATCGCCGCCGGCCAGCAGCCTCGCCTGACCGGCAATCCGTTTGTACCGGTCGAGACCATGACGGCCTACATCGTGCAAGTCAGCCTCGGCGATACGCCGCAGGGCACGCTGGAATACCGCACCATCTTCGCGGTGGGCATGCTGTTGTTCCTGATGACGTTCGGCTTGAACCTGATCAGCACCTGGCTGCGCGAGCGGTTCCGCGAGGAATACGCATGAAGAAGCGGCTCGACCTGCTCTTCCAGATCGCCTCCTTGATGACGCTGGTCATCGCGCTGACCGCGCTCGGCGCATTGGTCTGGGACATCATCTCGGACGGCGCGTCGCGACTGAGCCTCAGCTTCCTGACCAACATCGCGTCACGCAATGCGGCCGAAGCCGGCGTCTATCACGCGCTGATGGGCAGCATCTGGGTGATTGCCCTGACCGGCGCGCTTGCGCTTCCCATCGGCGTCGCCGCCGCGATCTATCTCGAGGAATACGGCACGCGCAGCCGCATGGCGAGGTTCATCGAACTCAATATCTCCAACCTGGCCGCGGTGCCGTCGATCATCTACGGCTTGCTGGGCCTCGGGCTGTTCGTCCGCCTGATGGGCATGGGACAGAGCGTGATGGCCGGCGCCGCGACGCTCGCGCTGCTGGCGCTCCCGGTCGTGATCCTCTCAACGCGCGAAGCGCTGCGCACCGTGCCGAACACGATTCGCGAAGGCTCCTACGCCCTCGGCGCCACGAAGTGGCAGACGATCTGGCACCAGGTCCTGCCGATGGCCACACCCGGCGTGCTCACGGGATTGATCCTCGCCCTGTCGCGCGCGATTGGCGAAACCGCGCCGCTGATCACGATCGGCGCGCTCACCTACAT
>JAYQOO010000071.1:0-3236 GCA_038144855.1 Acidimicrobiia bacterium | reverse complement strand
GTGTTGCCGATCCAGGTCTTCAACTGGGTGTCGCGGCCGCAGGCCGAATTTAAGACCAACGCCGCCGCCGGCATCCTCGTACTGCTGGTATTACTATTGAGCATGAACGCGGTCGCCATTGTCGTGCGCGATCGCCATCAACGTCAGGGACGCGCATGACCGGTGCTACTCGAACTGTTCCGAGCCTCTCAGGGGTCGTCGCGCGTGGCGGCCAGCCCCCAGCGTCGCTCGACACGCCGGTCAAGATCGACGTCGACCGCCTGAACTTCTACTACGGCGAAAAGCGCGCGCTTGACGGCATCTCGATCCAGATCCGCACCAACCTCGTCACTGCGTTCATCGGGCCGTCGGGCTGCGGCAAGAGCACCTTCCTGCGGACGCTGAACCGGATGAACGACATCATCCCGGGCACGCGCGTCGAAGGCAAGGTCGAGATCGACGGCGAGGCGGTCTACGGCTCAAACCTCGACGTCGTCGCGCTCCGCCGGCGCGTCGGCATGGTGTTCCAGAAGTCGAACCCGTTCCCGAAGTCGATCTTCGAAAACATCGCCTACGGGCTGCGCATCAACGGTCTCACCAGGACGAAGGCCGAAATGGCGGAGCGCGTCGAAGAGAGCCTGCGCCAGGCCGCGATCTGGGAGGAAGTGAAGGACCGGCTGCACGACTCGGCGCTGGCGTTGTCCGGCGGTCAGCAGCAGCGCCTGTGTATTGCCCGCGCGCTGGCGATCCGCCCGGAGATCCTGCTGATGGACGAGCCGGCCTCGGCGCTCGATCCGATCGCCACGCAGCGCATCGAAGAGCTGATCTACGACCTGAAGAAGAACTACACGATCGTCATCGTCACCCACAACATGCAGCAAGCCGCGCGCGTGTCGGACTTTACCGCATTCTTCTGGCTCGGGCGGCTGGTGGAATTCGACCGCACGGACAAGATCTTCACGGCGCCCGCAGAGAAACTCACCGAAGACTACGTCACAGGCAGGTGCGGCTAATGGAACGCGTGTTTCGGCACTTTCAGGACGAGCTCGACCAGCTAAAAGAGCGCCTGCTGAAGATGGGCGGGCTGGCTGAGGAGCGGGTGCGCGAATCGGTGCGCGCGCTGATCGACCGCGATCACGCGGCGCTCGACGCCATCCTCCGCGGCGACGAGCCGATCAACGACCTGCATATGGAGGTCGACGACCGCTGCTTCAAGTTGCTGGCCTTGCACCAGCCGATGGCCGCGGACCTGCGCGTCATCGTGGCCGCGGTCAAGATCAACACCGACCTCGAGCGCGTCGGCGACCTGGCCGTCAACATCGCTGAGGCCGGCAAGCGCTACCTGCAGCACGCACCGGTCAAGCCGCTGATCGACATTCCGCGCATGGGGGAACTGGCCCAGAAGATGCTGCGCGATGCCCTGGACGCGTTCGTGCGCCGGGATATGCCCCTGGCCGAGGCGGTGCTGGCGGCCGACGACACCCTGGACGCCCTCAAGACACAGATCTTCCGGGAGTTGCTCACCTACATGCTGCAACGCCCCGAGACCATTGAGCCGGCCCTGGACCTGATCCTGATTTCCCGGCACCTCGAACGCATCGGCGACCACGCGACGAACGTGGCCGAAGACGTGATTTTCATCCTCTCGGCCAAGGACGTCCGGCACCACCAGGCGGATGCGCCGAAATCCAACGATTCGTAGCGCGTAGGGCCTCTCCAGAAGTCATCAGTTGTATCTCGGAGGCGTATCCGACCGCCCCGCGCGGACACGGGGCAGGGAAAAGTAGGCGGGGCAAAGAAAAGTCGCCTCCGGAGGCGTAGCCTCGCCTAGAATTATTTGGATCTAACTATGGCCGATACGCTCAGCATTACCGACAACCGGACCGGGAAAACCTACGAACTCCCGATCACCGAAGGCACCATCCGTGCCAACGACCTGAAGAAAATCACGACCGGCGGCGATGACCCGGGGCTGGCGACTTACGACCCCGCCTACATGAACACCGCGTCGTGCAAGAGCAAGATCACCTACATCGACGGCGATAAGGGCATCCTGATGTACCGGGGATACCCGATCGAACAGCTGGCCGAAAAGAGCACCTATCTCGAAACGGCCTACCTGCTGCTGTTCGGCGAGCTGCCGACCAAGGAACAGCTCGCCAAGTGGACGCACTCCATCACCATGCACACCATGGTGCACGAGAACATCAAGAAGTTCATGGAGGGCTTCACCTACGACGCGCACCCGATGAGCGTGTTCATCAGCACCGTCGGCGCCATGTCGTCCTTCTACCCGGACAGTAAGAAGATCTTCGACGCCGAGTCGCGCCAGAAGCAGATCCTGCGCCTGATTGCGAAGACGCCGACGATCGCCGCCTTTGCCTATCGCCACAGCATCGGCCGCCCGTACGTCTACCCGGACAACGACCTCAGCTTCCCGGGCAACTTCCTGAACATGTTGTTCAAGATGACCGAGCTGAAGTACCAGCCGAACCCGAAGCTGGAGCGCGCGCTCGACGTGCTGTTCATCCTGCACGCCGACCACGAACAGAACTGCTCGACCAGCGCGATGCGCAACATCGGCAGCTCGAACGTCGACCCGTTCTCGGCCATGGCCGGCGCGGCCGCGGCGCTCTACGGTCCGCTGCACGGCGGCGCCAACGAAGCCGTGCTGCGCATGCTCAAGGAAATCGGCTCGGTCGACAACATCCCCGCGTTCATCAAGAGGGTCAAGGCCGGCGAAGGCCGGTTGATGGGCTTCGGTCACCGCGTCTACAAGTCGTACGACCCCCGGGCCAAAATCATTAAGCGCACGGCGTACGAAGTGTTCGAGGTCACGGGCAAGAACCCGCTCCTCGACATCGCGCTCGAGCTGGAACGGATTGCGCTCGAGGACGAATACTTCGTCAGCCGCAAGCTCTACCCGAATGTCGACTTCTACTCCGGCCTGATCTACCAGGCGATGGGCTTCCCGGTCGAGATGTTCGCCGTGCTGTTTGCCATTGCCCGCACGGTGGGCTGGGTGGCACAGTGGGAAGAGATGCTGCTCGACCCCGATACGAAGATCGCGCGGCCGAAGCAGATTTACGAGGGGCACCAGACGCGTGACTATGTCCCGATCGCCGCACGGTAATTCGACCAGTCCGGCTGAAGCCGGACGCTCCAGGTATTCCCTGCGGCGTCCAGCCTCAGCCGGGCGCCCCACGTTTTCTCTGCGGCGTACCGCGTTAACCGGGCTGTTGCAGATGCTGTTTGCC
>JAYQOO010000070.1:17471-20336 GCA_038144855.1 Acidimicrobiia bacterium | reverse complement strand
GCTCAGGTGCCTGAAACGTTTCGCTTCACGCTGAAAGCCCCCAAACGCATTACGCACGACAAGCGGCTGCGCGCCGCTGAAGTGGCGGCGTCAGTGCAGGGCTTTGTGACCGCCGCTTCGGAACTGGGCCCGCAATTGGCGGCCTTGTTGTTTCAGTTGCCGCCAAACTTCAAGAAGGATCTGCCGCTGCTCGCCGAGTTCCTGACACTGTTGCCGCCGAAGACCACCGCCGCGTTTGAGTTCCGGAACCCGTCGTGGCTGGATGACGAGGTTTACGACGCGTTGCGAGCGCGGAACATCGCTCTGTGTATTGCCGACAGCGAAACGCGCGAGACACCGATGGTCACGACCGCCGACTACGCGTACTTGCGACTGCGCGATGAGGGATACGGCGACGGCGACATCGCGAAGTGGACCGACACCGCAAGGCAACTCAGCGCGTCGGCGAAGGACGTGTTCGTGTATTTCAAGCATGAGGACGAAGGCAAAGGTGTGGCCTTCGGTCAGCAGATGATGGGTCTTCTGGGGCAAACCGTATGAAGCAGTTGATGGTGGTGTTGGTGATTGGCGCGTCGGCGTGTTCATTGGCTCCGCCGTCGCAGCCATCCACGTCGTCCCTGGACGTCGTGGAATTGAGCGCCGTCGAAGCGCGAGAGCGCATGACCTCCGGCGCCTTCACGTCGGAAGCGCTGACGCGGGCGTACCTCGATCGCATCGCCAAAGTGGATGACGACGGCCCGAAGCTGGACTCGGTGATCGAGCTGAATCCCAAGGCCATGGCTGAAGCCCAGGCGCTCGACGCCGAGCGCAAGGCCGGCATGATCCGCGGCCCGATGCACGGCATACCGGTGCTGATCAAGGACAACGTCGACGTCGCGGGAATGGTGAATTCAGCAGGTTCGCTCGCGCTGGCTGAGAACCGGCCGGCCACCGATGCGTTCATGGTGCAGCGGCTGCGGGACGCGGGCGCGGTGATTCTCGGCAAGACCAACCTTAGCGAGTGGGCGAACTTCCGTTCGACCCGCTCGTCGTCTGGCTGGAGTTCGCGCGGTGGACAGACAAAGAACCCGTACGTGCTCGACCGGAATCCATGCGGCTCGAGTTCCGGCACTGGCGCGTCGATTGCGGCAAGCCTGGCCGCGGTCGGTGTCGGCACCGAAACGGACGGCAGCATCATCTGCCCGGCGTCGGTGAACGGCCTCGCCGGCTTGAAGCCGACCGTGGGGCTGGTGAGCCGCTCCGGCATTATCCCGATCTCGATTTCGCAAGACACCGCCGGCCCAATGGCGCGCAGCGTGGCTGACGTGGCGATGCTGCTCAGCGCAATGGCTGGTGTCGATTCGGCCGATCCGTCCGGCCCTGTTGCCACCGGCAAGATTGCGACCGACTACACGACGTTCCTGAAGAACGACGCGCTGGCGGGCAAGCGCTTTGGCCTGGTGAGACAGGCGATGGGGTATCACCCTGACGTCGATGCCGCAACGATGACTGCGGTTGAGGCGATCAAGAAGGCCGGCGGAGAAGTAGTCGACGTCAGAATCCCGACCTATAACCAGTGGAACGACGCGGAGTTCTCCGTCCTGCTGTACGAATTCAAGGATGGCTTGAACGCGTATCTCGCCAAGGCGAAGTCGCCGCACGCATCGCTCGAGGCACTGATCGCCTGGAACAAGGCCAACGCCAAGGCGGCCATGCCGATCTTTGGGCAGGAGATCTTCGAGCAGGCGCAAGCCAAGGGCCCGGTGACGGAACCCGAGTACATCAAGGCGCGCGACAGCGCGCGGCGGCTGGCTGGGAAGGACGGCCTGATTGCGACGCTCGACAAGGAGAAGTTGGACGGACTGATCGCGCCGAGTCTGTCGCCCGCGTGGCCGACCGACCATGTGCTCGGTGATCACTTTGTCGGGGCCGGCTATGGCATGGCCGCGGTGGCCGGGACGCCGAGCCTCACGGTGCCGATCGGCGACAGCCATGGGCTGCCGCTGGGCGTGACGTTGATGGGCCGCCCGTACGCGGAAGGCGAGCTGATCGGCTTCGGGTTTTCGCTGGAGCAGGCGACGAAGGCTCGTCGCCCGCCGCAGTACACGCCGACGCTTACTTCGCCGCGGTAGCGGAAAAGGTTCCGGTCGCCAATCCGCCGAAATCCGCGGTGCCATCGATCTTGGCGCCGTCGATCTTGCCGGTGTAGGTAATCACCATCGGCGAACCTTCGTAGTTGATGGTGATCACGAGGGTGATGCTGGTGCCCTCGACCGTGACGTTGTCATACGGCCGCTCGCCCTGGGCGCTCTTGCCGACCGCGACCAGTTTGTCGCCTTCCTTGCGGATCTCGAGCACTGACTTGGTCTCGCTCAGGGGCGACACGGTGGTCAGATTCCACGTGCCGATCGCAGTGGTCTGCGCGAATGCCGGGTTGACGAATGCCAGCACGGCGAGCGTGCCGAGGATCAGGCGTACGGATTTCATCATTCCACTCTCTCTCTGAGGAATTCGACGACGAGTTGTTCAGCGAAGTATCCATCATAGCCGCTGTCGCCACTGGATTCCACGAAGGCACAATGGCCTCCGCCCGAAGTGATGACGGCCGTAATCCAGGGATTGTTCTGCACCGCGGGGATGTCGAAGATCTCCGGCGGCACAAAGGGGTCGTCCGCGGCGCTCAGGATCAGCGCCGGACGCCCGATGCGGTCGATCACGCGTGCCGCGCTGGCGCCATGGTAATAGTCGGCGGCGTCCCGGTAGCCGGCGTTCGGCGCCGTGTATCGGTCGTCGAACGCGCGAATCGACCAGAGCTTCCACAACCCGTCGATATTGACCGCGCCAGGGAACAATTTTGCCTTGCGGCGCATGCGCCCCTGCCGGATG
>JAYQOO010000070.1:0-17461 GCA_038144855.1 Acidimicrobiia bacterium | reverse complement strand
CCCCTGCAGGTTGCGGCAGAAGTTCCACTCGTAGATCCGGTTCTCGCGGCGCTCGATTGCCTGCATGCACGCTTCGAGGTCGATGACCGGAGACACGGCTGCAAACGCCTTCACCTCCGGCAGGGCGTCGTCGGCAAGTTCGCCGGCCAGTTTCATGGTGACGTTACCGCCCAGCGAATAGCCGGCCACGACGAGGCACGACAGGCCATCGCGCTCGATCAGCTCTGTCAGGACGAAACGCGGATCAGCGGTCAGGCCCGAGTGGTACAGCCCGCGCGAGAGGTGCTCGGTGCCGCCGCAATTGCGTTGATTGAGGCGCACGACGTTGAACCCGGCAGCGAACGCCTTGTCCGCCAGGCCGCGCATGTAGTGCGCGTCGCTCGATCCTTCAAGGCCGTGCAACGCCAGCAGGGTCGGTGCCTCGGCCCTGGCTGGCTGCCAGTTGCAGTGGGCCAGGACGCGCGCGTCCGCCGCAACGTCGAAATACCGGGGCTCGGCGGCGGGCAGGCGGGGCAGGAGACGCCGTTTCGCCCACGCGTATAAGGTCATTCGATGACCACCTGCCCAGCGCGGTAATGGAGTGTAAGTGCGGATATCCCAATATAATCTCGGCCATGAAGAAGGTCATCCTGCTCGGTGTCGTGGCGCTCTCGGCCACCCTGTCCGCCCAGAGCCTCCAGTACCCGTCGACCAAGACCGTGGATCACGTGGACACCTATCACGGTGTCCGGATTGCCGATCCGTATCGCTGGCTCGAAGACGATGCGTCGGCTGAGACCGCGGCGTGGGTCGAAGCGCAAAACAAGGTGACGTTTGCGTACCTGGAGAAGATTCCCTATCGCGCGCAGTTGACCAAGCGCCTCAATTCGCTCTTCAACTACGCCAAGTACTCGTCACCATCGCGCCGCGGCGAGAACTACTTCTTCTCCAAGAACGACGGGCTGCAGAACCAGAGCGTCCTCTACATTCAGAAGGGCCTCAACGGTACGCCGGAGGTGCTGATCGACCCGAACGCGTGGTCGGAAGACGGCACCGAGCGCCTGGCAGGATTCGCGCCGTCAAAGGACGGCAAGCTCGCCGTGTTCGGCGTGTCGCGCAGCGGATCGGACTGGATTGAATATCGTGTTCTCGATCTCGCGACGAAGAAGCCGCTTAGCGATCGCGTGGAGTGGGTGAAGGTGTCCAGCATTGCGTGGCGCGGCAACGGCTTCTATTACAGCCGCTACCCGCAGCCGGCGAAGGGCACCGAGCGCTCGTCGATCAACGAGAACCACATGGTCTATTACCACCGCATCGGCACGCCGCAGTCGGCCGATGAGTTGGTTTACAGCGACCCAAAGAATCCGCAGCGCTTCCACACGCTGCAGACCACGGAAGACGAGCGCTTTGCGGTGCTCGACATCTCCGATCGCGGCACCGGCAAGCAGGGCAACGCGGTGTTCGTGCAGGATCTTTCCAAAGCGGGCTCAAAGTTCACACCGCTCATTCCAGAGATCGGCGACGACAGCTACAACGTGCTCGAGAGCGTCCGCGGCGAGCTGCTGGTGTTCACCGACAACGAGGCGCCGAACGGCCGCGTGTTGCGCATTGACCCGGCAAAGCCGGAGCGCGCGAACTGGAAGGTGATCATCGCGCCGAAGAACGACACGATCGACAGTGTCGCGGTCGCCGGTGGCAAGGTGATCGCCACCTACATGAAGGACGTGGCGTCGAAGGCTTACGTCCACAATCTCGAGGGCGCGCTCGAGAACGAAGTTGAGTTGCCCGGCCTCGGATCGGTCAGCGGCTTCGGCGGCAACATGGACGACACGTCGCTGTTTTATACCTACACGTCGTTCGATTACCCGACGTCGATCTTCCGCTACGACGTCGCCGCGCGAAAGAGCTCGCTGTTCCGCGCGCCCACCATCCCCGGCCTCGACACCACGCAGTACGAGACCAGGCAGGTGTTTGTGACCAGTAAGGACGGCGCGAAAGTGCCGATGTTCCTGGTCCACAAGAAAGGCTTGACGCTCGACGGCAACAACCCGACGCTGATGTACGGCTATGGTGGCTTCAACATCGCGACAACGCCCGGCTTCAACTCGCTGCGCGTGGCGTTGCTCGAGCAGGGCTTAGTCTATGCGAGCGTCAACATGCGCGGCGGCAGCGAATACGGTGAGGCCTGGCACGACGCCGGCACCAAGCTGAAGAAACAGAACGTGTTCGACGACTTCATCGCCGCGGCCGAGTGGCTGGTCGCAAACAAGTATACGAATCCCTCGAAGCTCGCGGCCCAGGGCGGATCGAATGGCGGCCTGCTGGTTGGCGCGGTCATCAACCAGCGTCCTGACCTGTTCCGCGTGGCCATCCCGCAGGTCGGCGTGATGGACATGCTGCGCTTCCACAAGTTCACGATCGGCTGGAACTGGATCGCCGACTACGGCTCGAGCGACAACGCCGAGGAGTTCAAGGCGCTGCGCGCGTACTCGCCGCTGCACAACATCAAGAGCGGTGGTAAGTATCCGGCGACGCTGGTGACGACGGCCGATCATGACGATCGCGTGGTGCCGGCGCATTCGTTCAAGTACGCGGCGACGCTGCAGAAGGCCGCGAGCGCGGACAACCCGGTGCTGATCCGCATCGACACGAAGTCCGGCCATGGCGCCAGCAACGTGACGAAGCAGATCGAATCTACCGCGGACATTTACGCGTTTATCATATTTAACCTGGGTGTGACACCGAAGTTTTAGGCGGTCCGTTTGTGAGAGTGGAGCGTCCGGCTTCAGCCGGACTGTTCCGAGGGCGCGAGTCGGCGGGAAGTGTTGGAGGATTGAATGAAGAGATTGATCAGAGCGGTCGTCATTGCCGCGTTGGCCGGCGTCACCATGTCGGCGCAAGCGCCTGCCGCGAAGCTGCCGGAATACAAGAAGGACGCCGTTCGCGGTGTCGACGAAATGGCCAAGCTCGCCCAGGAGATGGTGGACTCCGTCTTCAGCTTCGGCGAACTGAGCATGCAGGAGGTCGAGACCTCGCGCTATCTCACCGCGCAGCTCGAGAAGTACGGGTTCACCGTGCAGCGCGGCTTCGGGGGCATCCCGACGGCCTGGGTGGCGAAGTGGGGCTCGGGCAAACCGGTGATCGCGCTCGGCTCCGACATCGACGGCATCCCGCAGGCGTCGCAGAAGCCCGGCGTGGCCTATGCGGACCCGATCATCGCCGGCGCGCCCGGACACGGCGAAGGTCACAACACCGGCATGCCGCTGAATATCGTCGCGGCCATTGCCGTGAAGCGCATCATGGAGCGCGACAAGCTCCCCGGCACGATCATGCTGTGGCCCGGCGTGGCCGAAGAGCAGCTGGCATCGAAGGCCTGGTTCGTTCGCGACGGCATGTTCAAGGACGTGGACGTGGTGCTGTTCACGCACGTCGGCAACAACCTGGGGGTGTCGTGGGGTGAAGGCGGCGGCAACGGCATGGTGTCCGTCGAATACACCTTTGAAGGCGAGACGGCGCACAGTGCCGGCGCCCCGTGGCGCGGCCGCTCGGCGCTCGACGCGGTCGAGCTCATGAGCATCGGCATGCAGTATCGCCGTGAGCATCTGCGCCTGTCGCAGCGCACCCACTCAGTGATCACCAACGGCGGCGACCAGCCGAACGTCGTTCCCCGTAACGCCAGCATCTGGTGGTATTTCCGGGAAACCGATCAGCCAAATATCCAGGCGTTGTGGGACATCGGCAACAAGATGGCCGAGGGCGCGGCACTGATGACCAACACCAAGATGACCTCGCGCATCCTGGGCACGGCGTATCCGCAGCACATGAACAAGGCCGTGGCCGAAGCGATGTACGAAAACATCAAGACGGTCGGCCTGCCGACGTGGAGCGAGGAAGACCAGACGCTGGCCAAGGCGCTGCAGAAGGAGCTGGGCAACGCGCGCGTGGAGGGACTGGCGACGAAATTGGGCGAGTTGGGCAAGCCGAATCCAGAACGCGAAAACACCGGTGGCGGCTCGGATGATATTGGCGACGTATCGTGGAACTTCCCTACGGTGACGCTGCGGTTCCCGTCGAACATTCCCGGTCTGCCCGGCCACAACTGGTCGAGCGCCATCGCCAGCGCCACGCCGATCGCCCACAAGGGCGTGGTCGCCGGCGCCAAGGTACAGGCGATGACGGTGCTGGACCTGATGACGAAGCCGGAACTGATCAAGGCGTCGCGGGATTACTTCAACAACGTCCAGACCAAGGACGTGAAGTACATCCCGTTCATCAAGAAGGACACCCCGCCGGCGACGCACCTCAACAAGACAATCCTCGACAAGTATCGCGAGGAAATGAAGAAGTATTACTACGATCCGACGAAGTACAAGACCTATCTGGATCAGCTCGGCATCAAGTATCCGACGGTCCGCACGGGCACGTCGCCGCAGCAAGAGGAGAAGCAGTAAATGAAGCGTTACGTTGCAGTTGGATTGATGTTCGCGCTGTCAGCCGGCACGATGCCGGTGTCGGCGCAGCAGGCCACGCCGGCCGCCGATAGCCCGCGACTGGCGGCTCAGAAGGCCGAGGCCGTCAAGGGCGTCGACGAAATGGCGAAGCTGGCGCAGGAGATGGTCGATTCCGTCTTCAGCTTTGGCGAACTCGGCATGCAGGAAGTCGAGACGTCGCGGTACCTGACCGCGCAGCTCGAGAAGTTCGGCTTCAAGGTGACGCGCGGCCAGTCGGGCATGCCGACGGCGTGGGTGGCGACCTATGGCTCGGGCAAGCCGGTGATTGCGCTTGGCTCGGACATCGACGGCATTCCGCAGTCGTCGCAGAAGCCGGGCGTGGCCTACCACGACCCGATCGTCGAAGGCGCGCCGGGACACGGCGAGGGCCACAACACCGGCATGCCGCTCAACATCATCGCGGCGATCGCGGTGAAGCGCATCATGGAGCGCGACAAGCTGCCCGGCACGATCATGCTGTGGCCGGGCGTCGCTGAAGAACTGGTCGCCTCCAAGGCGTGGTTTGTCCGTGACGGGATGTTCAAGGACGTCGACGTGAACCTGTTCACGCACGTCGGCGGCAACCTCAACGTCGGCTGGGGCCAGCAGGGCGGCACCGGTCTCGTGTCGATCGAGTTCACGTTCGAAGGCGAGACGGCGCACAGCGCCGGCGCGCCGTGGCGGGGCCGTTCGGCGCTCGACGCGGTGGAACTGATGAGCATCGGCTGGCAGTATCGCCGTGAGCACCTGCGCCTGTCGCAGCGCTCGCACTCGGTGATCACCAACGGCGGCGACCAGCCGAACGTGGTGCCCCGCAATGCCAGCATCTGGTTCTACTTCCGCGAAATCGATCAGCCCAACATCAAGGCGCTGATGGATACCGGCATCAAGATGGCCGAGGGCGCGGCGCTGATGACCAACACCAAGATGACCTATCGCATCCTGGGCACGGCCTATCCGCGTCACTTCAACAAGGTCGTCGCCGAGACGATGTACGAAAACATCAAGACGGTGGGCCTGCCGACGTGGAGCAATGAGGACCAGACGCTGGCCAAGGCGCTGCAGAAGGAACTCGGCAATGCGACCCAGCCTGGCCTCGCCGTGAAACTCGGCAACATGGGCCAGCCGCAGCCGCTCGAACAGAACACCGGCGGTGGCTCGGACGACATCGGCGATATCTCGTGGAACATGCCGACCGTGACGCTGGGCTATCCGGCGAACATCCCCGGGCTGCCCGGTCACAACTGGTCAAGCGGCATTGCCAGTGCGACGCCCATTGCCCACAAGGGCGTGGTCGCCGGCGCCAAGGTGCAGGCGATGACGGTGCTGGATCTGCTGACGAAGCCGGAACTGGTGAAGAACGCCTGGGCCTACTTCAATGACGTGCAGACCAAGGATGAGAAGTACATCCCGTTCATCACCCGCGATACGCCGCCGCCGACGCACTTGAACAAGGGCATCCTCGAGAAGTATCGCGAGCAGATGCGTCCGTTCTACTACGACCCGACCAAGTTCGGCACCTATCTCGAGCAGTTGGGCATCAAGTACCCGACGGTTCGTCAGCAGTAGGCCGGAGGGAAAGAGCTTTTACAGGAGCAAGGGAGGTAAGTGAGGATTAGGAGCAGTCTTTGAAAAAGACTCCGGTTTCCTCGCTTACCTCCCGTTACTCTTGTGAAGGTTTTGCGTTACACGCCGCTCTTCAAATACCTGCCGACGGCGCTGACCAGGCGATCGACTTCTTCCGGGGTGTTGTAGAAGTGCGGCGAGGCGCGCAGGCCGCCGCGATCCTGCCCGCCGCGGCCCGCCGTGCCGATCTTGTCCTTTTCGTAGAGCGCCTGGCCGAGGCGCTGCGCGTTCAGCGAGCCCGGTTGGAACGACACCACGGCGGCGTTCAGAGACGGGTTCGACGACGTCCAGACCTTGACCTCGGGCAGCTTCGACAGGCCGGCGATCAACTGGTTGGCGAGCTCGCGCGATCGTTTCTCGATCGCCGCGCGGCCGACCCTGGTCTGGAACTCCAGCGCCTCCCGGAACGCGATCATCGTCGCTTCATCGCGCTGCCCGAAACTCTCGAAGGTGCGCGAAATGCCGACGGCTCCGGGATACGCGCTGTAGATCGACGGCCAGATGTTCTTCTGGGCCCTGGCATTGATGTAGAGCACACCGCATTCGCGGGCGCCACAGGGCCACTTGTGCGCGCTGCCGGTATAGAAGTCCGGCGAGATGTCAGTCAGGTTGACGTCGAGCAGGCCGAACGACTGCGCGCCATCGACCAGCGACATCACGCCGTTCTCGCGCGCGAGCGCGCATAGTTCCCTGGCAGGGAAGAGATCGCCGACTGAACTCGACAGGTGCGTAAAGGTCAGGATCTTCGTCTTCGAGGTGATCGCCTTCTTGTAGGCGTTGATGTAGTGCTCCATCCCCGGGTGCGGGTTCACCTGTGGGATCTCGATCACCGTGAAGCCGAAGCGCTTGGCCTTCTCGTTCCAGGCCGTCAGGTTGCTGGGATGGTTGTCGTGAAAGACGATGACTTCGTCGCCAGCCTTGAGATCGAGACCGCTCGAAACCAAGTTGTTCGCTTCGCTGGTATTGCGGGTGATCACGATTTCTTCCGGCGTCACGCGCAGAAACGACGCGAGCGTCTTGCGGAGATTCTCTTTCTCGCCGGTCAACCGCGCGCGATTTTGTCCGGACGGGTCACGATCGACGCTGTCGCTCTCGCGCTTCAGCGCCTCGAGCACCGGCCGCGACGCAGGGCACAGGTTGGCCGCATTCAGCACGCCGAGATCGGGCGGCATCACGAATTGCGCGCGCACGGATTTCCAGAAGGCTTCTCCCGAGCCGCTCAGCATCGGTGCGGCCGATGCCTGCCCGTGCTCCCTGGCCCACACGGGGTCCGCAAAGAGAGCGGCCGAACCGCCCAGGGCAAACAGGCGGGCGAAGTTGCGACGGGAGACAGATGCTGACATCAAACCCTCCGGGCGCAATGCTAAGCTATTCGCTTCACGAATGAAACCGATTCTCCCTCTTGCGGTCACGCTATTGCTGTGCGCGCTTGCGTCCCCGGTCTACGCGCAAACACAGACTCAGCTGGAATTGCTCAACTCGGATCGCAAGCGAATCCAGGCCGTGCGCCTGGCCGATGATGAACGGATCACGCTCGACGGCGTGCTCGACGAGCCGGTGTGGAAGCGCACCGTCCCCGGTGGCGACTTCATCATGCAGGATCCGATTCTCGGCGGTACGCCGACGGAGCGGACCGAGATCCATTTCGCGTTCAACAACGATCACCTCTACATGGCGGTCGTGTGTCACGACTCCGAGCCGGACAAGCTGCTCGGCAACACGCGCAAGCGCGACGAGTTTCTCAGCGCCGACGATCGGTTCATGTGGACGATGGATACGTTCCTGAATCAGCAGACGGGCTACTTCTTCGAGATGAACCCGTCGGGCTTGATGGCGGATGCGTTGATGGGCCCTGGTGGCAGCACGAACCGCGAATGGGACGGCATCTGGAACGCGCGCGTCAAGCGCAGTGAGATCGGGTGGGTCATCGAGATCGATTTCCCATTCCGATCGCTGGCCTTCGATCCCAATGCGCCGGCCTGGGGGATCAACTTCCAGCGTACCGTGCGCCGCAAGAACGAAGAGACCGTCTGGACGGGACATCAGCGTAACCAGGGGTTCCGGCGCATGTCCAATGCCGGGTTGCTGGTTGGCCTGAAGGACGTGACGCAAGGCAGTGGTCTTGAAGTGAAGCCGTATGTGGCCGGATTCCGGGCGGACTACCCGGGACGTACCGCGACGGCGGGGCGCGAGAGCGATCTGGATGTGGGCGGCGAGGTGGCCTACAACCTCACGCCGAGCCTTCGCGCTGTGGCGACCATCAACACCGACTTTGCGGAAACCGAAGTTGATGCGCGACGCGTCAACCTGACGCGATTTGCGCTGCAATATCCCGAGAAGCGCGGGTTTTTCCTCGACGGCGCGACCTTCTTCGACTTCTACGTGCCGGCGTTCTTTTCGCGCCGCATTGGGCTTGACGCCAACGGGCAGCCGCAACGCGTGATTGGCGGCACGAAACTGACGGGGCAGGCAGGCAAGTTCGACGTCGGCGGCCTGTACGTGCGCACCGGCGAAGATAACGGCGTACCAGGAGAAGACTTCGCGGCGATCCGTGTGCGGCGCCGCATCCTGCGCCAGTCCTTTATCGGCGGCATCTATACCGGCCGGGCGACGCGCGATCAATCGGCGATCCCGACTCGCTCGACGGCGGGGCTGGATTTCCGTCTTGCCACCTCGACGTTCCTTGGCAACAAGAACCTCGAGGGCGGCGGCTTCATGTCCATGACCTCGAACTACGGGGGGCGATCCGGCGACAACGTCGCGTATGGCGGCCGCATCAACTATCCCAACGACAGATACGAAGCCAGCGTGGCCTTCATGGAAGTGCAGAAGAACGTGGCCCCGGCGGTCGGCTTTGTGAATCGCGTTGACTTCCGCCGTTACCAGCCGCAGTTGCGCTGGAATCCTCGACCGAACAAGCATCGTTACATCCGTCGCTTCGGGTTTGGCGGCGACTTCGACATCTATACCGACACGAAGAACAAGCTGGTCACCCAGGAGCTTGACTTCACTGCGACCCGCGTGGAATTGCACAGCGGCGACAACGCGGAGTTCAGCGTGGTGCCAAGTTACGAGCGGCTCGAATCGCGGTTCGAGATCTCGTCGGGTGTGGTGCTGCCGGCCGGATCCGACTACCGCTTCACCCGTTTCCGCGTCGCCGCCAACACGGCAAACAAGCGCATCGTGTCGGTGCAGCCGCGCCTGGAGTGGGGGCGCTTCCTGTCCGGTCACCGGCGCGAGATGGCAATGGGCATGGGCATCCGCCCGCGGCCGGGCGTGACGGTCAACCTGAACTACGAATACAACGACGTCGACCTGAAGGAAGGCGCATTCAAGACCAAGCTGTTCCGCGTGATCGCCGATACCCAGTTCAGCCCGTTCATGTACTTGGTGAACAACGTGCAGTACGACTCGGTGAGCAAGATCCTTGGCTGGCAGTCACGCTTCCGCTGGATCATCACACCGGGCAACGACATCTTCTTCGTCTATACCCACAACTGGATCGATTCCGTGGATCCAGCGTCTCGCTTCACGACGCTCGATCGTCGCGCGGCGGCCAAGGCTGTCTACACGAAGCGGTTCTAGGGTGCGAAGGTGCGGCCCGCACCCTACATCTGCTCGTCGCCGCTCGGTCCGTAGATCGAGGGCACCTTCACGCCTAACATCCGCAGGTACACCGCGAACTGGCCGCGGTGGTGAATCATGTGGTTCAGGACGAAGTTTCGCATCACCGCGATCTTCGGCATGGTGAACACTTCCTTGCCGCCGGCCTTCAGGGTCCACGGCGCCTGGAACTCGCCGTCGGTCTTGCCGACGACGTGTCCGCGGCCGGTCTTCAGGTAGGCGTCGAACTGCGCGAGTACGGCGGCGCGCGTCGCGGGATTGACGTAGTCGTGCGGCCGCCCGGTCGAGGTGTCCAGGCCATCCTGCGACATGGTCATCGTGGCCCACTGGGGCATTTCGGAGAGATGTTCGGCGAGGCGGCCGAGGGTGACGCTGGTCGGGTGCGGCCTGAAGTCGAATTGCCCGTCGGGCACCCGGTCGAGCACTCGGCGGGTGAGTCCCATCTCGCGATCGAACTCGGGGAGCAATGTGTCGATGATCGGCATCGACACATTCTAGCGAGTGTTTCGCTCGCGTCGGTGGTTACTGCTTCTTGAAGAAGCCGTCGAGCGTTTTCTCGAGCGCCTTGAAGCTCTGTCCCAGGTTGTTCTCGATGTGCTTCTCGAACTTCTGCTCGAAGTGCTTCTCGAAGTCCTTGCCAAATTCAGCCTTGAACTGGGCCTCCCACTGCTGCGCGAACTCTTCGGCATCGAACTCGAAGTCGAAATCGTGGTCGAACGCGACGTCGACATCCGCATCCCACCTGCCGTCGAAGCCACCAGGCGGCTTGGACGGCTTGGGCGTGGGCGCCGGTGAAGGTGCCGGCACCGCGGCTGGAGCCGGACGAGCCGGCGGCGCCGCCATCGGCGTCATTTGATTGCGGCGCCGCTGCCGTTCTTCGGCGCGGCTGACGATCGCCTTACGGGCGAGCGAGATGTCGCCGCCGAACGACTGCAACTCGATGCGTGCGCTGCCCGTGCCGAGCGTGAAGTTGAAGCGCTTGCTGCCGCTCCGCGCGTTCTGGCCTTCCGGCAGCTGCACCGGGAAATCCGCGGCGAAATCGCCCTGGAAGGTGCGCACGAAGATCGTGGCGTTGTTGGCGCCGCCGAGGCCGACGCGGATGTCGCCGTTGTGGGTGCCCAGCTTGTAGACGCCTCTGTCGCGGATCGTGCCGTTGAACGTCACCTCGCCGTTGACGGTGAACACTTCGAGATTCGATGTCTGCGCATTGTCGATGAACACATCGCCATTGGTCGTCTCGGCGCTGATCTCACCGCTTGAATTGGTGATGCGGATACCTTCGTTGACGGTGTTGGCCTGCACGCGGCCGCTGGCCTTGTCGACCGTGATCACGCCTTCGACCGATCGCAGCGAGATCGAGCCATTGCCGCCGGTGACGCGGGCGTTGCCGTGCACGGTTTCAACGGTGACTTCCGCCTGCGTGCCTTCGATCGTTGCGTCCAGATACGTGCCTGAGAGATTCACCGGCATCCAACGCGGGACGGTGATCTGGTAGTCGACAAGACTGCCTGGGCTGCGGCTGCCTGAACCAGTGCGGGTGGTGCGAATGCGCAGGGTGTTGTCGGTGGTTTCGGCGCTGACCGTTTCGCGGGAACCGTGATTGGCCACGATGCGGACGCGATCCTGGTCCCACGAGCGGACCACGACCTCGCCGGCCTGGTTGTTCAGCACGAGACGCGTACCCTTGGTGACGTCCACTGTCTTCTCGGAACCGGGCCCGGTTTCAGGGCCGCCCGGCCGCGCCTGGATGGGCTGCTGCGTGCTGTTCGCCTCATCGCGCGACTGGGCGAGGGCGGGAACGCTCAGCGCGAGCGTGAGCCCGGCGATCGCGAACATGGGGAATCTACTCATCTGCTTACTCTCTGGCCATGGCAAGTGTGGTGGCATGACGCAGCAGGTCGAGCTTGCGCCGTCGCGCGTCCGCCAGGTGTGAATTCAAGTAGGGGTTTGCGGGGTCGTCGTTCAGGGCCATCCGGGCTTCGTTGATTGCAGCGTCAATGGCTTTCAAGTTGCGTTCGATGATCAACACGGTGCGCGGATCGAGGCGGTCGCGATCGCTGCGCAAGATCTGCTCGAGGTCGGTGACCGCGGCGTTGAACTGCGCGTTGGCAAAATTCGCCTGGACGATCTGGCCACCGATGTCATCGTCAGGCATGCCGTAGGCCTGGATGACCGGCTCATTGGTGGCCGAGGGGGATGCCGCCGGCGGACGCGCCACCATCCAGGTCAACCCGGAGGCGACGGCAATCAGCAGGGAAGCCGCAAATGCGAGCTGTGGCAGCGTGAAGGAGACCGCGCGCGCCGGCTGCACCGCCGGTGCCTGTGGTGTTGCCGCAATGCGTGCGGAGATGCCGGACCACAACTCGCGCGAGGGCATTTCGTCGCGCCTCTCGCTGGTCCACTCACTGATTGCCTGCGTCAGGACGTCGTCCTCGGTCAGCGGGGCGTGATCAGATTCTCCGAATCGTCTCTGTTCGCTCACATAGGTCAGGCCCACAGGCCATCAACTTTCGAGAACCGCCTTTTTCTTCGTCAACAGCCCGCGCAGCGTCTGTCGTGCGCGATGCAGTTGCGACTTCGACGTGCCGGACGACACGCCGAGCATGTCGCCGATCTCTTCGTGCCGGTAGCCTTCGACATCGTGGAGCACGAAGACCGTCCGGGTGCCATCAGGCAACCGTTCGATGGCTGCCTGCAGATCCATCGAGAGGTCGAGGTGTTTCGTACTGACCGCGGGGGCGACGTCGAGTACCGCCTCGCTGTCGGCCAGGAACCTCTCGCGCGCCGTGCCGAGCGATCGGAACCGCTCGATGATCACGTTCACGGCCAGGCGGTGCAGCCAGGTCGCAAATGAGGACTCGCCCCGAAATAGCGACAGCTTCTGCCACGCGCGGACGAAGACGTCCTGCGTCAGTTCCTCGGCTGCGTCGGGGCCGGTCATCCGCCGCGCAAGATTGAAGATGCGTGGCATATGGGCCCGGTATACCCGCTCGAAAGCCGCCGTATCCCCCTGAGTCGCAAGGACAACGTCGTCCACCGGCATTAGTTTGGATGAGGAAGGAAGGCGAAGGGTTGGAATGGGGGGCTCGCTCGCCCCCCATTCGGCATTTCTACGATTTTGGGCGGGAAAAGTCGATTTTCGGGGCCACCTTGGCTTCCGGTGGCGCCTCAAACAGCTTGTATTGGTCGCTGAATCCGAAAATCGAGGCCGTGATGTTGGCCGGGAACTGGCGGCGCGAGGTGTTATACGCCTGCACCTGCTCGTTGTAGCGCATGCGCTCAACGGCAATCCGGTTCTCAGTGCCCGAAAGCTCGTCCATCAGTCGTGCGAAGGTGGCGTCCGACTTCAGGGTCGGGTATTGCTCCACGACGACCAGAAGCCTCGCGAGCGCCGAAGACTGCTCGTTGGCCGCAGCCATCTTCTGATCGGGCGTGCCGGCGCCGGCCAGCTTGGCGCGCGAGTCGGCGATGGCCTGAAACACGTCGCGCTCCTGCTGGGCGAACCCCTTCGTGGTCTCCACGAGGTTGGGGATGAGGTCGTTGCGACGCTGGAGCTGGTTTTCCACCTGCGCCCATTGCGTCTTGATGGCCTCTTCCTGGCTCACAAACGTGTTGTAGGAACATCCCGACGAGGCCACGGCCGCGCCGACAAGCACCACCACCACAAGCACACGCTTCAGACTGTTCATAACTCCCTTTCTATCAGCTTTCGCTACCAACCTGCACCACCACCACCGCCGCCTGAGCGGCCGCCACCAAACCCGCCGAAACCGCCACCACCAAATCCGCCGCCGCCAAACCCTCCGCCGCCAAAACCGCCCCCGCCGAATCCGCCGCCAAACGGCCCCACGCCGCTGATCCAGCGTCCGCGGCTCCCGCGGCGGCGGCGCCGGTTCGAGCTCAGGATGATGATCAGGAGTATTACCCACACGCCGAGCGGCATGCGGTTGCGCCGGCTCTGCCTCGGCTCGGGCGGCGCCGCACCGCTACCGAGGTCGACGCCACGGCCTTCAGCGATCCGCGTCGCGATCCTGCGTGCGCCTGCTACCAGGCCGTCGCCATAGTCGCCGTTGCGGAAGTACTGCGCCATGGCGCGGCTCGTGTCGCCGGCAAAGCCGTCGGTGATGAACCCTTCGAGTCCGTAGCCGGTTTCGATGCGCACCTGGCGGTCGTCGATGGCCAGCACGATCAGCGCGCCGTTGTCCTTGCCCTTCGCGCCGATGCCGTTGCCGTGGTTCTGGAACATCTTCACGGCATACGACGGCATGTCCGCGTACGGCTGGAACGTCTTGACGGTGGCAATGACCATCACGTCGCCGGTCGCCTTCTCGAGCTGCCTGATCAGCGTGTCGAGATCGCGCCGCGACGCGCTGTCGATGACACCCGCAAAGTCGTTCACCGGCGCGGTCAGCTCCGGCGGCTCCTGGGCGACAGCTCGCGCAGGGGCGATCACGGCAGCGATGGCGATGAGGCAGGCCACTACGCGCCTGCCGAAGAATGCGCTCACTCTGCTTTCCACCTGTCGATGAACAGCCACAGTTGTTCAACAGCGCGAAGGTATGCCGGGTAGAGACGGACGCCGTCGACCCCGGCGTTCTGCTGCGAGGCGATCGCGAGGATGTCGCCAACGGTACGCGCATCCAGTCCTGGCCGCTTGACGGCGTATGCGCTCAGGTCCGCAGCGCTGGCCGAAGGAAATCCCTCGAGCCGCGCAAAGCGGCGCAGGATCAGCCTGAAGCCGGGAGCGCCGTCGGTGACCAGCGCGTTGATGTCGCTTTGCCGGCCGCGGCAGTCGATGTAGTTCTCGCGCAGGTGCACGAGGTGGCCCTTCACCAGCGTTTCGATCTCGCGGCGAAGGTCCTCCGTCCTGATCGACAACCCGGCAAACGGGTCGCTGCCGAAGATCAATCGCCGCGTGTCGAGAATCTCGCCGTACTCGATCGGGAAGGCGTCGAGCGACCCGGCAAACTCCTCGCGGGTCAGCAGCAGCGGCGTTGCGCACCCGGCGCGATGCCACGACGCGGCGCGTGACGCGCAGCGATCAAGGTCGTCGGCCGTGATGGCGCCGACGATCGCGAGGCTGGTGGCCGGCGTCGCGTCTGGCTGCCCGTACGCAACCATCGCGAGTAAGCGGTCGGCAAAGATGTTCTGGAGATCCTGCAACGCGGCGGCGAGCGGGCCGCCGTCAGATGTCGTCATCTCTTATAGAATACGACCGTCCGGTCCGCCTGTTCCGTATGCAGCTTCGCGAGATAAATCTGGGGTGTTTTGGTGGGGGCACGGGCCTGCCGAGCCTGCTTGGCGGCCTCAAGCGCAACCCGTGGCTGCGCTTGAACGCGGTGGTGACCATGTTCGACTCCGGGGGGAGCTCCGGGCAGCTTCGCGACGAGCTTGGCGTGCTGCCGCCAGGCGACGTGCTGCGATGCGCGCTGGCGTTGTCGCGCAACGAGGGCGAAGCGCGCCGGGTGCTGCTGGCGCGGCTGCCGACCCTGGAGCACGCCCGGCTCGGGGGGCACACCGGAGGCAACCTCCTGTTATCCATGATGGAGCGCTACAGCGGCGACTTTCTGGCCGCCGTCGATGGACTTCGGGCGTTGCTTGGCTGCCGCGGCTACGTCTGGCCGATCAGCGTGGAGCAGGCGACGCTCTGCGCGGAGTACGCCGACGGCCATCGCACCCGCGGCGAGGTCGAGGTGGATCAAGGGCACGCGCGTGGCCACCACGTGATGCGCGTATGGCTCGAACCCGCCGCGCCGATTCATCCGTCGGTCAAGCAGGCCATCGCAACGTTTGATGCCGTGGTGATCGGGCCAGGCAGCTTCTTCACCAGCTTGATGCCGACGCTGCTGGTCGACGGCGTGACCGAGGTGATGGCGTCTGTCAAAGGCCCGATCGTCGTCGTGAGCAACCTGCTCACGGAAGGGCCGGGGATGCGCGACTTCACGGCCGCCGACGAAGTGGCCTGGGTGAGCAAGACCATCGGCCGCAAGGTCGACGTGTTGATCGCCAATCAAGGGCAGCCATCGCAGGAAGCCGTCGACCGCTACGCAGCGGAAGACAAGCGCCCGTTGCAGATCGGTACGCTGGATCCGGGTACCGAAGCTGTGGTCGGTGACTTCTGGCGAACCGATATCGCGCGCCACGATCGCCGGCGCCTGTCGTACGCGGTGTGGTCGGTGCTGTCTCAACGCCTGCTGACCTGACCTCATGCCCATCCCGCCAGCCACACGCATCGGCGTCAACGAAATCGTCTCCCTGATCGGCGCCGGCGGCATGGGCGAGGTCTATCGCGCCCACGACGTCAAGCTCGGGCGCGACGTCGCGATCAAGGTGCTTGCGACCCGTCTCACCGACGATGCCGTGGTGCGCGCGCGGATCGACCGCGAAGCCCGGCTGCTGGCGTCGCTCAATCATCCCAACATCGCCACGATCTACAGCGTCGAGGAATTCCAGGGGACGCCGGCCATTGCGATGGAGCTGATCGAGGGCGAGACGCTCGCGATCCAACTGCTGCGTGGCGCCTTGCCGATCGAGCGCGTGATGGCGATTGGCCGGCAGGTTGCCGACGCGCTGAGCGCCGCGCACGAGCGCGGCATCGTGCATCGCGACCTGAAGCCCGCCAACGTGCACGTTCGGCCTGATGACACGGTCAAGGTGCTTGATTTCGGCCTCGCCAAAGCGGTCTCGCAAAGCGATACCAAGACGCCGGTGACGCCGACGGTCACGACGACGGGGTCGATCGTCGGCACGGCCTCGTACATGAGCCCCGAGCAGGCCCGCGGACAGGACGTGGATCGCCGCTCGGACATCTGGTCATTTGGCTGCATGGTGTTCGAAATGCTGACCGGTCAGCCGCCGTTTGTCGCGGACACGGCGGTGGACACCCTGGTCGCGGTGCTCAAGCACGCACCGGACTGGTCACGCCTGCCTGCAGACACGCCGCCGCGTCTCCGGACGTTGCTTGAGCGGTGCCTGCAAAAGGACGTTGGCCAACGTCTGTCGGATCTGCGTGCCATCGACTTTTCGCGGCGGATCCCGGCGTCGTGGAGCCCGCCACGCTTCCGATCGCGATCCCTCAAAGCGGCAGCGTTAATCGGTGTGACCGTTGCCGCGCTTGGCGGCGTCGTGTGGACGCTTGTCGATCGCGATCCGTCAGCGGCGCCACTGCGAAAGTTCCAGGTTGTGGCCGACGGCCTGCAGGTGCTGCATCGCACCGCATGCCTGGCGAAGCGGCCGAATCGGCGGCTGTTCGAGACGGCCCAGTTCATCGTCGATGTGCTGTCGCCAGGCGGGCTTGGGCCGGGAGGCAAGGGCGTCCGCGCGGCACAGAAAGTGCGGCTGATGCATGCCAGCATTCGTCACCTCATTCAAGCGGATGTCCGCGCGCCGTGGTCGGTGGCGGAGCTCGGTGTGCCGATCAATCAGGAAGATCTGCTCGGCACGTTGATGACGTTTACGTGGATCATCCTTGACGGGTTGGCGAAGCTCGGCGTGACCCTCTCACCGGGCGATCAGCAGGCCTACCTCACGACGTGGCTGCTGGTCGGCGAACCGATGGGCGTCGAGCCCGATTTGATGCCGCGCTCCGTCGCCGAGGCGCGCGCAACGACCGAGCTGATCGAGCGACGGCAGGTAGCCGAGTCGCCTCAGGGCCGCGAGATGATGGCGGCGCTGCTTGACATGATGCAGTCGAACACGCCGCCTCCGTTCAAGAGCATGCCGCCGGCACTGCTGCGCGAGTT
>JAYQOO010000069.1:16866-20426 GCA_038144855.1 Acidimicrobiia bacterium | reverse complement strand
GGGTTGGAGTCGGCGTGGGCGTGGGCGTGGGTGTGGGTGTTGGCGTTGGTGTCGGCGCAACGGTCACAGGAGGCGTGGCCGGCGCCGGCGACGAGCCGCCACCTCTTAGCGCCACCGCTGCCCCTGCGCCGCCGGCAACCACGACGCCGCCAATGATGGCGATCGTCTTTCCAGAAATTCCGCCTCCGGCCGCACCCGCGGCCGAGCCGGAGCCGGCACCCTGAGCGGCGGCCTGCGAAACGGTCATGAAGTTCGTCTGTGAGATCGTCGCGGTTGCTTGCTGCCCCTTGAAGGCCGCCGTCACCTGCAGCTGAATCTTCCCCGGTAGCGTGGGATTCAGGCCGGTCGCCACGGCCCGCCCGGCGGAATTGGTCACGACCGTGATGGTGGACGCGCCGCCAAAGGAGGCGCCGTTACCGACCGCAAAGGTAACGGTGGCGCCGGCAACGGGAAGGTTGTTCTTGTCCCGAATCTCGACGATCGGCGCCACGGCCGTTCGCTGCTGAATGATGTTGACCGCGTCCTCGCCCTCAATCACGACGATGCGCAGCTCGTCACCGGGCGCTTGCTGCGCGAACGCAACCGTGGGGGCACTTCCGACCAACAAGACCAACACGGCAAGCACGACTGCCATCTACAACTCCATCGGGGGCGGAAAGGTAGATCCGGGGGGCGACACGCCCGCATTCTAAATCAAACAGAAGCGATGCCGCACCGCAATCACCTTTAGGGGTTAGCCGCGAAGTGCGCGATCACCGCGTCTGCGGCCTTGCCGCCGACAACGCGGGCCAGCTCTTCGTGAGAGGCGCGCCGCACCCCTGACAGGCTTCCGAATGCCGTCAACAGGGTCTTCCGTCGCCGCAGACCGATGCCCGGCACAACGTCGAGCTCCGATTGCAGATCCCGCTTCTTGCGCGATTGGCGGTGGAAGGTGATCGCAAACCGGTGGGCTTCGTCACGGATGCGCTGCAGCAACCGGAGCGCGGCGCCGTGCGGATCGAGCGCCAGCGGATCGTTGCTGTCGCGCGTAAAGACCAGCTCTTCTTTTTTCGCCAGGCCGATCGCCACAAGATTCGACAATCCGACCGATTCAAGCGCCGTATAGGCGGCATTAAGCTGCCCCTTGCCACCGTCAATGACGATTAAATCGGGAAACGGCCCGCCATTCTCGAGCACCTTCGAATAGCGACGGCGCACAACCTGTTCCATTGCCGCGAAATCATCGAGAAACCTCGCGTCGCTCTCCTCAGGGCTTGGGGCCTTTGGCTTGGGGCTTGCCAGGTCCTTCTTGATCTTGAACTTCCTGTACTCAGACGGCCGCATGCGCCCCTCTTCGCACACCACCATCGACGCCACGGTTTCCGCGCCCTGGATCGTCGAGATGTCAAAGCAGTCAATGCGCCGCGGGAGCTTGGGCAGGCGCAACACCGCCTGCAACGATTCGAGCGCTTTGTAGTTGGCGGTCGCATTCGTGTCGAAGCGCGTGCGATAACCGAGCGCCGCATTGCGCGCGGCCAGCTCCATCATCCCCTTCTTCGTGCCTCGCTGCGGAACGATGATGCGAACCTTCCGGTCGGCGCGCTGCGCGAGCCAATCCTCGAGCAATTCCGTCTCGGTCAACGCAACGGGCACGTGAATCTCAGGGGGCGGTTCTTGTTCCGCGTAGAACTGTTGAATCGCGGACTCGATGACCTCGGCCTCTGATTCCGCACCCTGTGCACCCTGTGCACCTTGCGCACTCTGTGCCCCTTCCCATACGAATTCGACCCGCTCAATCACGCGGCCGCCGCGCACCAGGAAGATCTGCACCACGGCGCCGCTGGCGCCGGTCTTGACGCCGAACACGTCGCGATCGCCGAGCTCCACCGACGCCATCTTCTGCTGGCGTTCGCGCACGGCTTCCACCGTCCGCATGGAATCGCGCAGCTGCGCCGCCTCTTCGTAGCGCTCGTTTTCTGACGCGTCGAGCATGCGCGCGCGCAACTGCTCCGCCAATTCCTGGTTGCGTCCTTCGAGAAACAGCTTCGTGTCGGCTACCGCCAGCGCGTACCGTTCCTCGCTGCAGATCGTGGCGACACAGGGAGCGAGACACCGCTTGATGTCGAATTCAAGACACGGCCGGTGGCGGCCACCGGTGATCACTTCATTGCATGAACGAATGCCAAACACCTTGTGGGTCAAGCCCATCGTCCGGCGGGCGAACTTGGCCGGCAGGAACGGCCCGGCGTAGACGTTGCCATCGCGCTCGACCGAACGCGCGACCAGCACGCGCGGAAACGCCTCGGTAGTGGTGAGCTGCAGATGGTGATCGGCGAGGAAGCTGGTCACGCCTGCAAGGCCTAGCGCAATCGCTCCGACGATCAACTTCAGCGTGCGGTGATCGATCTCTGGCGTGGGTAGGGGCCGCGAACATCCGTGATCTCCTTTGGGGTTGTCCGACTAATCTCTTAGACGGACGCACCCCGCTGGATTCTCACCTGGTCTCGCTCGCGCGGCTGTTCCTACGAAAGCTCGACTCAGCCCGCGACTGGTTCTGGGGCTGGCTGCGCAACCGGCTCGAGGAACGGCATGCGGGCGCGGAGCTTCGCGCCGACTTGTTCGATCTGGTGGTCCCGCTTCTGCTCGCGCTGCGCCTGGAACCAGCCGCTCTTGGTATCCTTCGCCAGCTTCTCCGCGTAGGCGCCTGACCGGATCTCGGCCAGCATCTTCCGCATTTCCGCCTTCGTCTGCTCGGTCACGAGGCGTGCGCCGCCCGTGTAATCACCGTGTTCAGCGGTGTCGCTGACCGAGTAGCGCATGTAGCCAAGCCAGCCGCGATACATCAGGTCGACGATCAGCTTCAGCTCGTGCAGGCACTCGAAGTAGGCAATCTCTGGCTGATAGCCGGCCTCGACCAGGGTTTCGAAGCCGGCGCTGACCAGCGCGCTGACGCCGCCGCACAGCACCGCCTGCTCGCCGAACAGATCCGTTTCGCACTCTTCCGAAAACGTAGTCTCGATCACGCCGGCGCGGGTGCAGCCAATGCCCTTGGCATACGCCATGGTCGCGGCGCGCGCGGTGCCGGTCGCATCCGCGTGAATCGCCATCAGGCCGGGCACGCCGGCGCCTTCCTTGAACACTTCGCGGACGCGATGGCCCGGCGCTTTCGGCGCGACCATGGAGACGTCGACGCCGGCCGGGGGGGTGATCCAGCCGAAGCGAATTGCGAAGCCGTGCGCGAACATCAGCATCTTGCCTGGCGTCAGGTGCGGCTCGATGTGGCGCTTGAACAGGTCGGGCTGCACCAGGTCGGGGACGAGGATCATGATCACGTCGGCCCACTTGGCGGCGTCTGCCGGCGAGAGCGGCGTGAAGCCTCCCTGCTCGGCGGCCTTCCAGCCGCGGCTGCCCGGACGGACGCCCACGCGAACGTCAGCGCCGCTGTCTTTCAGGTTGAGCGCGTGCGCGTGGCCGGGTGTGCGGGCGCCGGTGTGCTCGTGCGGGCGTGCGTGTGCGCGTGTGAGTGTGTATGTCTGTGCGTCTTTGTACTCGTGCACGCGTGCATCCATGAATGCTTGCAT
>JAYQOO010000069.1:10036-16856 GCA_038144855.1 Acidimicrobiia bacterium | reverse complement strand
GACGCCCACGCGAACGGCAGCGCCGCTGTCTTTCAGGTTGCGCGCGGGCGCGTGGCCCTGTGACCCGTACCCCATGATCGCAATCTTGCGCGACAGGATGGGGGAGAGGTCGACGTCTGCATCGTGAATCATCTTCGCCATGGTGTGTTCTACTGCTCCTTCGCCTGAGAGGTGAAATCCTCGACCGCCAGCACGCCGACCTGTCGCTCCAGGAGCGAGACAATGCGCGCCGCGGTCTTATCCGAACTGTCGAACATGATGGTGGCCTGCACGGTCGCGCGATCATGCGACGCCACGGCCGTGAAGGCCTCGGCCCGCACGCGCTGGCGCCGCAGCACCGACGCGACGCGATCGAGCGAATCGATTTCGTGCTCGTAGCGGACGACGATCGTGCGGGGGCGGAGTTCTTCACCTGCCCCGAGCGGTGTCGACGGGATCACGCGTCGGCTCCCGTCTCAACCAGCGAGACCGCGTTGGGCCGCTTGATCATGTCGTGCAGCGCCGCGCCAGGCGACACCATGGGATACACGGTGTCTTCCTGCTCGACGCGGAAGTCCATCACGACGGCACCCGCCGATGCCCGCGCGTGGCGAAGCGCATCCGCCACGTCGGCACGGCGCGTCACGCGCACACCCGGCAAGCCATGCGCATCGGCGAGCTTCACGTAATCCGGCGACGACATCGGCGTAGCGGAGTAGCGGCGATCGTGGAAGAACTGCTGCCACTGACGCACCATGCCGAGGTAGCCGTTGTTGATGATGGCGATGTTGATCTTGACGTTCTCCTGCACGATCGTCTGCAGCTCGGCTTGAGTCATCTGGAAGCCGCCGTCGCCGACGATCGCCCAGACTTCCCGGTCCGGTCGCGCCATCTTGGCGCCGATCGCGGCCGGCACACCGAAGCCCATCGTGCCGAGGCCGCCGGACGTGATGAACGTGCCGGCTTCCGCCACCTTGTAGTACTGCGCCGACCACATCTGGTGCTGGCCGACGTCGGTGACGATGATCGCGCGGCCGTTGGTGGCCTTCCAGATGTCGTGAATCACATGCGCCGCGCAGAGCTTGCCGGTATCCGCCAGTTCCTCGATATCGCGCACAGTGGGGCCGCCGGCCAGCTCGCCGATGCGGGTGACCCAGGCATCGTGCCTGGCCGGTTGTACCAGTGGCAGCCAGTCCTTCAGCACCGCCTTGAGGTCGCCGTGAATCGCCACATCCGCCTTGACGTTCTTGTTGAGTTCGGACGGATCGATGTCGATGTGGATCTTCTTCGCGTGCGGCGCGTATGAGGCGAGCTTGCCGGTCACGCGATCGTCGAAGCGCATGCCGAGCGCAATCAACAGGTCCGATTCCTGGATGGCCTCGTTGACCCAGTGCTCGCCGTGCATCCCCATCATGCCGAGGTTGAGCGGGTGATGGGCGGGCACCGTGCCCAGGCCAAGCAGCGTCATGGCCACCGGCACGTGCGCGCGCTCGACCAATTGCAGCACTTCGTCCATCGCGCTGCTCTTGAAAATGCCGTGGCCGGCGAGGATCACCGGGCGCTTCGCCCTGGCCAGCAGTTCCGCAGCCCGTGCAATCGACGTGGCTTTGGACGAGGCGGCGTCTTGCATCGACGAGACCCGGACGGCGGATCCGCCGGGCCCGGCTGGCATGAACGCGCACTCTTCCTGCTGCGCATTCTTGGTGATGTCGACCAGCACCGGTCCGGGGCGCCCGGTGGTTGCGATCTGAAACGCCTTGCGGAGCGTTGGCGCAATATCCTCCGCCTTCGTCACCAGGAAATTGTGTTTGGTGACGGTCAGCGTGATGCCGGTGACGTCGGTCTCCTGGAAGGCATCGGAGCCGATCAGGTGCTCGGGCACCTGGCCGGTGATGCAGACCAGCGGAATGGAATCCATCATCGCGTTGGCGATTCCGGTGACGAGGTTGGTCGCACCGGGGCCCGAAGTGGCGAGTGCGACGCCGACCTTGCCGCTGGCGCGCGCGTAGCCATCCGCCATGTGCGTGGCACCCTGCTCGTGTCGCACGAGGACGTGACGGATCGGATGGTCAAGCAACGCGTCGTAGGCCGGCAGGATTGCGCCGCCGGGGTAGCCGAACACGGTGTCCACGCCTTGCTCGGCGAGAACTTTCCAGATGATGTGAGCGCCTTTGGTTTTCATATCAGTAGCCAGTAGCCGGTATCCAGTAGCCAGACGGGGCTACGCAATCAGGTCAACGCGCCGCTGCTCGAACGCGGCGATGTCGCGTTCGTTCTTCAGGATCAAGTCGATTTCGTCGGTGCCCTCGAGCAGACGCTGCCGCGAGGCCGCGTCGATCGTGAACGATTCCTTGAGGCCGAAGCTGTCGCGGACTTCACAGCGTTCGAGGTCGACCTCGACGCTGTATCCCGGTGTAGTCTCAGCACGCGACTGGATCTGTTCAACGGCGGCATCCGGCAACGCCACCGGCAACATGCCGTTACCGATTGCATTGCCGCGGAAGATGTCGGCAAACGACGGTGCGATCACCACCGTGAAGCCGGCATCCTGCAGCGCCCACGCCGCGTGCTCGCGCGAGGAACCGCAGCCGAAGTTCACGCCAGCGGCCAGGACGGATGCGCCCTGGTACTTCGGCTGGTTCAATACGAACTCCGGCTCGCGCTTCCAGTCGCTGAACAGGAACGGCCCGAACCCGGACTTCTCAATGCGCTTGAGAAACTGCTTGGGAATGATCTGGTCCGTGTCGACGTGATTGCGGCGCAACGGCGCGACCCGGCCCGAATGCAGACGAATGGGCTGGCGCGCCATCAGCGATACTCCCACTGGCGCACGTCGGTGAAGCGGCCTTCGATCGCCGCGGCCGCGGCCATCGAGGGGCTGACCAGGTGCGTGCGTCCGCCGCGGCCCTGGCGGCCTTCGAAATTGCGATTGCTGGTGGACGCGCAGCGTTCGCCCTCGCCAAGCGTGTCATCGTTCATGCCGAGGCACATCGAGCACCCTGGCTCGCGCCATTCGAATCCGGCTTCCGCAAAGATCCGGTCGAGGCCTTCGCGTTCGGCGTCCGCCTTGACCTGCTGTGAGCCGGGCACGACGAGCGCACGCACGCGCGTGCTGACACGATGGCCCTTGGCCACGCGCGCAGCCGCACGCAGATCCTCGAGGCGCGCGTTGGTGCACGAGCCGATGAACACGCGATCGACGGGGACGGTATCGAGCGCGGTACCCGGGGTCAGGCCCATGTAGGCGAGCGCGCGTTCCATGGCCTTGGCGTCGCCTTCCGACGCGGCAGCCTTAGGATCGGGCACACGACCGGTCACCGGTTCAACCATGTCGGGACGGGTGCCCCAGGTCACCAGCGGGGCGAGCGCCGAGACGTCGATCGTGAGCTCGGCGTCGAACGTTGCGCCGGCATCACTCTTCAACTGCCCCCACCGCGCCACGGCCTCGGTCCAGTCCGCGCCCTTCGGCGCGTGCGCGCGTCCTTCGAGGAACGCGAATGTCGTCTGGTCGGGGGCGACAAAGGAGCTGCGCGCGCCGGCCTCGATGCTCATGTTGCAGACGGTCATGCGCTGTTCCATCGACAGGCTGTCGATGAGCGGGCCGGCCAGTTCCAGCGCGTGGCCGGTACCGCCGCTGACCCCAAGGCGATGCATCATCGCGAGCGCGACGTCCTTGGCGGTCACGCCGCTGGCCAGCGAACCGGTAAAGACCACCCGCATCGCCCTCGGCTTGGCGAGCGCCAGGCACTGCGTCGCCAGCACCTGTTCGACTTCGCTCGTGCCGATGCCGAAGGCCAGCGCGCCAAACGCGCCGTGCGTGCTGGTGTGGCTGTCGCCGCACACGATCGTCGTGCCCGGCAACGTCAGCCCGAGTTCGGGACCGATCACATGCACGATGCCCTGGCGGCCGCTGTCAAAGTCGAACAACGGCACGCCGAACCGGACCGCATTGTCGCGAAGCGTTTCCACCTGCTGACGTGCCAGCGGATCGGCAATCGGCAAGTGACGAGCCGAGGTCGGCACGTTGTGATCGACGGTGGCGAACGTGAGGTCGGGTCGGCGCACCTTGCGGCCGGCGATGCGCAGGCCTTCGAATGCCTGGGGCGAGGTGACTTCGTGGACGAGATGGCGGTCGATATAGATCAGGCTGCGACCGTCCTCGAGTTCGCGGACGACGTGCGCGTTCCAGACCTTGTCGAGGAGGGTGCTAGACCCCATGGTACGAATGCTTTCTGTCGCGGACTTCGTTCAGCGCGTCTTCGATCGCCTGGCCCATTTCACGCGTCGACATCACGCGTTCGCCGGGACCGGCGAGATCCCTGGTGCGAGCCCCCGCGGCGAGCGCGTCTTCGATCGCGTGCTCGATGTCAGCGGCCTCCTTGTCCATCCGTGCGCTGAACCGCAACAGCATCGCGGCGCTGGCAATCGCGCCGATCGGATTGGCGAGGCCCTTGCCCGCAATGTCCGGCGCAGATCCGTGGACGGGTTCGTAGAGATCCACCTTGCCGCCGATCGTCGCCGACGGCAGCAAGCCCAGTGAGCCGGACACCGACGCCGCCTGGTCGCTGAGGATGTCGCCGAACAGGTTGTCGCACAGCATCACGTCGAAGCTGGTCGGGGCGGTGGCCAGCCGCATCGCCGCCGTGTCGATGTAGACATGTTCGAGTTCGACGTCCGGGTAGCCCTTGGCCACTTCAGAGACGACCGCGCGCCACAGCCGCGACGTCTCGAGAACGTTGGCTTTGTCGATCGACGCGACCTTCTTCTTGCGCTCGCGCGCGCGTTCGAACGCGACTTTCGCGACGCGCTCGATCTCGTGGCGGGAGTAGATCAGCGTGTTGAAGGCCGTGTCGCCCGAGGCTTCGAAGCCGCGAGGTTCGCCGAAATACAGGCCGCCAAGCAGCTCGCGAACGATCAGGAGGTTGGCGCCCTTGATCCGTTCCGGCTGGAACGCCGTGCGTTTGGCGAGCGGGGCGTAGCTGATTGCGGGACGCAGGTTCGCGAAGCCGCCAAGGGCCTGGCGCAGTGCCAGCAGTGCCGCTTCCGGCCGCTCTGAGGTCTTGTGGCCGTCGAACTTCGGGTGGCCGACGGCGCCAAGCAGCACCGCATTGGCGTCGAGTGCGGCTTCGAGCGTGCGATCGGGCAGGCCGACGCCCTTGCTGTCGATCGCCGTGCCGCCAATGGCGTAGGTCGAGAAGGTGAACGACTTGCCCGAGTGCTCCGCGACATTCTTCAGGATGCGGGCCGCTTCCTCGGTAACTTCGGGGCCGATGCCGTCTCCCGGCATCAGCACAATCTTCAGTGACATTACGCGTGGTCCTTAGTGGCTGGCGATCGATGCGGCCACGGGCATGCGGCTCGCCAATTCGTCGCGAATGATGGCCGACAGCGCGTCATCGTCGACCGCCTTGGTGCGATCGGCAAGGGCCGTGACCTTCACGTACAGGCTCTCGAGTTCTGGCTGACGGAGGCGATGGCCAAGGGCACGGCAGCGCGCGTCGAGACCGCGCATGCCGGAGTGCTTGCCCAGCACCAGGCGCGTGCCGGCGGCGCCGACGGACTCAGGCCGCATGATTTCGTAGGTCAGCTCGTGCTTGAGCATGCCGTCCTGGTGAATGCCGGCTTCGTGCGCAAACGCATTCGCGCCGACGATCGCCTTGTTTGGCGGCACCGATACGCCGACGATCGCCGACAGGGCGTTGCTGGTCGGAACCAGGGCTGGCGTGTGGATGGCCGTGCGGTGAGGGAGCGCGTCGGCGCGAACCTCCAGCGCCATCACGATCTCCTCGAGCGACGCATTGCCGGCCCGCTCACCGATGCCGTTGATCGTGCATTCGACCTGCCGGGCACCGGCCTGGATTGCGGCCAGGGAATTGGCGACGGCCATGCCGAGGTCATTGTGGCAATGCGCCGACATCACGACGCCGTTCTTCAATGCGGCGCGAATGCGCTGGCCCACGGCCGTGAACATGCGCTCGATGTCGGACGGCAGCGCGTAGCCAACGGTGTCAGGCAGGTTGATCGTCGTTGCGCCGGCGTTCACCGCGGCTTCCGCGGCGTCGCACAAGAAGTTGAGATCGGAGCGCGTGGCGTCCTCGGCAGAGAACTCGACGTCGGCGCAATAACCGCGCGCCCGCGCCACAGCGGTCTTGATCTGGTCGAGGCACTGTTCGCGCGTGATGCGCAGCTTGTGCTCGAGATGAATATCCGAAGTTGCAAGGAACACGTGGATACGGGGCCGGGCCGCCTGAGACAGCGCCGCCCACGCCCGATCGATATCGGCCGGAATGGCCCTGGCCAGGCCGGCAATGATCGGCCGGCGCACGGCAGCGGCAATGGTCCGCACCGCCTCGAAGTCACCGTCGGACGAGATCGGGAAGCCCGCCTCGATGATGTCCACCCCAAGGCGATCGAGCTGCTGCGCAAGACGAAGCTTTTCCGAGGCGGTCATGCTGAAGCCCGGGGCCTGCTCGCCGTCGCGGAGCGTCGTGTCGAATACCTGGATGCGTGTAGTGGTCGCCATGGTGCCACCCCTAGAATCGGGCTGACGACCGAAATAAGTCAAAATAATAATATCTATAGCAGGAGCTGGCTTCGCTTATAATGCCCTGCAGCGATGGAACTCTTCCAGCTCGAAGCCTTTCTCGCAGTTGTTCGTGAAGGCAGCTTTTCCGCCGCCGCGAAGGCCCTGTATCGCACCCAGCCGGCTATAAGCCAGACCATCAAGAAACTCGAAGATGAGATCGGCCGGCCGCTATTCGATCGCTCCAGTCGACGGGGCGGGCGGGCCGCCGCCCGGCCGGGTGTGGCGGGCCAAGCCGCGCCCCGGGGGAAAAAGAGG
>JAYQOO010000069.1:0-10026 GCA_038144855.1 Acidimicrobiia bacterium | reverse complement strand
GGCGGGTGCTGGCGGACCATGCCGAGCGCCTGGTCAATCTGAGGGCACGGGCGATGTCTGCGCTCGACGACGTGCGCCAGCTCCGGACCGGCCGCCTGACCATGGCGGCTAACGAGTTGACCTGCTTGTATCTCTTGCCCATCCTTCACGAATATCGACGCCTCTACCCGGAAGTGCACATCACCGTGATGCGGGCGCTCGGCAGCCGCGTGCCGTCGCAAGTCCTGGACTACGGCGCCGACTTTGGCGTGATCACGTTCCGGCCCGACACCGAAGCCCTGAACTCGATCGTCGTGTATCACGATGAGCTCGCCTTTGTGGTGCCGCCGTCGCACCCGCTGGCGCGCCGATCGAAGGTGTCGATCGCGGAGCTGGCCAGCGAGTCATTCGTCGCGCATCACGTGTCGTCACCGTATCGCGCGCGGGTGATCGAGACCTTCAAGAAGAAGCGCGTCGAACTGCGGATGCCGGTCGAAATGCCGACCATCGACGCGATCAAGAAGTTCGTGGCCATGGGGAATGGTGTAGCGCTGTTGCCGGCGATCACGGTCGAGCAGGAAGTCACGCACAAGGAACTGGTGCGCGTGCAGGTACCGGAACTCACGTTCGATCGCAAGCTCCGGCTGATTCATCGGCGCGAGGGCACGCTGTCGCACGCGGCGGAAGCGCTGCTCGCGGTGGTCGAAGCGCAAACCGAATTGCGCGGTGGTCGATACGCGTTCGCTGCCGAGAAGTAGCCTGTGGCGCCCAGGCCGCCACGACCCCTCCTGCCGTTAACTCGTGGATGTAATGCCGAGTTTCTGCTTGCGGACGTCCCACGCTGTGGCCGGGATGGTCAGCCCGCTGTGACAGTGAATGCAGACACAGACCTGTTGCGTGAAGCGGTCATAGACCAGTTCCATCTTTCCCCCGCAAATGGGGCACGGAGGGAATGGTGGCTGCTCGCTGCCGGCTGGGGGCGTAGGCATTGATTCGAGTGTAGGGAAGCCAGCCGCAGAACACAATACGGCAATACCTGTAAACTCTTCTGCGGTAACGATTTACAGATGAGGTGGCCGCCGGAATTGTTCGACAAGCCTTCGGCTCAGGGTTTGCGAGCGGAAGGCTGCATTAAATGGTGCGGAAGAGAGGACTCGAACCTCCACCCGGTTGCCCGGACTAGCTCCTGAGGCTAGTATATAAACATATAAGTTATTGCAAAATAAGCACTTATCAGTACTATATGTTTTGACCACTATTTGACCACTAGCTTTTTATTCCCAGCCGCGTATCCTTCGGGGTGAATGGCGACACAAAAACCCCGAGGCGCATCAGACCCCGTCGTGGCACTCATTTGTGACGGCAGAGTGCGGCTGGAGAAGCGTGCGACCTCCCGCTTCATCCACGCGCGGGCGTGTATTCAGGGCAAGCTTCTTCGCAAGACCACGGGCACGGCAAACCTGCGAGAAGCCAGGCGCGTGGCGACCGAATGGTGGAGCGAACTGCTCACCCTCAAGAAGCGGGGCACCCTCATCCACGCTCCCACCTTCACCGACTGCGCCAAGAAGTTTCTCGCCAGTCGCAAACGAGACGCGAACGAGGGCACCATCAGCCAGGGGCAATATCAACAACTCGTATGGAAGGAAGCCCTCCTCCGCCCGCATATCGGTCATCTCAAGGTCGCGGATATTGACGCCCAGACACTGCGGGAACTGCGGGCAATGCGCGAGACGCAGCGGAATAACCGAGGAGACACGCTCACCAGCAGCACCCTCAAGAAAGACTTTGTCTTCATTCACTCGGCACTGGTGTTTGCGAGAGACCGACTGAAAGTCATCACGCAAGTGCCCCCCTCGCCCCCTTTTACGGGAAAGAAAGCGGTGGTGCGTCGGGGGCGACCGTTCCTCACCGAAGAGGAATACAAGACCCTTCACCAGTTGGCGAAGCAACACGCGGACGCCCCCGATCTGAGCGCACGCACCCAACGCCAGCGTCGGTCGCTCTACTACTACCTCCTCATCAGTGTGGGAGGAGCATTACGAGTGGGTGAAGCGGAGAGTGTGCGGTGGTGCGACTGCGAAGAGACCCACGTCATTACTCCCCACGGCGACCGTGAAGACGCCGTGCTGATGTATGTGCTGGGCAAGCACTCCACGGGGGGTAGGCGAGAGAAAGCGTATGTAATGTTCGGCGGCGTGTGGGCATACCGACAGATGAAAGCGGAGCGTTTGCCCGATGTCAAAGACACCGACTTGCTCTTCCCCGAAAGCCACCGCGAAGGAATGAAGACGCTGCTCAAAGCAGCAGGGTTGTATGAGTTCCACGATCCCGAGACAGGGCGACGATACACCCGCGACAGAAAGTCGCTGCGCCCGACTGCCATCACGCTGCGGTTAGATAAGGGCGACAACGTGTCGTATCGCGCCATCGCGGAATGGGCGCGCACCTCTCCCGTGATGGTCGAGCAGTTCTATGACCAACTCCACCCCGCAAAAGCGGCTGGCGAAGTGGCGACCTTTAGAACACGGAAGCCAAAAGCGACCGAAGACGACGAGTAACCAACCCCCGCCAAACCGTCTGGCGACCCTGTGGCACGGTCTGGCGGGGTGGCTGGCGTCTAAGCTCCGAACGCACCAACGTATCTGGTAGTCTCCCTTCCGTCCCCTGTGACTCTGTTCTCGATGACTTCATTGCCCCGTGCGTCCCGCCTCAGCACAACACGCCGCTGGCGGTTATCGACGTGTCTCGCGTTGTTTGTCCTTGTCGGGTGCAAGCGCGACGATTACCCGCTCGCGCCGACGCCGCTCGGCTCTGCATCGCTGGTGATCGCCGACCCTGCTACGTCGCTCCCGCTTTATACCCGCAGCGACTGGCGTCACTGGGTTGATGCGGATGGAGATTGCCAGGACACCCGTGCGGAGGTCTTGATCGCCGAATCCCAGATACCCGTGACGTTCCGAGACGTGCGGCGTTGCACGGTGGACACGGGCGTGTGGGTGACACCAGACAACCAGACACGGGTGGTACGCGCCGAGGACTTAGACGTCGACCATTTGGTGCCGCTCGCGAATGCGCATCGCTCTGGGGGCTGGCGCTGGACGGCGGCGGAAAAAGAACGCTATGCCAACGACCTGTCCGATTCTGACCATCTGGTCGCGCTCACCGCATCGTCGAATCGCAGCAAGGGGGATAGCGGTCCCGAGGTGTGGCGTCCTGCGCGTCAAACCTATTGGTGTCACTACGCGCAGGCGTGGATTCGGATCAAGCAGCGATGGCGCTTGTCTGCGACCGCGAGCGAGTGGCGCGCCCTCCAAGAGATGGTGAGCACCTGTTCCTGACCTTTGTGCAGGAGTGTCCCGATGCTCCGACGGGGGCGCACGAACGCTAATAGCGCATCACGCGAACCGTCCCACAAAGATCTGCGTGGTCTGTGGGCGACCGTTCCAGTGGCGCAAGAAGTGGAAGACAGTCTGGGATGAGGTCAAGTACTGCTCGGAACGGTGTCGAGGGCACAGAAGCCTGGAGTTAACACAGCCATCGCGGTAGAAAGAAGCCTATGTCCGAGTTCCCAGACTTGTCCAATCGCGAGGTGCTGTACAAAGGACGGCGCTTTGTAATGTTCGCTGTGAGTGCGGAACGACCCTTCGATGGCTATGGTGAAGACGGAAACTGTGACTTTGTCGTGTGGGACGGTGGAGACCCCACAGGGGTGATTTCCTATGGCACGGTGACGCGTCAGGGTGTCTTTCGGGGTGCCCTGGCGTTTAGCCACGTAGATATCGATGTCGATGACGCGCCGTCGCCTCGTGAGTTCGTCGCGAATTCCCACAAAAAAGCAGAGTGGTACTCCAAAGCCATCGGACTCTGAGCTGCTTCCGCAAGTGTCCGCATGGGCGCCCGGGGTCCCCCGCGTGCGGGGGGGGGGGGGGGGGGGGGGGTGGGGGGGGGTTTTAAAGGGGGGGGGGGGGGGGGGGGGGGGGGGGGTTGGCACGCTACGGCTAGGCTCTGCGGTGGAAATACACGCATCTGGCGCAGAGTAGACCGACTGCGAAGGCGTCGTTAAGGAGTGAAGATGGGGTCTCAGTTGTGGGGAATACACGCTGGCAAGACAGGTGATGCAGACGCACTTTTTCGTCAGCAGAACTGCATCGCGCTCGGGTGGGTTCAGGCAGGCGACGTTGTGTCTCTGCCAAAAGACCGAGAGGCTTACAAGCGTCGCATCGCTGAGACGTATCCCGACAAGTCGAACAACTCTCATGCCAACGTAGCAGGTCAGCTCTATCGGTTTTCCCACGAGGTTCAAACAGGCGATCACGTGGCGTATCCGTCCAAAAGTAGGCGGACGGTCTCCATCGGCGTCATCACGAGCGAGGCTCGCTACGACACAGCCGAGTCCTCATACCGCGTCCAGCGGTCAGTAACATGGAAGGCGGAGGTGCCCCGTACCCAATTCTCGCAGGGCGCGTTGCATGAGTTGGGTTCTGCTATGAGCTTCTTTCAAGTGAAGACGTATGCCGACGAATTTCTCGCGACGCTTGAAAGCGCTCCTGTTGACCGTAATGCTGCGACGTCACAAACAGCGTCGACCGTAGCGGATGAGTCGGTCGGTCTAGTAGCTGAGAACATCGAGGATAACACGCGGGATTTCATCATTAAGGTGCTGTCTCGCGAGCTGAAGGGACATCCATTCAGCGACTTCGTGGCGTCATTGCTCCGAGGCATTGGTTATCGGACGCGCGTGTCGCTCCCTGGCGCCGATGGCGGGATAGACATCATCGCGCACAAGGACGAGCTGGGCGTTGAGCCGCCACTTCTGAAGATTCAAGTGAAGAGTGGCGAAGGCTCGGTCGGAGACCCCGTGGTCTCTGCCCTCTACGGTAAAGTGAGCGGGACGGAGTTCGGCATCGTTGTCACGCTGGGCTCGTTTACCCAACAAGCCAAACGGTTTGCGGAAGGAAAAACGAACCTTCGTCTCATCGACGGTGATGACTTCGTATCGATGGTGCTAAACCACTACGAAAGCCTCGATGCTCGATACAAGGGACTCATTCCTTTGAAGCGAATTTACATTCCAGAACCCGTTGACGACGAGGAATAGGTGACCGCGCAACGCTCGTCCTTGTCGCGTCTCTCTCGCTCAGCTGGTGTTGTCAAGGTGTCCCGCGGCAACGCGAGCCAGTTCTTTGTCGCAGGGGAACTCTGTCGTCGCGGTTGGTCAGCAGTCGTCACGCTCGGCAACACCCCGAACACCGACATTCTCGTCAGCGACAGCGAGGGGACGAAGTTCGTCCATGTTCAGGTCAAGACATTTCGACCAGGCGACCGCACCGTCACGGTTGGTCGTAAGGCAAAGAAGAACTACGGAGAACGATTCATCTGGGTGTTGGCGGGCATTCCGCTCGCTGGCAGTGCGGAACCGTTTGCTTACTTCATCGTTCCCTCGTCTGTGATGGCGAAGCGCGTGGCGGCAGCGCACGCGGCGTGGCTACGAGACCCAGGCAAGAATGGGCACGTGCGGAAGGACAACGACGTTCTGACCGTGACGCTCCCCCCGAGAGCGGACTACCTCGGCTGGTCAGTGGAGGAATATCGCAACCGCTGGGACATTGTTGAAGGGCTTCTGAGCTGAATGCCGACCACCCAGTGTCGCTACTGTCGCTCCGCGTCCTACGGACGTGGGTGCTCCTACTCCCCGCACAAAGCCCACGAACACGCGGGCACCGCTGACCGCTGCGAGTTCTGCGGGTCCACGTCCTATGGGCGGGGCTGTTCCTATTCCCCGACGAAAGCGCATCGGCACGGGCAGGATGGGCGGAAGTGTCGCTGGTGCGGGAGTAGCTCGGTGGGGCGGGGGTGTTCGTATGCTCCGACAGGGGCGCACGAGCGGTAGGCAGGCGTACTCTGGCAATAGTCGTGTTGGTGGGCTATTATCCCCAACCCCACACCCGCCGAAACGAGGGGCGAGGCGGGGCGCTGTTCCAGATGTCGAAGGTCGCGGAGCGAGTTGACCTGTGTATTCCCGTCCGTGCGTGCTGATGCACGGATTGGCTGATAGGAGCCGTATGGCACCGAGATTCCGGTACGGGATTGCGTTTGCACTCTTGATGGTCGCGGTCGCGACTCCCGCGGTCGCCCAGACGATGCCTGAAGACGCACTCGTCATCAAGAAAGCCGAGTACGAGCTGTACTACATGCCGCAATATCGCGAGGACGGTGAGCGCGCCGTCACGCTGCTCGATAACGCTGTTGCCGTCGCCAAGGCGAAGTACGGCACCACCTACCGCGGGACACCCTGTAAAATCAATCTGTATCCGACGCCGAATGGATCCGCGTCGACAGGTAGCGCTGGAATTCAGTCTTCCATAAGCAAACAGCAGGGTAATGTCAGCGTAACCAGTTGCACGGTGCATCTCCTCACAAGGTCTGCACCAGATTGGAAGACAGCGTCGGGCAGCTCTTGGGGCGACCCTAAAGATGGCACGTACTGGGATGCCCTGTTGGTTAATGAGTACATCACGATTTTCCAAGACCTCACCACGATAATTAAACCGAGTGGGTTCACCTACTCTCAAGCCCCTAATTGGTTTGTGCAGGGATTGGAGGCATTTGACGGGTACTACCACTCGACAGAAGCGGGCTTGGAAAGAGTGCGTGGGCTCCTGCGCGACGGTCGCTTGGGTGTCAAAAATAGGAAGACATATGTTGGCTGCTGCAAGCGGTCAGACGCTGTTGGTGTTTCGGCGATGGGAGTCAAAGATGATTACATCGACGGCTTGGCGTTGACCGCATTCCTCGCGATGACATTCGGCGAAGAGGTGCATGCCAAGATTTTACGTAGCGCTCGGCTGACGTTTGAAGACGCATTGGTTCAAGAAACAGGCATGAGTATTAATGAATTGTTCGAAGCCTATGTCGTCTGGGTGAACAAGTAAGCTCGCCCGCTTCACCCCACCCGCACCACACACACCGCAAACGGTCTGACCGTGGACTGGAGCATCCGTAGCAGGGTGTTCCAGTCCGCAGCACTCTCCACCGCATAGACCGTTCCCTCCGCGAAGAGTGGGTTCTTCGTCGCAGCGATGAAGTCGGCTTCGGTCGTCATCGGCACAGTCACGACTCCGTTCCCCTTTGGCACTTTCATCGCACCCCCCCGTTCTTGGCAATATCCCGCTGAACCCGTCGCTGCTGGTCTGCGAGTTCTGCTTGCTTGGCATTCAGCACCTCATCGACCCGTTCGCCAGCACGACGCCCGCTTCACCCGTCGGCTTCAGCTTCCAGAGGATGTGCTGAAGCCATGCGTAGTTCGCATTCCCAGCGGGTGGGCGCCCATACACCCAGCGTGGGTCGGACTCGTATTTCTCGCCACCCCAGTCCGAGATGTTGAAGGGCGGGTTCGCGAGGATGTAGTCGAACTTTAGGTCGGGGAACTGGTCGCGCGCGAAGGTGTCCGCAGGTTCCTTCCCGAGGTCAGCGGCAAACCCACGGATGGCGAGGTTCATCGCAGCCAGTCGCCACGTCGTCGGGTTGCTCTCCTGCCCGTAGATGGAGATGTCGTCCCGTCGTCCTCCGTGGGCAGCGACAAACTGCTCGCTCTGAACGAACATGCCACCAGACCCGCAGCACGGGTCATAGACCCGTCCCTTGTGCGGAGAGAGCACCGCGACGAGCGTCTTGACGACGGACGCAGGGGTGTAGAACTGTCCCCCCTTCTTCCCTTCAGCACTCGCAAACTGACCGAGGAAATACTCGTAGACCTCACCCAGCACGTCCTGTGCGTTGTCGTCCGCGAACCCGATGGTGCTGATGAGGTCGACCAGCTCGCCCAAGCGTCCCTGCGAGAGCTGCGCTGCGCCGAACCGCTTGTCGAGCTTCCCGCGCAGGGGCGGGTTCTCGTGTTCGATGGCGACGAGCGCTTTGTCGATGAGCGCACCAAGATTCGGCTGCTTGGCTTGGCTTCTGAGCGAGTCCCACCGCGCATCGATGGGCACCCAGAACACGTTGTCCTTGATGTACCAGTCGCGGTCTTCGAGCGCTGCGTCGACCTGCTCGGCGTCCTCGCTGACGAAGAAGTCCGAGGTCGGGTCAGACAGTTCCTTGCGGACATGGCGACGCTGAGCTTCAAACGCGTCGGAGATGTATTTCAGGAAGATGAGACCAAGGACGATGTGCTTGTATTCCGCAGCGTCCATCTGGTCGCGGAGCTTGTCGGCAGCTGCCCAGAGCACGGCTTTCGTCTCTTGGAGGGTGCTGACGGTCTTGGTCTTCTCGGCTTTCGGCTTCCGTCCTCGGGGCATGGGGGAGATTATGCCCTTCGTTGGCGTCGGGTACGCGCCCTTTCATACTGGGCGAACGCACGGGTCATGACTTGTCCGAGCGGCTGTTGCTGCTCCATGACCAGACGTGCCCAGACCCCAATCTTGAGCGTCCACTGGAACTCCTCGGGCAGGTAGTCCCAGCGGTAGCTGTTGCAGGTCGGATGGGCAGCGAGATAGTTCTCCACCGCATGGGCACCCCCTGCACTGTGGGAACGCACGTGGTCGGCGTGCCACGTCGCATCGAGCACGCCACCGCAGATTTGGCAGCGCCCATCCGTCTTGGCAGCAATCAGTGCCCGTTGTGTGGGGGAGAGTCGAAGACGGGGGCGACGCGGGGCGAGACGCTGACGCCGTTGCGCGCGGAGCGATTGGAGCGTCTCAATGAGTAGCACTTCATCGGGGGAAGCGATCGGTCTCGGGCGAGCGGGGAGACGGGACATGAAGAAGATTATGCCCGTGGCTGGGGGCACCCTCCCCAGGTGGCGTTCTACCGTGCGATGGCGTCCGTCTTCCGTCGCCCGTCGAGGATGCGATAGACCGTGTTGTGGCTCACGGGCATGCCTTCCTCGGTCAGCGTCTGGGCGATGGCGCGGGTGGAGTGACCCTTCCGCGACATCTCGCTAATCCGCTTCCGCAGCGTTCCGAAGTCCTTGCTCCGCTTCAGCGACCCGTCGGCGGTCTTCGCATATCCAAACGGCACCGCACCCCCGACGAACCGACCCTGTGCGCGGAGGTGTTCTTTGACGCTGGCGGTGCGCTCTCCGATGCGTTCGGACTCCATATTGGCGACCATCATCAGGATGCCGAAGACCAGTCGGGACACGGAGGAGTTCAGCACCTCACCGCCCATATCCATCAGGTGAAGACCGACCCCCTTGTCTCGCAGTGACTCCGCAATCTCCAGCGCATTCTTGGCGGAGCGGAACAGACGGTCTCCCTTGGTGACGATGATGTGGTCTCCCTTGCGGAGTTCGGCGAGCAACCTGGCACCCTGCTCCCGCTTCTGAAGGTTGACCGTCCCACTGGTCGCCGCATCCACGAAGAACTGGCTGGGTGCGGGGAGTCCGTTCGCTTGGCAGTACCCCGCAATCCGCTGCTGCTGGTCAGCGAGGGAATGTCCCTCGTTGGCTTGCTGGCGGGTCGAGACGCGGCAATACCCGAACGTGCGAGGGGTGGCGGGGGCGTCCGTGGGGGTGCGTTTCTTCGTCATACGTAATAGTGTAGGAAGGCAGTGATACAGGCGCAAGGCTTTTTGTATCCGTGCGAACGAACCATTACAGACCGACCCGTTTGGCTGGGTTCTGGCGGGGTCGTTCTAAGGGGTGGGTAAGACGCTCTGGAAGACAGCGACCGTGGTTCTCACGCGACTTGGCGAGCTCTGGAGGGAGGGTTGGCGGAAGGGTTGGTGCTGATTAAGAAGATGAAAACCCCCAATGTTTCTGGGTGTGGTCAAGTTTGGTAAATCTGCTTCGGCGAGACATCAAGAAACACCCAATGAACACGGGCTATTTTTGATGCTGTTTGACCACTTTTTTGACCACGAAACAAAAACGAAAACACAACACTTCCGAGGTGTCTCCGTAAGTGCTTGTGTTGCTTAGGTTTACTGGTGCGGAAGAGAGGACTCGAACCTCCACCCGATTGCTCGGACTAGCTCCTGAGGCTAGCGCGTCTGCCAATTCCGCCACTCCCGCACTTGGAGGGGTTTCTTACAGAGGCAGCAAGCAATCAG